>DHOG01000069.1:0-1958 GCA_002410715.1 Ruminococcaceae bacterium UBA5396 | reverse complement strand
CTGCGAAACTCCTTATTTTCCTCAAGCGGTATTTCAGGCTTCGGCTTGTCATAATAGGTGGATAGTTTTTCACGATTGACTTTATTCCACTCGGAATAAAGTTCGGCAATACGTTCATCCCTTGAAAGCTCTCTGACAATTTTATTTACAGTATCTTTAATTGCTTTCGGCAGATAGCCATACATCATTTTGCCCTTGTGACTTTTAAGCTGTGAAGCTAGTTTAGATACCAACCTATACATTTCCGCAGAGTAAGATGCATCGGCCTGTGTATGTGCAAGCAGCTCTTCAAGCCGTTCTTTGACCTCATCCTTTACCTCATCACGCATTTCGGTTTCCAGCGTAAACAGATGATACATTTCATTTCGGAATATGTCCTTTGTAAACATTCCTCGCATATCTTCAATGCCTTTGTTTGTGAGGTAGCCCTGCTTCGGGTCTTTGGAATAGACCATCAGATGAATGTGCGGATGGTACGTTGTATTATGAAACGCCGCATACCACTGTAGATTTGAAATATCAATTTTGTGCGCCTCAGCAACCTGCAACGCATTCCTGCAGACAAGGTTTTTCCAAGTTTCTGCATTGTTGTAGCCCAGCCGTTCCGCATCCTCACGGCGCAGGCTCACTACATGCGTCCACAGTATTCCTTCGTGGTTTGAAACCTCACCAGCAACCGCATCAATGTCGATTTTATCATCTGTCTGAGAAAATAAGCCATGCCGCCCAAGCTTTTCGACGCCCGGGCGCTCACCGATATATGACACTAATTTTTTAATTCCGTCAATACGGTCGGCGTTGCGCTCAATGAAGGCATCGACAAATTCGGTTGCAGATGCTTTTGTTTCCGCTTTGCAGTAATCATCAAACTCGGGATATCCGTAGGATTCGGGAATGGCTTCAATTAAATTGAATATTAAATCCTTCTGCTTTTTCGTAGCAGGCTTGCTGTCGATTCCGCTCGGCAGTTTTTCTACTCCTTCACGGGTCCCCATATACCGAACAAGCTTGCCTGCATTCTGACTTGCAGGATTTTTAATATACCTACTTGTAAATATAATCTTCGGCATCAGGCATCATCCTTTTGAAATTTGTAAGCCTGCTCAAAGGATATGATTCCGTTCGTATGAGCAACATCTCCCGCACACATATCATGCAGTCGCATCAAGGCTTCATTATCAATTTGGTTTGCGTAAGCAATCATGTGGTTACACTTTGCTTGCTCCACCGCAATCTTGAAAAGCATTTCCGAGAGATTATGCTCAACGCTCTCAATCTCGTTTTTGATGGTCTGTGCGAGGATGGATGATAGAAAGTCAATACTTTTGTTTTGTCTAAGATAGGCCAAATAAAATTTTATTGCCTGCCTTACAAAATCACCTTTAGATGTTGCGTTTGCTTCAGTTAGCATACTTTCCATTTCCTCCACTAAAGAAGGCTCTAGCCAAAACGCATACTTTTTCTTATTTTCGCTCATCATTGCTCCTTTCCCAATAGACGGCGGTGCTTTTTATTTTTTATTCCTTAAAAGCTTTCAAACGGTCGGCTCAGCCGTCCGATGTGGGCTGTGAGGGGCGAATACAGGCCCCTCACTTTAACCTGCTTAATAATCGATCCTCACAAAAATTGGCTACATCGCTTTGCTCCTGTGCTTACGGTCGTATTCCTCCAGCTGCCTTTTGGTAGTTGCCCCAGCCTGCGCCAGTGCCGCCTGCTGCATTTGCAACTGTAAATATTGTTCTTTAGCTTCTTCAATAGGGCGGATGGTGTACTTGAGATTGCCGTTATACCGCTTTCCATCACTCTTAAAAATCTGCGTCGGCTCGGTAGTAATCAAACCCTTTGCTTCAAGTCCCGCAACATATTTTCGGACGGTGTTCTTGGAAATTTTGAGAGCAGAGCCGATTGTTTTATAGCTCGGATAGCACTGAAAAGTTTTTCTGTCCTCGCAGTAAAGC
>DHOG01000180.1 GCA_002410715.1 Ruminococcaceae bacterium UBA5396 | reverse complement strand
CTGCTTCTGGACAGCTATATAGACGCTGTTTCGGCACTGATTGAAAACGACTGGAAAGGCCGCGGCAGGGAGATTCCCTTCGACGCGAATATTTGCTGGCCGGCGGACAGCGGAAGGATTCTTCTCAGTTCCGACACAGCGGTCGAACTCGGGTCCCCGCGGACGGAGTCTTCTTCTTTCTTCCTGTGCACCAGTGATCATGAAAAAATCCAGGATGGCAAGATCACTTTGATCGGTCCCGACCTGAACGAAACGGACAGCCGGCAGCTGCCCTTCGGCAAGGTCGTCCTGCTGGCGGGTCACGATTTCACGGAGGACAATTTCTTCGACAGATATCAGGAGCTCAACAGACTGCGGTTCCGGCTGTCCCTGTACGGGTATATGATGCGCGCCGTTTTGCAGGAAAACAAGGAATGGAGCCGGGTGGGAAAAGACGCACTGAGAAAAGGGTTTTCCTTCCGCGTCCTGGGCAGCGAGCTGATCCGAGCGATGAAGTCGCTGGACTATATTGACCGTGCTTCAGTGATTTTCGTCACGGCCTCCGAGGAGGATGTTCGAAAGCTCAAACCCATCGGCGACAAGGCCAACAAAGTCATGCGCGCTATGAACAAAGTATTTGAAAAGATCGATTGCGATTGCGCGTCCTGCGACTATTCGGATGTTTGCAGCGAAGTTGAGGGGCTGAAGAAACTGCACGAAAAGGTTCATGCCTGAACAATAATGCCGCGGCATCCGAAACAGATATTATATTTAAATCCGGTCATGGGAAAGGTCCGTTTCTCCCATGACCGGCTTTTTAACGGCGGGAACTCCGTCTGTATAAAGCCCCCCGCCTTGACGTACATACGGGGCGCAACTGTCAGGCTATCCAACGCTCTATTTCACTCCATGACAAAGCGGCGCCGGGCAAATGCCCGGCGCCGTCATTTAGAATCAGGATTCAGCAGGTTTTTAGCAGTTCCCGGCAAGGCGTTAAGCGCATTTATCGCGCAACGCATTATCTATCGGAAAAAGGCCTGCCGAACGCCGCTTCGGCGTTCCCTGCTAAATCTTATACCGGAATTGATGATTCAGGCCTGCTGCTGTACTATAGCTGCACCGCAACGCTGACGGCCACCATGAGTATCACGCCTGATGACAAATCGCCCACAGCAACCGGCAGCACCACCAAAAGCGGATACGGCGTACAGGAAAACGTAACTGCCCGTGTCCGTACCGATCAGTCCGCAGCCACTACCGCGGCACAGAATGCCGTGACTTATTTCCCTGAATTCGGCTACGCAACCTATTGGCGGCTGTTGGACAGGGTTATCACCGGCAGAAGCTCTGAGTTTGAGTTCAAGGAAAATCGCTACTCAACCTATAACCGGCGCACACATTTCACGCCCATTTGGTTCCCAGACGGAGCCTACACCACATACACATGGATCCTTGACTGCTGGACGCCGGCGGGCATGCTGTCCATGAACATGACGGACAGCGTCACCATCCGGGGCAATCTTTGGGAGGAATGGCACATCGCACCGGCAAAACCGTAAACGCATCAGCAAGGCCGTCGAGAAATCTCATCTCGGCGGCCATTTTATTATGAAAGGGATGGAATTCATGAAAAGCAAAAAACTCATTGCCGCGCTCTGCCTTGTCCTCCTCGTTACTCTTTGCATGGCGACGCCTGCTCTGGCGGCTGGCTCGGGAGATGTGGCAGGTGCGATTGAGGGCACATGGACCAATGCTTGAACAGCTCCGTTCGAAGGGATACCTTGCTGCTGAAGTACATCAGGCGCAGGTGCGTGAGATAAGCAATCAACTCGCAAAGCTGAAAAAGGAGCGCCAAAACGCGTTGGAATCTCATATCATCCGTATGCTGGAGGATGTAAAGCATCTGAAAACGACTTTGGATGAACTTGAAGAGCCGCTTGAGAGCTTCGATGAGAAATTGTTCCTCGAGATTGTAAAAGAGATTTCGATCAACAGACATGATGAAATGACGATCACCGTCCACGGCGGGCTGAAATTCACAGAGCTGATCTGATATAGGAGAATCCTATCATGAAGAAAATACGCTACATCCCTTATGGCTATACGATCCGAAACGGCAGGACGATTATCGAACATGATGAAGCGGATGTTATCCGTGCAATCTTCGATGCGTATATCGACGGATCTTCTTTGAAATGCATTGCCGAGCAGCTAACGGAGCAAAGAATTCCGTATAACGAAAGAACGGATACATGGGATAAGGCGCGTATTGCCCGGATCATCGACAACGCAAAATATATTGGCGATGGTGAGTATGACCCGATTATTGATGAGGATCTCTATGAAACAGCTGTAAACCTGAAAACTGCCCGGCAGCGCAACACCTTTGAAAAGGATTGCGAAGCGATCAACTTCCTGCGGGGTTATGTCCGCTGTGAAAAATGCGGCTCTTCTATGAGAAGACGTGTAAGCAATAAGCATAGGATTCGTGAAAGTTGGATGTGTACAAATGATGCGTGTGGTCTAAAGGTTCGTATCGGAGATACGCAGCTTCTGGAAAAATCCGCTGTGCTTATAAATCGAATCATCTGCAATAGCGAACTCCTGATTCCACGGCAGAAGAAACGTCATGCGATGACACCTGCTGTTCAAAAGCTGAATAATGAAATCAGCATTGAACTCGAAAGAGATAATCCCAATGAGGATTTTGTCATAGCTAAAACCATCGACATGGCAGGTCAGATTTATCGAGAGAGCAGCAGCAAATTAAATATAACGGCTTCAATCGCCAGGAAAAGAGCGGAAATGATGAAGCCACAGGACAAATTTAATATCACTTACTTTACAGACCTTGTCAGCTACATCACTCTTGATGAAGGTGGCAAGCTCAAACTGTATACAAAAACGGAAACAGAGATTGGAGATGAGTCTGATGCAAGTCACCAAGATCCCTAAAAAGACCATCTCAGTCATTGAGCCAAAACGCTCAATGATTGTGGATAAAGAAAAATATCAACAAAAGCGTGTGGCAGCCTATTGCCGTGTTTCCACGGACAGTGAAGAACAGCTCACCTCCTATACCACGCAGAAAAAGGTATACACGGAGATGATCGCCGCAAGAAAAGACTGGGCGTTTGCCGGACTATATGCGGACGAAGGTATATCGGGAACCAGAGCTGATAAACGCCCCGCATTCAAGAAAATGATCAATGATTGCCTTGCCGGAAAAATCGACTACGTTATCACCAAGTCCGTGTCCAGATTTGCGAGAAACACCGTGGATTGTCTGGATCATGTGCGCATCCTAAAATCCAAGGGTATTGGAATTTTCTTCGAGGAACAGAATATTGATACGCTCAAGATCGACAGCGAGCTGTACCTTGTTATCTACGCTGGCTTTGCCCAATCCGAGTCCGAAAGCATGAGCAAGAATGTTACATGGAGCTACCGAAAGAGATTTGAGGACGGCAATGCGGTCTTTGTATATAAAAAACTGCTTGGATATCGAAAGGGCGAAGATGGCATGCCTGAGATTGTGCCAGAAGAAGCAGCGCTCGTGGTGCGCATCTTTGATATGTATCTTGCCGGAGAAACGCCAAGGAAAATCTCCGCAATAATGCAGGCGGAGAAGATCAAAGTACCTGGGAAGAAATTGACCTTCAGTGACGCCATGATCGCTGGAGTCTTGGCAAACGAAAAATACTGTGGTGACTCCATCCTGCAGAAAACGGTTACTATCGATTGTATCTCGAAGACACGGCGCAAGAATACAGGCGAGGCTCCAATGTACTATGTTCAAAACAGTCATCCCGCTATTGTCAGCCGAGAAACCTTTCACAAAGCACAGGAGGAACTGCTTCGAAGGAAAACCCGAACTCCGCAGTCCACAAAGGCAGTTACTGCATCCGGCAAGTATTCCAGATATGCGTTGACCGATGTGCTGATCTGTGGCGAATGCGGAAGTCGATACAAAAGAGTCACTTGGACGAATAATGGTAAGAAACGAATTGTCTGGCGCTGCATCAATCGTCTTGATTATGGCAAACAATACTGTAAGAAATCCCTCACTGTCTATGAAACCGCACTGCAGAGTGCCATTGTGCGCGCCTTAAATAAATTCAATGACGAGGATAAGTCGACCTACATGACTCTTATGAAAGCCACTATCGGCGAAGCGCTTGGATTAAATGGCTGCTCTGACGAGGTGGACTTGCTCCAAAGAAAAATTGATGCGTTGAATCGGAAAATGCTTGAACTGATCAATGATAGTGTTCAGGATGGAGAAGATATTGAGAGTCACGAAGACGAATTCAAACAGATTTCGGACACAATTGCACTGCTCAAAAACAGAATCAATGCTGTTCAACAGCCGGCGAATTCGGACGGTTCTTCGAATGACCGGCTCGAACAAATCCAACAAGTCATCGAAGCCCGGAAACAAAATAAATTTCAATATGACGATTCCATCGTCCGACAGATGATCGAGTGCATCAAAGTATATCCGGATGGAAAACTGGAAATTATCTTTGGCGGCGGATATATTGTCGAAGAAAGCCTCATGACGTCGAACTAACGGCTTAACCGCCATTATACTTGACATTTACAATATTATTGTATATTATATTATACATTACAGTATCGGCGGTGATAATATGAGTAAGAAAGCGGCTATTATAATGCCCAAAACACGCGAGATACTCGAGCAAATGGGCGAGCAGATTAAACTCGCGCGATTGAGACGGAAATTGTCTGCGCAGCTCGTCGCGGAACGAGCCGGAATCAGCAGACAAACACTGAATGCAATTGAAAACGGCTCATCCACAGTCGCCATAGGCTCGTATGCTGCCGTTTTACACGCGCTCAACAATCTGGACACGGACCTGCTATTGATTGCAAAAGACGATGAGTTCGGCAGAAAGCTTCAGGACTTGGACTTGCCCACAAGGAAACGCGCACCGAAGAAAGGTGATTGATCATGGCTCAAACTGAAAAGACCATATTTGTATATGAGAACTGGCGCAGCGAGAAACCCTCGCTGATCGGCAGACTGCATACCTCGTTTATCCGAGGACAAGAGACCTTCTCCTTTGAATACGCGGATGAGTGGCTGCGTTCTTTTGAGAGCGCCTACTCTCTCGACCCGGATCTTTCCCTCTATCGGGGACGGCAGTATACGCCCCTCGATAAGGGCCTGTTCGGGCTGTTTGCAGATTCCTGCCCCGACAGATGGGGCAGACTCCTCATGAAGCGTAAGGAGGCAATTGACGCCCGAAAAGAAGACCGCAAACCCCGCAAGCTGACGGAAAGCGATTTCCTGCTCGGCGTGTACGATGAATCCCGCATGGGCGCTCTTCGTTTTAGTTTGGAAGAAGGCGGTGAATTTCTCTCCAACGGGAAATCATTCGCCACACCTCCCTGGATCAGCCTTCGGACATTGGAAAACGCCTCCATCTCTTTTGAAAATGACGATAACGGCCTTGGAGAAAAGTGGCTGTGGGAGCTTCTGGCCCCCGGATCTTCACTCGGCGGCGCACGACCGAAAGCGTCTGTGCAGGCGGCCGATGGCTCCCTGTGGATCGCAAAATTTCCGTCAAAGCACGATGAGTACAACAGCGGCGCGTGGGAGAAGGTAGTACATGATCTGGCCCGGCTCTGTTCGCTTGATGTACCGGAGTCAAAACTCGAAACCTTCTCAAAAACCGGCGGTACCTTTCTGGTCAAGCGGTTTGACCGAGACGGGAAAAGGCGCATACACTTTGCCTCCGCCATGACGCTGCTTGGTAAAACGGACGGCGCCTCCGCGGCGGATGGAACGAGTTATCTTGACCTTGCGGAGTATATTCGGGCATACGGCGCCGAACCGAAACAGGATTTGACGGAGTTGTGGAAGCGAATCGTCTTCAACATGGCGGTTTCCAATACCGACGACCATCTTCGCAACCACGGCTTTATTCTGACGCCGACCGGCTGGAGGCTCTCGCCGCTCTTTGATGTGAACCCGGTGCCGTCCGGCGACAGGCTTTCGCTCAATGTCAGCGAGGCGGACAACAGTATTGATCTTTCATTGGCCGTTGAGGTTGCCGAATACTTCGGCCTCACAAAAGACGAGGCCACAAAGATTTCTACAAATATTTGCGAAGCTGTAAAAAAGAACTGGACAAAAATTGCGGAAAACTACGGATTAAGCAGGGGCGCAATTGAATATATGCGCCCGGCCTTTTCGCTTCAACCATAAATTTTCACAAAAGTGCAAAGCTGGATTTTTCAAATTGTGTTTGGAGAATCCGGCTTTACTTATTCTTCCGACTTGTCCACCTCATCCGGCTTCCCACCATTGGCATCTGGGAGGTCAACATCAGCATCCAGTCCGTCGGTAGTTCCAAGATTCTTTTCATAGAGCCTACCCCATCGAAGCGGATATCTACATTTTCTGTTATATGCCACGAGCATAGCTTCTGCATAGCCAATAGACCCCGGTCGCCGTTCTTTTGCGGTGCGGGAAAGCTGCTTGACGGACATAACGCCCACTTTTTCTTTAAAGTGATCATCTTTGATGGAATCCCCGAAAGCGACTACAAGCCGAGCTACACCGTTCAGAAAATTGGCGGAAAGCGAATTCATGTCTCCTTCCCAAGCGCCTACGCATAAGCGAAGCGTGCGATCCAATACGTGATATCCAAATTTATCGTAAATACTTTCAACCGATGAAACTGCGCAGATAACGCCGTAGTTTTTCGTTTGACCAATGGTAAGGGAATAGGATTCCACCAAATCCTTTATGATGAGCTGCTTATCGTTTCCTGCTTCCACATTTGCCATGAACACCTCATAAGGTTTGAGTGGCTTCACATACTTCATCTGATTGGCAAAGATATCTGCTTCATGCTCATAATTCAAGTCGTCATAGATCATGCACCAGACGGGTGTATCCCGTGAACCTGAGACAAGCGCAACAATCTCGATAGTGTGCTGGCCGTTAAAAACAAAGTTGACGCCGTTACGACGGCTGACTTTTACCGGGTTAATCTGGTGGAGGTCGAAGTGGGCAGCCGCATTTTCAACATGTTGCTGTGAAAGATTTCGCTGGTACTCCTGGTTGGAAACCAAATTTTTAATGGGAATCTGTTCAAAGTGAACACAAGGAACAAACATACTGTAGTCAGGCATCAGGCATCCCCCTT
>DHOG01000159.1 GCA_002410715.1 Ruminococcaceae bacterium UBA5396 | reverse complement strand
GCCAATTATTATTTTACACTAAGATAACTAACATATCTATTTATAAATCATTCGAGGCAAATTGTAAATATTCTACTTCATTTTTTAAAAACATTATGATATAATATTACATAAAGTGCTTTTTTAATATGATTACACTGATTTTTCATGAGGGATAGATATGGAGATTGATGGTTCGGACAAACAGGACTTGGTTAGACATTTTACGGATTATATTGTCGGTAGAAACGCAGTTCATGAAGCTTTGCGGTCGGGGAGAGCAATTGACAAAGTATTGATTACAAAAGGGCAGCATTCAGGATCAATCAATGTTTTACTTTCCAAGTGCCGTGATAGAGGTATCCCCATAAAAGAGATAGACAGCCGCAAACTTGAAAGCATAGCCGGGTCGAATCATCAGGGTATTGCCGCTGTTGCGGCATGTAAGGAATATGCTACACTCGATGATCTTTTTGTTAATGCCAAGGAAAAGGAAGAACCGCCCTTTTTTGTTGTCTGTGATGAGCTTGAAGATCCCCACAATCTAGGTGCGATTCTTAGGACAGCGGATGCGACAGGAGTGCACGGTGTTATTGTTCCAAAGCGTAGATCTGCCGGTCTTACATCAGCTGTTTATAAAGCATCGGCGGGAGCAGTGGAGTATGTTCCGGTCGCAAGGGTTTCTAATATTTCGGACACGCTTCGAGAATTGAAAAAACGAGGTGTCTGGATATACGGTATGGACATGAAAGGTGAGGCATGGTGCTCGACGGATTTACGCGGACCTATGGCTATCGTTATTGGTTCTGAAGGAAAGGGCATTGGGCGTTTGGTTGGTGAACAATGTGATTTCACATTGTCGCTTCCTATGCTTGGTTCTGTATCTTCTCTGAACGCTTCCGTTGCATGCGGTGTTTTGTTATATGAGGTTGCCAGACAAAGGCAGAGGCTCACTGCATTTTGATTTTAAAGAATTATTGGCGAATGTCATATAAGGAGCGTGGTGCTGTTGGCGGATCATAACCGGAGTTATGCCGACTTTGAAATTGATGACATATTGGAAGAAGCAAGAAGAAAAAAATTGGAGCGCCTAAAACAGCGACCATTTTCTCCGCTTGGAGTTGAAGATAGTTCGGCAGTCGACACCAATACAACTACAAAGAAGGTTGAAAAGGCGCCAAACCAATCTGTATCAAAAATTGCACATGATAGTGATGAAATGTCAACTGTAAAAAAGGTTACTGCAGCAGAATCAGCAACCCGTTCTTTCAGGATTGAAACGGAAATAGATACTAAAGTAGAAAGTTCAAGTTCTGATACCAATAATGATCTGGAAGTAAAAATATATAAACCTGCAGCAGCAATGGAAAATATTCAATCAACCACTCCGAACTTGCCAGATGAATCGGTTTTAAATAATCTAAGTCCTTTAAATGCTTTGCAGGAAAAAGATGATCTTGATCAGATACAATTAGAAAGCCTGTTGCAGGACCTACCTGAAGAATATACTGCGACCCAATCTGACGACTGGGAGGAGCAGCTGCAAAGAGAAAGACGTAAAAAGGCAGAGAATTTTAAACTCCATCCGCCTGCTACGTTAAGATTATCAGGCGAAGAAGAGGATAACGACCCGTCTGAAGAACTCGATAATTTTGAAGATGAAGAAATTGAGGATTACTGCAGCTATGAAGAAACCGATGCTGTCAGAAGTGAACTAATATATCGACGCCGTACAGGCTGGCTTCAGCTTATTTTAACGGGAGCATTTTCCCTGACCTTAATTGTTTCAGCGGTAGTTTATTATTTAAAATGGTCAAATATTAATCCTGTGTTATATATCGGTTTGAATGTATTTTTGCTAGCCGTAACGTCGCTTATTAATCACCGCTCTTTTGAGGAAGGAATCAGCGCACTGTTTCATATGCGTGGCAACATGGATAGCGTGACATCAGTCCTGGTTTTATTGGCTACGATACATACAATTGTACAATTTCTAAACCCCGATGTAATTACGGGCGGTAAAGTAATCCTATTTGCTCCGGTTGCTGCCATAGCATGTTTTCTTGGTTCGCTTGGCCGTCAAATGCTTATCATTCGAATTACAGACAACTTTCAGTTTGTATCATACCGCGGTGATAAATATGCGGCTCATATTATTGAAAACCGAAGAATGGCTTCAGAAATAGGAAGAGCAGCAGTTGCAATCGGTGATCCTGTAGTGTGCTATCTTGAAAAAACGGATTTTATTACAAGATTTCTTGAAAATTCATATCAAACCGATACATGCGAGGGTTCGCTGCGTGTATATGTTCCCTGCACGGTAGGTGCATCCGCAGTGCTGGCAGTTGTTTTTTCGCTTCTGGGTGGTTCAATTATGGATGCATTAACTGTTTTTGTTTCGGCTGTCTGCATTTCAATGCCTGCCGGCGCATTAACGACGGTAAATTTTCCAATTCTTCGTGCTGCACGGCGCGTACTACGACATGGGGCAATGATGATTGGATGGCAAGCAGCCGAAGATTTCGGTGATATCCACGCATTGGCTGTAGATGCACTGGAGGTTTTTCCGAGTGAAAGCGTACTTTTGCATGGTATTAAAACTTTTTTAGGTACGCGTATTGACGAGGCAATCCTTGATGCTGCGGCGGTTTCGATTGCAGCAGGTGGACCTTTATCTAGTGTATTTCGCCGTGTCATTCAAAATCGCACCGATATTCTTAAAGAGGTCGATACTCTAGTGTATGAACAGGGTATGGGTATGTCCGGCTGGGTTGGCGGTCGCCGAGTTCTGATTGGCAACCGACATCTATTGGAGAATCACGGGGTTGATGTGCCTTCCCGAGATTATGAGGCACGGTATACCAAGAACAACCGCCAAATCGTCTATCTTTCAACGGTAGGGGAACTATCGGCTATGTTTGTGATTAGCTATGTAGCAGACGCAGGCATCACCAAGGCTTTAAAGAATATGTGCAATTCCGGCATCACTCTACTGGTGAGAACCTGTGATCCTAATGTAACTGAGGAACTGATTTGTCAGGTTTATGACCTTGATTCGTTTTATGTAGAGGTAATGGGGGCACCTGCGGGTCGTAGTTATGAGCAGCTCATTCAGCAGAAAAGTGAAGAAAATGATGCGGTTCTAGCTTCAAACGGAAGACTGGAGGGCACGGCATTTGGAATTACTTACTGCCGTAGGTTGCTAAAATCGGTTCGTCTGGCTATGGTTGTACAAATTGTAGCTGGAATATTGGGACTGTCTGTCGCCGTATTATTGGCTTTATATACTGGAGTTATGATAACACCGATATTGTTGATCGCTTATACTCTTCTCTGGACTGTGGTTTCATGGGTAGTACCTTGCATTTACAGAGTGTAAACAATTGTATATTTCTAACAAAATTACTCCGTGTGCATCGTCACATGGAGTAATTTTGTTCTTTGTATATTTTTAGGTTGAAAAGGTGGCCTAAGTAGTTTATAATTATCAAAGTGGTTCCAGATGTGATTTTAAATTTGTACAATATTGCTTAATCATGTCGAAACCGTAGTTATGGCGTTCACATAAGAAAGGAGAGTATTTCATTGAGACAGTACAACGCAAAAAATATTCGCAATGTAGCTTTTGTCGGGCATTCCGGTACAGGAAAGACTTCTTTGGCCGAAGCTATGCTTTTTCTTTCGGGGGCATCGGACAGACTAGGACGGATTGCAGACGGAACAACGATTTGTGATTTTGACGCGGAGGAGATTAAGCGCAAAGCCACTGTTTTAATGGCAATCGCTCCAATCGAATGGAAAAATACCAAGATGAATATATTAGACACGCCCGGTCTGTTTGATTTTTCGGGTGGGTTAAACGAAGGAATGCGCGCTGCTGGAAGTGCTGTTATAACAATTTCCGGAAAAAACGGAATTGCTGTTGGTTCTGAAAAGGGTTTTAAAGCAGCTTCTAAAAAGGGTATCTCCAAGATATTCTTTGTGAACGAAATGGATAACGAGAATTCAGACTTCTATAAAGTGTTTGAGGAGCTAAAAGCTCATTTCGGACCGATGATATGTCCATTGGTTGTTCCATTTGTTGAAAACAGAAAAGTTCAATGTTACATCAATCTACTTGAGTATAAAGCCTATACCTACAAGGACGGGAAGTCAATTCAGGTGCCTATTCCTGAAATGGGGCATCGGCTTGAAGGACTTCGTACAGCAATGAACGAAGCTGTTGCGGAGACAAGCGAAGAGCTGATGGAAAAATACTTTTCCGGTGAGGACTTTACACCGGACGAGCTCATCAACGGTCTTGCATCGGGTGTTCGGCGCGGAGAGATTGCCCCGGTGTTCTGCGGTTCTGCCTATACGCTTGAAGGCGTTGACCAGCTTATGAACGGCCTCATCTGGCTTGCACCTTATGCCGAAACTATGGCGGGCGAGAGTGGAAAAGATGCAGACGGCAAGGATGTTGCTCTGAAAGTTGACGATAATGATCCGACTGCTGTCATTGTTTTTAAAACCATTGTCGATCCTTTTGTCGGAAAACTTCTATATTTCAAAGTTGTAAGTGGTACAGTTAAGCCTGACACTACGTTGTTGAATATGCGTACGGGTTCAACAGAAAAAATCGGCAAAGTGTATATGGTGCGCGGGAAAAAGCAGCAGGAAGTCCCGTATATCTGTGCGGGAGACATTGGCGCTGTATCGAAACTTGCAAACACCAACACCGGAGACACGCTGTGTTCTTCAACACGCCCTGTGATTCTACCGGGAGTAAGCTTTGATGCGCCACATCTGTCGATGTCTGTACATGCAAAAAATAAAGCGGATGAAGAAAAAATTTCTGCCGGTCTTTCAAGGCTTATGGAGGAAGATCCGACAATCGGCTATTATCACAACCATGAAACGCATGAGAGGATTCTTTCTGGATTGGGTGAACAGCATCTTGACGTTGTGGTATCAAAGCTTAAGAGCAAGTTTGGCGTTGACGTTACGCTTGATGTTCCAAAGGTGCCGTATCGCGAAACCATAAGAAAGAAAGTTAAAGTTCAAGGACGCCATAAAAAACAATCAGGCGGACACGGGCAATTCGGTGATGTATGGATTGAATTTGAGCCTGGGACAAATGATGAGCTTGAATTTAACGAAACTGTATTTGGCGGATCGGTTCCAAAGAATTTCTTTCCGGCGGTGGAAAAAGGTTTGATTGAGGCTTGCCGCAAAGGAACGTTGGCAGGATTTCCAATGGTGGGGTTGAAAGCCACCTTGGTAGATGGCTCCTATCATCCTGTCGATTCATCCGAGATGGCATTTAAGCTTGCTGCAGCACTCGCTTATAAAACCGGCATACCACAGGCAAATCCGGTGTTGCTTGAACCGGTTGGTTCCTTAAAAGCGTATGTTCCAAACGACAACACCGGCGACGTGATGGGGGACATTAACAAACGTCGCGGCCGTGTTCTTGGTATGGTACCTTCTGAGGAAGATAATCTTACCTGCGTTGAGGCGGAAGTTCCGATGGCTGAAATGGGAGATTTTTCAACTCTGCTGCGTTCCCTGACTCAAGGTCGCGGTCATTTCAAGTTTGAGTTTGTCAGATATGAGGAAGCGCCTCAACCGGTCGCTCAAAAGGTTATCGAAGCAAATAAAGTAGAAGAGGATTAACACAACAAGAACCGGCAGTATAGCCGGTTCTTGTTGTGTTAATAACGATTTCGATACACATTTTTATAGTTTTCTCGCATTTATGCTTGAGTATTTCTCTTGTTTGATTTTTTAGGGTGGATACGTGCAAGTGGATTTGCATCGGCGGCTTTTTCAAGCTGCTCACTTGACAGGTGGGTATAAATTTCGGTTGTACCCAGATTTTCGTGACCAAGTATTTCTTTCAATATTCGTATATCAACCCCGTTTCGGTACATTAGTGTTGCTGCGGTATGTCTTAACTTATGTGCCGAATATTCCTCAAGACCATCAACGCGTTTCAGATAACCTTTGACAATGTAATGCAAGCCCTGTAGGCTCAATCTTTTTTTTAATCGGCTATAAAAAAGCGCATTTCTTTCCTTTTTCTCGACTCCATCTACCGGTCTTGTGGGAAGGTAGCGCTCCAGAGCAACACGACATGCATCATTTAGGTAAATGACACGTTCCTTGTTGCCCTTTCCTAGAACTCTTAACGTGCCATCGCTCCGTATATCTGAAAGATTCAAACCAACAATTTCAGCGCGGCGAAGCCCACAGTTAAGCATAAGCGTCAGTATGCAATAATCACGTTCAGCAAATTCTCCGTCCGGACATTGAAGCAGTGCAATGCTCTGCTCGAGTGTCAGATACTTTGGAAGCGCTTTTCGGGTTTTGGGTGTATCCAGATTTTGAACAGGATTTACTTCAAGTTGGTGCGTATAATTGGTTAAATGGCGGAAAAACACTCTTAAGGAGCAGGCTTTGCGAGCAAGTGCGCGGGCATGATTTTCTCTGTCGTTTTTGACATGGTTCATATATTCGTAAACATCTTGAAGAGTTATGGTACGGATAAAATTTATATCTATATCGGTTATCGTTACATCCTCCGGTTCCGCGTTGGGCGGGACAAGCCCTCTAAGTATTTTGATTGTACGAAAAAAGGTGCGCAGATCAATAAAATACTCCTCAACTGTATTTATTGATCTTCCCTTAACTACTTCCATATATCCGAGAAAATCCTTAAGGATCGGAAAGCACTGCCTTACATAATTCTGCCGCAAAGTTTCACCCCCCATTAAGGTAACTTAGGTAACTTAATTAATATTATGAATTGACAGCTTGGTTTAAGGCGTTTTCTATTGCCTTTAGTATTACTTTGCTGCTGTATGTTGCACCTGAAACTGTGTCCACCTGTAGGGTGCCCGACTTTACAACCATATCGGGGATAGACTCTGCTGCTTTTCCCATACCGTTATCATGTTTTGTTAATTTAATATCGGTAATCTTGTGGCCTTTTATGGTCAGCTCAACCGACGCCCGGACAAGTGTAGTTCCATAGCTTCCTTCATAGGTACCATCAGAAACAGTGGATATATCCACATCTTCAATTTGCATATCGGAAACTACCGCCATATTTTTCTGCATTTCCCTAATCAATTGATAAGCACCCAAAAAACCGGTTATTATAAAAACCGCAACAACTGACAGAATAATGATAGTTTTCTTTTTCATTTTATTATATTCCCTTACCTTCTGCAGTCTTAATGAATGTTGGTTTACCGCCGTCGGTCGGTAGAATCATGCCCGATTTTGAGATGAAAGCGCCCATAGTATTGAACATCCTTTATAATAAATTATATAGCCTATTTATAAATAATCAAGTGATTATTGCCAGCCTTATCTGCTGCCCTGTATAGTGTACAATGATATGGTC
>DHOG01000123.1:21950-23471 GCA_002410715.1 Ruminococcaceae bacterium UBA5396 | reverse complement strand
TCGTCAAGCGGCTCGTTTGCCTGCGCCACAATATATTCATCCTCGATATCCGCCGGCATGTAAACAACCTCGTCGGTTACGACACCGGTTTCTTTATTCACCTTGCGGAAGGGGGCTTCTATAAAGCCGTATTCATTGATACGGGCGTAGGTTGCAAGATAGGAAATCAATCCAATGTTGGGACCTTCAGGGGTTTCGATGGGACACATACGACCGTAATGGCTGTAGTGTACATCGCGCACCTCAAAGCCGGCGCGGTCACGAGACAAACCGCCGGGACCCAGTGCCGACAGACGGCGTTTGTGGGTCAGCTCGGAAAGCGGATTGGTCTGATCCATAAACTGTGACAGGGGGGATGAACCGAAAAATTCTTTGATTGCTGCTACCACAGGGCGAATATTGATCAAAGCCTGTGGGGTGATAACGTCCATATCCTGCGCCTGCAGCGTCATTCGTTCACGGATGACGCGCTCCATACGCGAAAAACCGATGCGGAACTGATTCTGCAGCAGTTCGCCCACCGAACGGATGCGGCGGTTGCCAAGGTGATCAATATCATCGGTCATGCCCACATCATGGGCAAGACAGTTGATATAGTTGACCGAAGCAAGAATATCGTCGACAATGATATGCTTTGGAACAAGTTCATCGGAACGGCTGCGAATGGCCTCACGCAGAGCATCTTCACCATCACTGGATTCAAGAATCTCTCTGAGAATCGAGAAACGCACATGCTCGCGGATTCCCAGCTCTGTGCAGTCAAAATCAACAAAGTTTTTAATATCAACCATTCCGTTTGAAACGATCTTGACTTCACGAAGTTCGCCGTGTTCGTCCACATTGACATAGGCGACCATAACGCCTGCAGCTTCGATTTCAAGCGCTTTGTCATAGTTTATGAGGTCGCCTGCTTCTGCCATAACCTCGCCGGTCATGGGGTTGACAATTGGACGGCTGATTCTAAATCCGGTCAGGCGGTTTGATATTGCCAGCTTCTTATTGTATTTATAGCGGCCAACCCGTGACAGGTCATAACGACGATCTTCAAAAAACAGGCTTTCGAGATGCTGCTGAGAGTTTTCAACCGTCAGCGGCTCACCGGGGCGCAGCTTGCGATAAACCTCAAGCAGGGCTTCTTCAGTGTTTTTGGTAATATCTTTGTCAATGGTTGCGTGAATACGTTCATCGTCACCGAAGAACTCAAGCAGCTCGGCATCCGAACCTAGGCCAAGTGCGCGCGCAAACACGGTGATCGGGATTTTTCGGTTTTTATCAATACGAACGTAAAAGACGTCCTGTGAATCGGTTTCATATTCAAGCCATGCACCGCGGTTGGGAATGACGGTAGCATTGAACAGCTTTTTGCCGATGGTGTCATAGCTCATGCTGTAATAGACGCCGGGAGAGCGAACCAGCTGAGAAACAATCACGCGTTCGGCACCGTTAATTATAAAGGTTCCGCTGTCAGTCATAAGGGGAAAGTCACCCATAAAGACTTCAGATTCCTTAATTTCGCCGGTT
>DHOG01000123.1:21566-21794 GCA_002410715.1 Ruminococcaceae bacterium UBA5396 | reverse complement strand
AGATTCCTTAATTTCGCCGGTTTCTTTATTAATAAGGCGGGCACGCACACGAAGGGGGGTAGAATATGTGACATCGCGCTCTTTGCACTGCACCACTGTATATTTCGGGGTGTCGTCTAAACGATAGTCTACAAACTCAAGCACAAGCTTGCCGGTATAGTCGGTTACCGAAGCAACGTCGCGGAATACCTCCTTAAGACCCTCTTCGAGAAACCATTTGTATGAGTT
>DHOG01000123.1:18299-21360 GCA_002410715.1 Ruminococcaceae bacterium UBA5396 | reverse complement strand
ACCTCAATCAGGTTCGGCATATCCAGAACCTCGTTGATTTTGGAGAAGCTCATACGAGTATTGTTACCCAGCTTCACCGGTTTGACATTCGCCATAGGCCCGATCACTCCTGTTGTAATATTTTAATGAATTCTCGGTCTAATTTCGCGCCTCCCCGGGCGGAATACTCCGCGGCAGGCAGGCCGCGGACGGGAATTCAGTTTGCATCCCTGTATGTGTTCAAATTTCGCTAAAATCAACTGCAAGCATTATGCTGAAATTTTGACGAAAGGGGCTTGAATTTTTTCGCAATATGTGGTATGCTTTTATCGCGAATAGGGACACGTATCCATGATTATGCAGTATACTATAATACACCCATTTTAATAGCTTGTCAATTGCATTTTGCAAATTGACGAGTTTTTTTATTTTTATTTTACCTTTGTTGAGTTTTGGCAGTGATTTTGTAAATATTCAGTAATGTTTGGTTGTGGACATTGCAAAAGAAACACACGGATGGGTTGTGGAAATTGGAATGTTTTTCGGGATGAATTAATTCAGAGGTGCGGGAATAATAGTATAAGGAAAATTGATTGTGTACGCGAAGGGAGGTCATATATGATGCCGAAAAAAGATGGTCATAATAAGAACAGCCGGATCGATTCAGTCATCGGTAAGATACACGGCACATTCGCAACACAGGCAGTTACGGACACAACAGATCGTTTTGAGAAAACCAATGTTGCAAGACCCAGTGATGAAAACGTAAAAGAAGGACGAGAGTGGGTCAATTATAATAAAAAATAAGTAGCGTAGGGCAGGGTAGGGATACTTACGTGTACATGTCCTTGCCGGAGAAAATTAAGGAAGTGGAGTATATGGATCAAGGGACTAATAAAACAGGAAGTTTGATGTCAAAAAAGCCCCCGAATATTTGGAGAATCATATCGGTCCTATTGGTGGTGTTACTTGTATCGGGGTGCAGGAATAAAGAGGATTTGCTCGCCGAATCAGAAGCCCAAACCAAACCTGCCGGAGAAGGCACCGGCACGGTTCAAAATATGACAGAAGTTGCAAACGGTTTGGCACAGGGCACGCAGATAAAGGCTGTCAGTACCGATCCGAGAAAAGGAATGGTCACCAAGCTGAGCCACTATTCACTGGATATTGACGGCGACGGAGCAAATGAAACCATTGAGCTTTACACCCAAGCAGAAAGAGCCCCGGACGGGCAGATGGCATGGGATGACGGACAGAACTGGCTGTTGGTGGTGGTTGACGGGAATAATTATTATCCTCTGCTGCAGCAATATGTACAGCTTGGCAATGTGTATTATGCAGTCTGGTACGCAAACAGTAACGCTGTAACAATTACTGCTGCTGTGGCGACAGGTTCGAATGTCAGTTTGATAAACTACATCTATGATGATGAGCGCAAAGCATTTATATCGCAGTCTTTGTTCGATACAGGCGCTATTAATATGATGTACAATTCCATACCAAATTATTAAAACAAAAGGTGTTAACTGTGAAATAGTATTCTCAGATTAAAATCTAGAGTTTAAAATAGGATATAGAAAAAGGACGGTTTTGCCGTCCTTTTTCTATATCCTATTTCACAATTTTCACAAATCCGCCGCAGGGGATGCCGGCAGCATTTGCGTCATCAGTATCAAGGTGCATTTCCAGTCTAAAATCCCTGTGCACACGTACCTGAACGTCATAAAAGCGGGTGCGGCGCTCGCCGAAGCTGTCCACCGTGACATAATCTCCGTCTTGAATGCCGAACGCCTTGCCATCCTCAAGGCTCATATGGATATGACGGTTTGCAATGATACAGCCTTGGTCTAGGGAGACAACCCCTTTGGGGCCAATAATTGTTATGGATGCCGAGCCTGCAATATTGCCGGACTCCCGAACCGGCGGCTTCACTTTTAGGGTATAGGAATCGGTTCGGGAAATTTCCACCTGGGATGCCTTGCGAACAGGGCCAAGAACCCGGACATTTTCAATAGGGCGCAGGGAAGGACCGACAATGGTCAGAACCTCCTTGCAGGCATATTGTCCGGGCTGGGAGAGTTCCTTCATTGGAGTAAGTTCATATCCCTTGCCGAACAGAATTTCAACATGGTCTTTGGAAAGATGGATATGGCGGTTGGATACACCTACCGGAATCTGACCGTTATCGCTTAGGCTTTGCTCGGACAAAAGCACCTTACAAACCGCTTCAGCTACGGCTGAAATATTAATATCCAATAAAAATCTATCCTTTCTGAGAGCGGTGTTAAACGATTATCAAATAATCCGGAGGCTGTCTGTCATGACACAGCGGCGCTGACGTGTAAAGCTACGTGCAGACGTGATTCCCTCACCGGTAGGTCCTGCAATTGTAAAGGTGGTGTACCCTTCACCGCCGAAACCAATACCGGCATAGGACGGTGCGTTTTTTACAAAGATGGTGGTTTCGACTGCCGACGCGAAACGGGAGAGATTATCAATATTTTTAGAGTGTATATGCGCTGTGTGTCGGTTTCCGTGCTCGGCCTTTACGGCAAGGTCAATCGCCTCGTCAATATTCGATACCGATACGATCGGCAGGATGGGCATCATCAGCTCTTCCTGTACAAACGGATGGTTAAAGTCGGTTTCACAGATAATGCAGCGGATATCCTTTCCCACCTTAATTCCGATCATGCCAAGCAGTAGGCCTGCATCCCTTCCGACACATTTACGGCTGATGGCCTTTTTTACCTTACCAGTCTTTTTATCAGTGACTTCAACCAAAACGATTTCGGAAAGCCTGGCGACTTCTGCAGGGCTGATAAGGTATGCACCGTTTTTCTGCATCTGGGCAATCAGATCATCTTTTATATTACTGAATGCAAAAACCTCTTTTTCGGCAATGCATGGGAGGTTATTGTCAAAGGTGCAGCCATCGATGATGTCTTTGCCCGCTTTTTTGATATCGGCGGTATCATCCACGATAACAGGGGGATTGCCCGCCCCCGCCCCGATTGCCTTTTTGCCGGAGGATAATACAGCCCTGACAACGCCGGGACCGCCTGTGCAGACCAGCAGGCGG
>DHOG01000123.1:12514-18115 GCA_002410715.1 Ruminococcaceae bacterium UBA5396 | reverse complement strand
AGACCAGCAGGCGGACAAGCGGGTGAGATTGCATAATGGCCGCAGACTCCATCGTCGGTTTATCCATGGATGCAACCAGAACCTCTGGACCGCCAGCAGATTTGGATGCGCGATTCACCAAATCAACCGCATAATTGGATGTGGCGATTGCGTTTGGATGTGGGTTGAATACAACGCCGTTTCCGGCAGCAATCATGCCGATGCTGTTGCAAAGTACGGTTTCGCTCGGGTTGGTGCTGGGGGAAATCGCACCCACAACTCCGAAAGGAGCCATTTCAATGAGTGTGAGTCCGTGGTCGCCGGTTTTGGCCGCCGAAACAATATCCTCTGTGCCCGGGGTTTTATCTGCGACAAGCAGATGCTTCAGACGTTTGTGGTCAACCCTGCCCATCCCGGTTTCGCTGACACCCATTTCAGCCATGATTGGAGCTTCTTTTCGAATCAGCTCGCGGATGGCGGTAATGATCTTTTCCCTTTGTTCAACACGAATGGCACGGACAGCATGGTATCCTTTATTTGCAGCTTCAATCGCCTCGTTCATGTCGGAGTAGATACCGATCAGACGGCGTCCGTTATATGATGTAGCGCTGTAGTTTTTTTGATTGCCTGCTTTTTTAGTTGTTTCCACATTGGAAGGGGCAGGGATTTCAATATTGCTTAAAACCCTGCGAACAATATCCTCGATTTGAACCTTATTAATTTCCGGCATGTATAGTAGCCTCCTGTGTGCTGCTTTCAATCTCGCATCCGTTCGCCGTTGAGATCAACGGGATACCAACGCCTTTGTATCCCTGGCAATCATCAGTTCCTCGTTGGTGGGAATGATAAAGGTACGAACGCCTGCGCCTTGTGCGGTAATCTCAAAATCCATACCTTTTGGGGCGCTCACGTTCTTTTCCTCATCCACGTTTACCCCCAGGAAGTCCATGTCTTTGCATACTAGCTTACGAATATTGCTGTCATTCTCGCCGATTCCTGCCGTGAATACCAGGGCATCCAGACCATTCATTTCAGCGGCATAGGAGCCGATATATTTCTTTATGCCACTTACAAGGATATTGATGGCCAATTGAGCCCGCTGATTGCCGCTTTCGGCCGCTTTGGTCACTTCTCTTGCATCATTTGAAACACCGCTGACGCCAAGGAATCCGGATTTCTTGTTTAAGATATCCTCAAGCTGGTCGGCAGTAAGACCTTCACTTTTAATTAGGTAGGGAATAATTGTAGGGTCAATGGAACCGGAACGGGTACCCATCAGGATGCCCTCCTGTGGAGTGAATCCCATTGAGGTGTCAATTGCTTTGCCGCCGGCAGTAGCGGTTATAGATGAGCCGTTCCCCAGATGGCAGGTTATAATTTTCAGATCCTCTAAATTTTTATCCATGTATTTCGAAACCCGGGCGGTAACATAACGATGAGAAGTACCATGGAAGCCGTAGCGGCGGATTTTCTTCTGGGTATACAGCTCATACGGAAGAGGGTAGATAAAGCGGAAATCAGCAATGTCGGAATAAAAGGATGTATCAAAAACACCAACCTGCGGCGTTTTTTTCATGTGCCTAATGCAGGCTCTAATGCCCTTGATGATGGGAGGACCATGAAGCGGATTGATGGGATTCAGCTTTTCCAGTCCCCCGAGAATCTCATCATCAATAATGGTGGACTTCTTATAGATCTCTCCGCCGTGCGCAATCCTGTGGCCTATGGCATCGATTTCGGATACACTTTCAATTACGCCGTATTTGGAGCTAACCAGTGTCTTCAGTACAAGCTCAATTGCATGGTCGTGTGTCGGTATATCCACATCAATTTTATAGTCTGCTCGGTCGGGGCACTTATGCGTCATTGTTCCGCCTACCCCAATAAATTCGCAAATACCTTTTGCAAGAACAGCTTCATTTTCCATGTTAAAAAACTGATACTTTAAAGAAGAGCTACCAGCATTCACTACCAATATCTTCAATGCTACGCCTCCGATGGCTCCTATTACATTTCATATACAACCTCTACGCCCGTCTGTCTAAGCTGTTCAGTCCAGAAGTCAGACGGCTTTTTTTCTGTAACAATCATATTAACGTCCGATATGTCACAAACCTTTACAAATGAAGTCTTGTCAAACTTAGAGCTGTCAAGGGCTAGAATCCGTTTCTTTGCCGATTTAAAGAATGCTTTCTTGATCTCAGCATCCCGTTCATTGGAATCGGTTACGCCCATTTCACTGTCAAGCCCCTTTGAAGAACAGATGGCCATATCCACGTGGAAGCTTGATACCATCCGCTCTGCTTGGTAGCCGACAAGCGAAAGGCTGCCTTCCTTCAACATTCCTCCGGTGGATATCACCGTCCAGCCGGATTTGTTGCTGAGTTCGAGCAGGATTTCAATTGAGTTGGTGATGAGAGTGATTTTCTTTTTATGCATAATGCTTTTGATGATATTTAAGGCAGTGGTGCTGGAATCCAGCATGATATAGTCGCCGTCGCTGATCATGCTGCCGATTACCGAAGCAATATATTGTTTGCTTTCAACATTGGTTTGCTTACGCACATGGAAGGGAAGGTCGGTGTTAAAATTTTCAATTTTTACAGCGCCGCCGTAGGTTTTTTTTGCGAATCCTTCCTTTTCCAGTTTTTCAAGATCGCGCCGGATTGTCTCTTCGGTCACTCCGTACTCACGGCTCAAGTCATTGACCAGAACCTTACCTTCCATTAAAAGCTTTGATAGAATTGCGTTTTTTCGCTCGATTGCCAGCATTCGCAATACACTCCTTTTAACCATTCTAAGAGATATGTACTATAATATCATATCCCAGAGCTTTTTGTCAGGATTGGGAATCACCGTACTGTCTAAAAACATGCCGTAGACAGATGCTTCGGCGGAGGCACGTTCGATTGCCGCTGATACCGATGCCACACTTCCTGTCAGCATTAAATATGATTTTCCGCACATGCCCCGTGCAAGACGAAGCTCAATAAGATCCACAAAAGCGGTTTTTGCCGCAACATCTGCGGCAACGATTGCAGATGCCACCGAAAATGTTTCTATAACGCCGAGAGCATCCACCTCGTCAATTTGAGCGGTGGAGTAGATTGCTGGGAATATCGATTCATGCGGGTTGCCGAGCACAAAACTGTCAATCAGCTTTTCGAGGTGAAATGTTTTTACTGCTTCAATCGATGCGTTTACGGCACTCAGTTCGCCGCTGATTATGACAATGTATTTGCCCGGGCATACCGTCTGGGCTTCTATTATATCGACTTCGGCTGTTTTGACCATGCGGTCGGCGGCGGCCATACCTTCCGATACCGTAATGAGTTCGGCCATACCGATCGCTTTGCTCATGCCAAATCTTCCTCCTGAATAAGATATCGATTTACCTAGTAAAGCTAGGTTGAAATTTTCGACTTAATTTCCGATCAAGATGTAACGGTTTGTGATTCCGTGAACTTTTCCACTGATGGATGCATGGATGCCGGCTCCCAGCCTTGATGGGTCACAGGCGGCAACAAGCTGGCCTCTCGCAACAACATCGCCTATTTTTACAACCGGTACGGCAGGGGCTCCAACATGCTGGCTCAGCATCAGCCGTACCCGGCTGACTGTGATTTCATCTTCCAGCAAAGGGGCGGGATTGTTGTATTGTGAAAGACCTAGCCTTGCAATCAACCTTGACATCGGAACATATCTTCCGCTGCGCTGGCTGTTTACCGGCTTTTGATCCGCCTCGGGCATTGGAACTTGGTGATCCCTAAGTTCTGACTTGAAGTTTACCATCAGCGAACGTGGGCTGAGCCCCTGAAAGCAGGAATACATCTCACAGAGTCCGCAGGCGCTGCAAAAATAGGTGTTCCGATAAGGCTCCACGTTATTTGTAACACCGTTCGATGCTGATCGCATAAAGCTGTGTGGTTCTATCGGATGTCCCAGCAGGTATCTGGGGCAAAGATCGGTACACATCCTGCATTGGCAGCAGGCGGACATTGCTCGCTTCATCTCCAAAGCGGGATTGCTTTTCCGTTTCTTTACAATCAAATGATCCTGCGGCATCACCAGAATTGCATTGGTAGTTTTAGTAACGGGATCCGACGGGTGAATCAGCCCGCCAGTCATGGGACCGCCGCCGATCAGCACGAAATCCCCTGTCGATGCGCCGCCTGCAAGGGTTACCAGCTTGGAGGCTTCAATACCGAGGGGCACCTTAAGCGTTACGGGATTTCTGACGGCTCCCGCAATCGTAATATATTTATCAACCACCGGCTTTCCACCCTGCAGGGCGAACCAGATGTTGAGCATGGTTTCAACGTTAAATACAGTTACGCCGACTGAAATGGGCAGTTCTCCGGCTGGTACCACTCTGCCGGTAACCTCATAGGTCGTAACGACTTCATCACCGGCGGGATAGGCATTGGGGAGCAGACCAATCCGCATATTATCAAAATCAGGCAGTTGGCTCTCTACCGCTTCGACGGCTCTATTATAATTGGGTTTGACGGCGATAATCACCTGATTTGCCTCAACCGCTTCGGAAACGATTTGTAAGGCAGTAAGGATCTCTCGTGTGTGGTGTTCCAGAACCTGTCTGTGCAGCCTTAAAAGAGGCTCGCACTCTGCACAATTCAATATAATTGTATCTGCGCGTGCATCAAGCTTGGCATACGAAGGGAAACCCGCTCCGCCTGCTCCGACAACGCCGCAATCGTGCAGGATGTTTTTCAGTTCATCCAGTTTCATATTAATCAACCGTTAAGTCCTATAGAGTGATCAACGATACCGACTATTGCGGCATCCACAGGAGAGGATTCCATTCCGCAACCGATACGCGCGGCGCTGCCCAGCGTTATTAGAACAAGCTCGCCGATCCCTGCCCCGACATTATCCACTGCCACAATGCGGCCGCCGCCCATATCATCAAGCGGCTCTACAATCATGAACTTGCTGCCAAGCAGGTTTTCATTTTTACGTGTTGCTACAACACTTCCGACAACTTTACCAACAATCATGTACGCACCTTCTTTATTAAGGATGAGATGGACAGGGCAGCTGAAATAGTTTGTTGACCCAACAATTGAGCAGAAAAGAGCCAACATACTATTTCAGCAGATCCCGGGATACGTCCGCATTCCCTTATTTAAGTACCGGCAAAATTTTTTCAACATCGCCATGAGGTCTGGGAATAACATGTGTAGCAATGACTTCGCCCAGCTTGGATGCTGCGGCAGAGCCTGCTTCGGTTGCAGCCTTGACTGCACCAACATCGCCGCGAACCATGACGGATACCAGCCCGGAACCGATTTTCTCTGTTCCGATTAGTTGTACGTTGGCGGCCTTTACCATTGCATCAGCGGCTTCGATTGCTGCTACAAGACCTCTGGTTTCAACCATTCCGAGTGCTTCAAGTGCCATTGTTGCTTCCTCCTATTTTATGTGTTCTATTTAAGTACCGGCAAAATCTTTTCAACATCGCCATGGGGTCTTGGAATGACGTGGGTAGCAATGACTTCGCCCAGTCTGGATGCTGCGGCAGAGCCTGCTTCGGTTGCAGCCTTGACTGCACCAACATCGCCGCGAACCATGACGGATACCAGTCCGGAACCGATTTTCTCT
>DHOG01000123.1:0-12295 GCA_002410715.1 Ruminococcaceae bacterium UBA5396 | reverse complement strand
ATTGCTGCTACAAGACCTCTGGTTTCAACTATTCCGAGTGCTTCAAGTGTCATCTTTTTTTCCTCCTTATGGATTGTTTGCTTTGTTTCTTCTGCTTTTGCTTTGGTGTTTTCCGGAATTGCCTGCATCAAAACCCCGTCCTTTCAAAACCGGATTATGCTAAACCTCTTGGACAAAATTGTCCTGAACAAGACTCATGCTCTCGGGCTCACTATTTTTAGTTTGTTTGCCCGACATTCTTGCGGCGCTGACCGCCATAATTCTGTTGGTTTCCTCATGGGGATTGGCAATTACTGCATGGGCGCAGGGCGTTTTGATACACGAGCTGACAGCGCTCTCTACCGCGGCGGTCACAGCCGAGACTTCGCCCCGCACAACGACGGTGACAAGACGGCCGCCCAGCTTGCGCTCCCATGTTACAAATTCAACCGCCGCAGATTTACACATGATATCCAGTGAATCTATTGCTGCAGCCACGCTTTCAACCTCGATCAGTCCAAGAGACTTCATTGCTCACGGCCCCTTACAGTTTGGGTAAAATTTTCTCAACATCGTCATGCGGTCTTGGGATTACATGCACAGCTACAAGCTCACCGAGCCTTGAAGCAGCAGCCGATCCTGCTTCGGTCGCTGCTTTTACAGCACCGACATCGCCGCGAACCATAACCGATACAAGACCTGAACCAATCTTTTCGGTACCGATTAGAACAACCTCGGCAGCCTTAACCATTGCATCAGCCGCTTCAATTGCAGCAGTGAGACCTCTTGTTTCTACCAATCCTAGGGCTTCCTGTGACATAATAACCTTTCCTTTCCTTATAGAACCTGTTATTAACTTTTATCGAGACCACTGAGCTTCAGCATTTTTTCCGTGCCCTTCTCGGTGCTCGGGATAATATGTGTCGTGACTACTCCGGATACTCTCTCAGCCGCTCCTCTTGCAGCTTCAACCGCCGCCGTTACGTCGGCGACCCGTCCGCGAAACTTGACCGCAACAATCAGCGGTACTTTCAACTGGTCAGGATTTCCGGGCTTGTTTTTATCGAATGGCTCAACCGTTACATTGGCCGCCTTGCAGCCGGTATCGCAGGCCACAAATGCGGCAACCAGACCGTAAACCTCAATAATACCGGTCGCTTTTCCCATTAGATCATTCCTTTCCGGGAATTGTGCGGTTCGGGCAAAGAACAAAACCAACCTCACTTATTAACGATGGCTATTTTCAAGCCCTGCATGCTGAGGTTTGTTTTCAAAGCCTCATTGATTTGATCCAGAGGGAATCGATGTGTGATTAGCTGATCAAGCGGAAGTCCGATACCCTTTGCACGTTTAAGGAAGTCAAAGGTAGTGGCATAATCACGCAGTGTGTAAACCCATGAGCCGACGGTTGTGATTTCTTTGGCACATATATCAAAATGCGGGTTGATGGTGGCTTCGCCCCCGTTGATAAAGAAACCGAGTTCGCACAGTCCGCCGCCGTTGCGGATGAACTTGTATATGTTGCTGTGTGCGGCGGGTGAGCCGGTACACTGGAATGCAAAATCGGCATGATAGCCGCCGAAGGCAGCCTTGACAGCTTCAGCTAAATTTTCGATATCCTTGTAGTTTTTGAAATTGACCGATTTATCGGCGCCCATCTGCTTTGCAAACTGCAGACGATTGTCTTGTCCGTCAATTGCTACAATATTCTCAATGCCCATGGTGCGCAGAACCGCAATGCAAAGAAGTCCGATCGGACCGCAGCCTTGAACAGCAACACGACTGTTAAATCTCAGAATGCCGGTCGTCTTTGCTCGCTCCACCGCATGAATCAAAACGGCGGACGGTTCGATCAAGATGCGCAGGTCTAGGCTGAGATCGCTTACGTTAAAGACGGTGGAACCGCCTCGGATCACAATATAATCCGCAAACCATCCGTTATGGTGTACATCGTCGTCAGGCAGAAGACCGTAGACATCGGCGCCACCGACATTCTGTTTGTTCAGGTCAAACATGGTAATGTCAGGGTTATCCTTGAAAATCATGCAGGATACCACTTTGTCCCCAACCTTGAGCGGTTTGCCGGCACTGTCTTTTTTCATGTCTTTACCCATGGCGATAATTTGGCCGGTACCCTCGTGACCGAGAGCAACCGGAATCAGTCCGAACGGATCGCGCTTAAACTCGTGTGCGTCGGTACCGCATACACCGCAGCCCTCGACTTTAACAAGCATATCATGGTCTCCAAGCGGGGGGATAGGGAATTCCTTGAGCTCAAAATTTTCAAGAGAGGTCAGCATCGCGACCCTGCCCTTGCTCGGAATCCCCGTACAGGCTGAAGATGTGTTTGATGAGCCGGTATTGCCGTGCATCCCCTCCAAGACCTGCTTTACAATCTGTTCGATTTCAGATGGATTGATGTCAGCCATATGTATTTCCTTTCTAAGATTTAAAATTAAACTGCCTGTCTTTCAAATCAGACACTGATGAAAAACACTTTCGCCGTAATCGGCAAGGGCAGTGTCCTGATCTTCGCTTCCTCCGCTGACGCCCAGTCCACCCATCAATCTACCGTTCAGGTTATACAGTGGAACGCCGCCGCCGAAAATCACAATGTTTCCGTTATTGGTGAACTGTATGCCATAAAGTGAAGCGCCGGGATGGGCAAGTTCTTTCAGCTTAGTGGTAGGCATCTTTAGCGAGACAGCTGTAAAAGCCTTATTGACCGCAATGTCGTAGCTTGCTATGTAGGAGTCATCCATACATTCCACAGCAACCGGTCTGGCGGCTCTGTTTGAGATTGCAACCACAGCTTTTACGCCCATCTCGGCTGCTCTTGCCCTTACTTTTTCAATCAGGCGTCTGGCGACGTCCAGCGTCATGTCGTTAGACGCGGGCGCCGCCAAAACCTGTTTTACAACCGATTCGACAATTTGTGACACTGTATCGTGATTCATATCACAAACATCCTTATTCTAAATTTAAACAAAAGCTGACACATTGGAATGGGCATATTATTTTCCAAGTTGCTCCATAACCTTCTTGGTGATTTGAGCCACCAGATCCTCGCTGACATTGTCTGCATCACCGGCATCTGCACTGCAGGTATTGCAAAGTCCGGTGCTATAACAGCCCGGAAGGCCGGCTTTGTTGTTTACGCAGAGATTGGCGGGGTGCTTGCCCTTAAGGCCGAACTGGCGGCGAATCTCATACAGTCTCTCTACCTGCGCCTTAGAAAGCTCCTTAGGGCCGCCAAGCTGGTTGGATATGTAAAGAAGCCGTGCATAGAACTCAACCGACTCCATCTTGTGATAAGCGTTTAACAGTGAATCTGAGAATGTTAGTGCGCCGTGGTTTTCAAGAAGGACGGCATCAAAATGCTGCAGATATTTTTCAACGGCATCCGGAATTTCCTCGGTGGAGGGAGTACCGTATTCCGCAATGGGAACACAACCAAGCGCAATAACAGCTTCCGGCATAATGGGCTGGGAAAGAGGAATGCCTGCAATGGCAAATCCGGTCGCATAAAGAGGATGTGCGTGCACAACCGCCTTTACATCAGGTCTTTTTTTATAGACACGCATGTGCATCTTGATTTCTGAAGAAGGCTTGAAACCGGGGTTTGCCTGAATGACCTTGCCTTCACCGTCAACCTTGCAGATAAACTCGGGTGTCATGAAGCCCTTGCTAACGCCTGTCGGCGTGCAAAGGAACTGATTGTCCCCAATCTTGACAGAAATGTTGCCGTCGTTTGCAGCGACCATCCCTTTGTCGTAGATGCGCTTGCCGATTTCGCATATCTGTTTTTTGATTTCATACTCGGAAGTCATGGTATATTATCTCCTTTATACTTTGGTAGCACGTTTTTAAACAATAGAATCTTGTATTGACCTCATAATAGCACACAAACAAATACAAGTCAACACAAAACGGGTTAGATTATTTTGAGTTTTGCATGGTTTGTGTGGTTTTGGCTTTGATATATGCGGGTTACTGCTTTTATATGTTGTATTATTAAAAACTTTGTACAGAATCCCAATAAACGAATAATTCAATCAGATAAATCATTCAGAAGCCGGTCGATTCCTTCGCCTGAAATTAAGCTTACCCGAAACACTTTTTTGCAGCCTGCCAGTCGAAGCCATCTTTCCGCACGCTCGGCGTTGCCTGTCTTTATATCTGTTTTTGTGACAATCCCTACAACCTCGCGATTCACCATTCCGGCTATATTCGGATTATAAATAGAATATGGTTCTTGGGCTGAGATAACCAGCCCGACGATATCGGCTTCATAAGCGTAGAGGGACAATGCGCCTGCCATGGTTCGATTCTCGGCAAAGCTGCCGGGCGTATCGATTACCCATTTGGTTCTTTTGGCGCTTTGCGTACTCCCACCGGCATATTTAGTTCCTGTAAGCCGGGCTGTAAGCGCCGACTTTCCGCAGCCGCTTCTGCCGATTAAAATCAGCGTTTTCATGTTTTTGTGATGGGGCAGACCGCAAAGCCCAAAACGCTCTGTGCATAATCGACGATGGCGTTCATAGCCGCTTCAGCTTCCGAAACCGTGCCGGTCACAATCAGAGTACCGCTAAAGCGATCCACGAAGCCGAGCTGTACCCCCGATGCTTTTGTGGCGATGTCGCCTGCGATAATGGTGGTTTCGGCGGGCGTTACATTTATGATTCCGATTGCCGAGCGTCTGTAATCGACGGTGGGGTCGAGTCCCAGTTTTGCGTAAAGGCTTTGGTCCGGATTGGCGATAATATGTGCCAGCGTTACCTGTTTTCCCGGAACGAATTCCTGAATAATTCTTGCTTTTGAATCTGCGGAAAGAGAATCAAATATGTTCTGCGCCATGCTTGTGTAACATCCCTTCAATCAATAGTATAGGGCAAAGGCCGCTCTTGCCGAATTATCCGCCGATCTGCGCCTTAAGACCCAATTTCTCAGCCGTATTGCAAAGCTCCTGCATCTTATCATTGGGTGGCGGCATAATATCCCCCATTCGATATTCACGTCCGAGTCCGGTGTATTTATCCCTTCCCAAACGGTGATAGGGCAGAAGGTGAATCTCGTTGACATTCGGCAGGGATGAAGCAAAGCCCGCAATATCGGCAATCTCATCGGGCGTATCATTAAAGTTTGGTACGACCGGAACACGGATGATCAGCTTTTTTGCGTCCCTTGCGATTTTAACGGCGTTTTCGAGAATCAGTCGGTTGGAAACTCCGGTGAACTCTTTGTGTTTATCGGGATTAATATGCTTAATATCCAACAGGTATAGGTCGAGGTAGGGGAGAAGCATCTGTATGATTTCAAAAGATGCGTGGCCGGTAGATTCGATGGCAGTCGAAACGCCCGACTCTTTTGCGGCTTTCAGCAGTGCCGTTGTAAATTCGGGCTGGCGGAGTGCTTCCCCACCCGAGATTGTAAGGCCGCCGCCGGAACGCCGGTAATAGACCCTATCCTTCAAAACCTCATCCATAATCTCTCTGACGGTTACATCGCGTCCGATGGTTTTGACGGTTCCATCCGTGCTCATCTCTTCAATCTCATATCGCTGTGATTCAGGATTGCAGCACCAGCGGCATCTTAGAAAGCATCCCTTCAAAAAAACAATGGTTCTGATGCCCGGCCCATCGTGAACAGAGAATTTTTGTATATCAAAAATCCGTCCGAGGGTATCCATATAATCAGTCATAGGATTTTTACCTCATATTTTCTTACTCCGCCGTTTGCTCGGTACGGTTGATAATGTCATCCTGTAGCGAGCGGGAGAGTGTGGTGAATAAAGCGCTGTATCCAGCGACGCGAACCACAAGGGAGCGATATTGATCGGGGTTTTTCTGTGCGTCCAGAAGGGTTTCGCGGCTGACTACGTTGAACTGCATATGGCTGCCTTTTTGGTCGAAATAGCCGCGTATCAAAGCGATAAAGCTTTCAAGCCCGCTTCTGCCGGCCAGTGCGCTGGGATGAAACTTCATATTGAAGAGGGTGCCGTTTGAAGCAATGAAATGGTCAAGCTTGGCAACTGAATTGCAGGCGGCGGTTGGACCGTGGACATCTCTTCCCGCGGCGGGAGACACACCGTCGGCAATCGGAGTTCCCGCAAGCCTGCCGTCGGGTGTGGCGCCAGTCTGGGCGCCCAGCGGCACGTTGGCCGATACCGGATAAAGACCTGCTTGATACTGACCCCCGCGGGGATTTTCATATCTTTCAAGCGGTTTGCTATAGGTGTAGGCAACATCACGGGCGAAAAAGTCCACTTCCGATACATCGTTTCCGTATTTGGGCAGTGCTTCAATATCGCTGAGCAGGCTGACATACGCTGCTTTTTTCTCCGAGTCGGTTTGATTATTCAAGACAGCCTTATAGATCTCTGCAATTCGGGTTTCATCCAACGATTTGCCAAGGCGGGCAAGCTCTGCAACAATGGCAACGGTAATCTTTTGTGCCTGATCGGCAGGCATGCTTCTGCCGAAATTGTCGTCAAGCGCGTTTTTGAAATCCGCCAATGTGTATTTCTTCTGGTCAAACACAAGGGTTTTGATTGCCCAGAGTGAATCGGTCACATTGGCGATGCCAAACCCCTGCGGGCCGGTGAAGTTATAGACAGCGCCACCTTCCTGAACCGACTTACAACGCCCGATGCAATCCTCAACCATGGAGGAGAGATAGGGGAGGGGACAGCGTTCGGCGTGGGCAACATCGATTGCGTTGTCGGCATTGACCAGCAGCTCGATCATATAATTCATCTGCGCCCTATAAGCATCATAAAACTCTTGGAATGTACCAAACTGTGAGACGTCACCTGTCCGGATACTAATCTGTTTTCCTGCATCCATTCCGTTTGAAAAAACAAGCTCTAGAGGGCGGCACATATTAAAGAATGCGGCGTCATGCCATCCTTCGGTTTTTCCGGCTTTCTGCGGTTCGACACAGCCAATGATGCAGTAATCCCTTGCGTCCGCAAGCGTCAATCCTCTGTTCACAAGCGCCGGAATGATGACTTCATCGTTGTAATAGGCGGGAAGTCCGATCCCTGTACGTGTCAGCTCGGCAGCCTTGATCAGGAATTCGTGGGGCGTGCCGTTCCAGACGCGAACTGAAAGGGACGGTTGGGGCAGCCTTACATGCATAGAAGCTTCAATACACATAAATGATAGAGGGTTTGTAACGTCAACACCCTCGCTGTTTTGCCCGCCTGCAATCAGATTCTGGAACAGGCTGTAGCCGGCAAAGCCCTCGGCAGAAGCAGCATCGCGAACCTTGTTCAGATCGTTCAGCTTTACCCAAACACAATCCATCAGCTCCTGCGCAAACTCCACGGTAACTGCGCCGCTGTCGATGTCGGCTTTATAATAAGGATACATGTACTGATCAAAACGCCCCGGGGAGATGGAATGCCCGCTGGATTCCATCTGGATCAGCATCTGGACAAACCAGAATGACTGGCAGGCTTCATAAAAAGAGGTTGCGCCCTTTGCAGGCACCCTCAAGCAGATATCAGAAATCTGTGCAAGCTCCTGTTTTCTCTGCGGATTGGATTCCTTTTCCGCCATGGAACGGGCAAGCTCATGGTAGCGTGCTGCATAATCGCAGGCAGCGCGGCAACTCAAAATAACCGCATTTAAGAAATGGCTCTTCCTTGCGAAGTCACCGTCGCCGGGATTTAGCTTGGATAAGGCCAGCTCGGCTTCGGTTATAATGCCCTCATACCCAATTTCAATAACCTTGGCATAATCCACAGTTACATGTCCTACACCGTTATAGAAATAGTTGCCGGGTGTGAAGATGTTGTGGTCAATCGCCTGCCTTGCCTCGGGTATCATGTATTCAGTGGCAAGCTCGCTTGTGGTTTTGCCCTTCCAGTATCGATATACATTTGAGAGCGCCTGCTTGGTTTCATCAGATATGTAAAACGGGTCAGCGCTGCGGGTGGCAACCGTATCAAATTCATTTTCCAGCCAATCATATGAGAACTCGGGAAACACCTGACAGCTTCTCGGCGCTTTTGTTGCGCTTCCCACAATCAGTTCATCCGGACGAATGGTGATGGGTATATTTTCAAGAATATGCTTGAATGCCTTGGCTCTTCTGGTGATAATCGGCTCGCCTTCGGTTTGCATATAAGACTCGGTCAACAGCACAGCGCGTTCGGCTTCAATCTCAGGCATTTTCAAAAGAAGATGCTCCACAAGCCGATTGATGCGCGGACTTTTTGTAATGCTGCCAGTATAAAATCCGGACATATTCAAACCTCCATACCAAAAAGGATGTAAAATTGATATTCGTTGTCACATAACAATACAGGCTCATTTTAATACAAAACAAAGGATAAGTCAACCGAAAAACAAACAAAAACAAATAGAAAACATTGAAAACAACATATGATCTACAAAATGAACCACTCCGGGCATACTACCCCACAGCTGGCTGCGGGATAGTATGCCCGGAGTGGTTCATGAAAAAGGAATGCATGGTTGTGGTTCCCTTCGATCGTGTGGCTCTATTGGTAATATGAATGTGTGCAAGATAGATACACTTACATTCATTATAATTTACGTGGGTATTTCAAAGGAATTGCAGAAGGGGCTTTCTGCCGTGGGGGGTGAGTTGGGGGTAGCTGGATTACATTTTCTTCGGACGGCAAGAACCGCACACAAAACAATAGAAATACCCGAAATAATCACACCCCCAACCAGTCCACGGGGACGATAGCGCAGGGTAAAGGTATGATGTCCTTGTGAAATCGGAAGTGCGATAAATGCTTTATACACCGTCTCGGGCTTCACCGATTTTCCGTCAATTTCAGCCTTCCAGCCCCTGTCTGCCGGAACGGATGTAAAAATTACGCCATTTTGGGGCGCATGGAGCGTTCCTGTAATAATGGGTTCTCCAAATTTGTTTCGGGATACCATCAGCGATGTTGGGGACCCTTTATTCAGTTTGTTTGCAACCGCGCCAAATTTCTTTGTATCAAAGGCGGCGGCTGAAGCATGGGTAAACCAGTGTTTGTCGCCTGAAAAAGCCAAAGAAACCACAACTTCGCCGGCTTCCAGCTCTCCAAGCTCAATCACGCCGCGAATAAGACGTTCTCCCTGGTCGTTTATTCTTGTGCCGTTGAGATAGACATGCGTGAATTCAGATAGGTTACTGTCGAGGTAAAACAGAACATTCTGGCGAATTGGATTGTTTATTTTAAAGGAGAGAACACCCGTTTCGCTGGTTTTTAACCGATATCGAGAACCATCATATTTAACCTCACAATGTTCGTAATCCGTGTTTACCTCGAGGGGGGTGTAGCAGACTATTTGTTCCCCTGTCAAAGCCGACATAAATCGGTTCAGCATCTTAAAAGGAGTGGCGGAGTCGCCGAAAGGCATCAGGACATCTTGGTCCGCATAAAAAGCAAGGGGAAGGGCAGTTTGGTTGCGCCATAGGGACAGACCGCCTGCCGAAATGCCGCCAGTGCTAATGCCGGCATCGGTATACCCAAAGCGGCGCTCGTATGGGCTGAATATATATTTCACGCCGAGGATTGAATCCAGTGCAGTGGTTGCGCCGTAATAACGGAATATTTTGCAGTCAGACAGGCAGAACATACCGCATTTTCCGAGGAAATTAAATGTATCGCGTTTCGAGAAGGAGCTGTAATGGCTGACGGCATGGTAACCAACCGACATGCCATCGTTTGCGTTTCTTGCAAGTGTGTTTTCTGTTCTAAAAAAAACATCTGCCGCCAATCCGTCCCGTTCGGCCGCTTTTTGAATTGCGTCGGCTAATTCACTTTTGTTGTGATAAAACTCTTTGTACTGCGTATGATATTCAAAACCCAGCTCGGTGTCCAGATTGTTAAAGGATGCCACTGTGTTTCCCACCAGCTCGGCGCTGACGAGCAAGACAAGCAGCATTGCCGCCCCACGTCTTAGCAATGGTTTTGGATTTACAATCAGAAGTGTAAGTAAACCGTAAATGGTTAACGTAGCCAGGGTTACAGGTAGATTTCTCGTGGCTGAATCAAACAGCTTGGGAAATATCAGCTTGGGTAGGCCGGACAACAGCATTATGACGGCCGCCGCCCCGTAACCCACAATGATTTTACGGCGCGTCAGCCCTTCTGACGCGGTGATTGCCCTTGCAGCGCATGTCAACAACAGGAATATGAGTAAAAAACTATATCGGCAGGGGAACCAAATCGGCGTTTCAGCCGCGTGCCAAAGATAGTCCAGCAGGCTAAAAAACATACTAATCAGCATAACTGCAATCAAAGCGGCATATGCGGTTTTTTCACGCCGTGGAATGCCTTTGTGCAGCAGCCAGACAGGGATCAGCCCAAGCGTCAGCGCACCGCAGTAAATATAGGGCGTCCCCGAATCGGTTATAGAATCGTATGCGCCGAAAGCCATTTTTCCGAGCAGGGTCAGCGGGTCAGCCATAAATCCGAGAAAGACCCAGTCGGCCGATAAGGAGCCCTGACTGTCTATTAAAGCAAACGCAGTCGGCAACGTGAGAAAGGCAGTCAGTCCCGCTGCCAGCACGGCTGCGATGAAAAACCGTCTGACCGCCTTTTGGTTTTCACCTTTTATTTGTCCTTTGAGCCAAAGCATTGCCGCCAAATAAAGCAGGCTGAACACTCCCACCATATAAGCCGTGTAGAAATTAGAAAAGAACAGCAGTGCGAAAGCTACCGTCAGCGGCATTTTTCTCCCAGTGTTTACGAGATGCCGTACTGCAAGAATCACTAGCGGGAGAAGGACAACCGAATCCAGCCACATTAGGTTGAAGAAATACACCGCCGTATATCCCGAAAGGGCATAAAGAACCGAAAAGAGTATATTATGGATTCCGTGTATTCCCACTGTCTTGCGCAGATAAATCGAAAAGGTAAGACCGGATGCGGCAATCTTCATAGAGATGATAAACAGCACCGCATCGGTGATGGAGCCGCGCGGAAATAAAAACATCAACAGTGTAAAAGGGCTGGAAAGGTAATAGGAAAAAAGCCCGACAAAATTCATGCCGAGCCCGGTATTCCATGTGTAAAGCAGGCTGCCCCCGCCGATGACCGTGTCGTAAAGAGCGGCATGATACTCAATGTATTGCTGCCCCATATCCGTAATCAGAACCGAACGTTCACCAAACGGATAGAACCCAAAGATTGCAAGTGCACACAGCCAAAGCACAGCCGTCAGCAGGAATGCCGCGGAGTGGAGAATCCCCGCGGCGGCTGCAGAACGTCTCATATCAGGAAAGAACTCCGTCTATTTTCTTTAATTCTTCATCCGTAAAACTGAGGTTTTTGGCCGCACCCAGATTATCCTCAAGCTGGGCAACACTTGATGCGCCGATCAGTGCCGATGTCGCATATCCCTCCCGAAGCGTCCAGGCAAGTGCCATCTGCGCCAGCGATTGACCGCGAGCCGCGGCAAGTTCATTCAAGCTGCGCACAACCTTCATTCGCTCGGGGGTGATGTCACGTTCGCTCAGGAATGAATGCCGCGCGGCGCGCGAGCCTTCCGGCACCCCGTTTAGATAGCGGTCGGTGAGGAGTCCCTGTGCCAAAGGCGAGAATACGATGCTGCCAATCCCAAGTTGGTTCAGCGTATCAAACAAACCGTTTTTCTCCACGCCTCTGTTAAGCATGTTGTAGCAGGGCTGGTGAATCAGGCAGCGCACCCCCATACTTTTCAGAATTTCGACTGCCTTGCGGGTTTGCTCGGGGGCATAGTTGGAGATGCCGACATATAAAGCCTTTCCGGATTGAACGGCTGTTGCCAGCGCGCCCATGGTTTCTTCCAGAGGCGTATCAGGGTCGTATCGGTGGGAATAGAAAATATCAACATAATCAAGCCCCATGCGTTTCAGGCTCTGGTCGAGGGAAGCCAGCATATATTTTCGGCTGCCCAAGTCTCCGTATGGTCCCGGCCACATGCCATATCCGGCTTTTGTAGAGATTACAAGCTCGTCGCGATAGGGGCGCAGGTCGTTTTGAAGCACCTGACCGAATGTGATTTCAGCAGATCCCGGAACAGGACCGTAATTATTAGCAAGGTCAAAATGGGTGACACCCAGATCAAATGCACGCAGTAAAATGGCGCGGGAATTTTCATATACATTAATGCTGCCGAAATTCTGCCAAAGGCCGAGGGATACGGCGGGAAGCTTGAGTCCACTTTGCCCCACCCGTCTGTAAACGGTTTGTTCGTACCGATTGTGTGCTGAATCATAAGCCATGATTTTAACCTCCATAAACTTTAAAATAAATTATGTTATCATTATAACACAAAATAAGATAAACCAAAAAAAGCGCGGT
>DHOG01000201.1:1643-3319 GCA_002410715.1 Ruminococcaceae bacterium UBA5396 | reverse complement strand
GCGGATATGGCTTCTGTTATGGGCGTTGATATGCAAATGGCACTGGACTCGGTGGCGGGCGCAGCAAAAGGCAACTTCACCATGATGGATAATCTCGGTGTTGCTATGAACGCTACCAATATCCAAGCATATGCTCTCGCAAAGGGTCTGGATTTTACTTGGAACACCGCCACGCAAGCGGAAAAAGCCGAAATCGCAATGCAGATGTTTTTTGAGAACACGGAGCAGTATGCGGGTAACTTTGCGCGTGAATCAACTCAGACAATAACCGGCTCTATTGGCATGTTACAAGCCGCTCTTGGCTCCTTTACAGGCGGACTTGGTAATGCCAACACCGACATGACCAATCTGACGGAAAACCTCGTGGATGCTTTCCGCGCGGTTGTCGCAAACATCGTACCTGTTTTGGAAAACATCGTAACCGCGCTCCCGCCTGCGTTCGATGCGATACTAACTGCGGTGGGTGACCTGCTTCCTATGTTGCTCGAAACTGTCATGAGCTTGTTCACGCAGGTGCTTGAGACGCTTCTGAACTTACTGCCGGAGCTTATCCCAGCGGCGGTTGACGCTGTAATGACGATTGTCGGAGCGTTGATTGACAGCCTGCCACTTCTTATCGATGCCGCAGTGCAACTGGTCACGGCTTTGGTACAAGGCATAGGAAACGCGCTGCCTAAACTGATTCCGGCGGCAGTTACTGCAATCACGACGATTGTTCAAGGATTGATAGATAACCTGCCAATGCTGCTGGACGCGGCCTTGCAGTTGATTATAGGATTGGCGCAGGGATTAGTTGATGCAATACCTCAGCTTGTTTCTGCCTTGCCCGCCATCATCGAAGCACTGGTGGATTTCCTGATTAAATCCATTCCACAGATCGTCGATGCGGGTATTCAATTGCTGACCTCACTGGTGACAGCACTGCCTACAATCATTACAGCAGTTGTGGAAGCCATCCCACAAATCATTGACAGTATTATCAGCGCAGTCATTGGGTCGATTCCCATGATCATTGACGCAGGCATTCGGCTTCTGATATCGCTGATACAGGCACTCCCTCAGATTATTACTACTGTTGTAGCGGCGATTCCGCAGATCGTAACCTCGCTGGTAAATGCCATTGTTGGGAACATCTACAAGATCATTCTGGCTGGTGTTCAGTTGTTTATTGCCTTGATTGCTAATCTGCCAAAAATCATCGTCGAGGTGGTCAAAGCAGTACCGCAGATCATCACGGGTCTGGTCAAGGCATTCACCGGCTATATCAGTCAGATGGCGCAGGTTGGTGGCAATCTCATCAAGGGGCTGTGGAACGGCATATCCGATGCGGGTACATGGCTATGGAATAAGATCTCCGGGTTTTTCGGCAATGTGGTGTCGAAGATTAAAAACTTCTTCGGCATCAAATCCCCCTCTGCTCTCTTTGCCGGAATTGGCCACAATATGGGCGAAGGCATCGGTGTGGGCTTTGAAGATGCAATGGCAGCAGTTTCAAGGGATATGCAGAATGCAGTGCCCACAAGCTTCGATTTAAATTATAGAAGTTTATCCGGGCAAGGCAGTGCCACCGGCACAAGCATCACGCAAAACCTATCTGTGGTGACACCAAAAGCACTGTCCGAAAAAGAACTGGCACGGGAGTTCAAAAACCTGTCCCGCAAGCTGGCACTTGAATA
>DHOG01000201.1:0-1451 GCA_002410715.1 Ruminococcaceae bacterium UBA5396 | reverse complement strand
TATCAATGCGGACGGCAGGAGCATTACGCTCAAACAAAGCCGTCCGTATTTTCTTAAGAAAATAGACGGCACGGGCAATATACGTCAGACCGTCAACACCTTCAAGGCACCGAATCAGGACGGTGCTTTTTATATTTCCTCCACACTGGATATGCGAAATATCATACTGGAGGGTACGGTTGTAGCAGATACACCTGACGATGCCTATGCACGGAGGCAGCTTTTTCTTAAGATATTTAGCCCTAAACTGAATGGAATGCTTCAATACCGTGAACGGCAAATTGCCTGCGTTGTCGAGGAGGCGGGGTTTACAGTTTCCACCCGGCAGCGAATACCTAACTTTTTCGTCAGCCTCCTTTGCCCCTCTCCCTTCTTCGAGACACTGGATGAAGTGCGTGAGGAACTGGCATCTTGGATACCATTACTCGAATTTGAACTGGAGATACCTGAAAGCGGCATGGAGTTTGGAATGCGCCAGCCCAGCCAGATTATCACGGTTGAAAACATCGGTGATGTTTCCTGCGGGTGTGAGATCGTGTTCCAGGCATTGGGGACGGTCACGAATCCGGAACTCTTAAACATTGACACAGGTGAATACATCCGTCTCCTTACTACAATGAATGCCGGGGATGAACTTCGTGTATATACCCATTTCGCGGGTAAGCGTGTGGTCAGCATCAACGGCTCGTCGGTGACGAATGCTTTCTCGCTGCTGGATACCGGTTCGACATTCTTTCAGCTTGCCGCGGGAGTCAACACCTTACGCTACGATGCTTCGGTCAATATGGAACTTCTGGAAGTTAGCATTTACTTTCGTCCGCAGTTTCTGGGGGTATGAACATGCAACTATATATTTATGACTATAATCGTGAACTCTCTGGTATTGTGGAGTCTTTCGAATACCTGCGCTGGACGCGGCGTTACTCGCAGTGTGGCTCATTTGAGTTAAAAGCCATAGCAACACCGGAAAATACTGCACTCTTAAAAGAAGGAAACTTCATCTGGAAAAACGATGATGAGGAAGCCGGGATTATTGAACATCTGGAATTGTCTCAGACCGAGCAAGAAATTATCACGGCGAGCGGCCGCTTTGCGACTTCCTTCCTCTCCCGCCGTATTGTGTGGGGCACAGAGAAGTTGTCCGGTGACTTATCTGTCTGTGTGGAGCAGCTATTAGATAATAATCTCATCAGCCCTACCGATACGAATCGGCAAATAACCGGGGTATCTTTCTCATCCCCGAACTTGAGCATCCCCGTTAGTACCCAGATATCCTACCGAAATCTGATGGATGCAGTGACGGGACTATGCGCGGCTTCAGACATCGGGATTAAGACTGTGTTCAATCCGGCAACGGGTATTTTTACGGTAACGCTGTATAGGGGTGCTGACTCGCAGGCGGTATTTTCCAAGGAGTACGAGAATTTGACGGAACAGAGCTATACCGAGAG
>DHOG01000160.1:2953-3324 GCA_002410715.1 Ruminococcaceae bacterium UBA5396 | reverse complement strand
CTGGCCCTGCTTGGCGCGTACGCCACCCCGGTCAGCATGGTAGTAGTCATTGCCGCAATCACCTACATCTCCCTCATCATCGGTGAATTAGTACCCAAGAAGATGGCCCTCAATAACCCTGAACCCATTGCCATTGCCATTGCGGTCCCTATGCGCTTTTTCGCCCAGATGTTTTCTCCCCTCGTTAAGCTGCTTAGCGTCTCGACGGAGTTTGTACTCAAGACCATCGGCGTTAAGGAGCCGGCGGAACCAGGCGTTACGGAGGAAGAAATCAAGATAATGCTTGCTGAAGGAACTGCTATCGGCACCTTTGAGGAAACTGAAAGAGACATAGTTGACCGGGTCTTTCGCCTAGGCGACATGAGAGTATC
>DHOG01000160.1:0-2796 GCA_002410715.1 Ruminococcaceae bacterium UBA5396 | reverse complement strand
GATACTCTCATGTCGCCTAGGCGACATGAGAGTATCTGCTTTAATGACCCCCAGAACCCATGTGGACTGGATCGACCTTGAAGACGATGATGAACAAATTTGGCAACTAATCACCGAAAGTAACCACTCCCGTCTCCCTGTAGCGAGGGATAGCCTGGATGATATAATCGGTGTTGTCTACGCAAGGGATATCCTCTCCACCAGGGGCCAGGGAACACTGCCCATAGAAGAGAATATTCAAGAACCTTTATTTGTCCCGCGCAGTCTCCGCGCTTTCAGACTCCTGGAACAGTTTCAACAGACAGGCACGCATATCGCCGTAGTAATGGACGAATTTGGCGGTATGATTGGCTTAGTAACCCTGCATGACTTACTTGAGCAGTTAGTGGGAGAATTGCCCCAGGAAGAAGAGGACAACCCCGAGATCGTCCAACGAGACGATAATTCCTGGCTTTTGGACGGATTGTTGTCCATAGAGGAATTCAAGGAGTTGTTTGCGATAGCCGATATGCCTAATGAAGATAAAGACCATTACCAGACATTGGGCGGTTTCATAACATCCTATCTGGGCAATATGCCGAAAACCGGAGAAACTTTTGAGTGGTCCGATCTCAAGTTCGAAATAGTGGACATGGACAGAATGAGGATTGATAAGGTAATCGTAACCAAACTGCCCTCTAGTTTGCTTGCTGACTCTCCCACGCTCTAATTTAAAATTTACCCTTGAAGAGAGCAAAAGGGCTGCTCAAAACAGGCTGAATCGCTACCCGTCAAGTAGACAATGAAATATATAAAGTATTTCCTCTGCCAGTAACCCTGTAAAATGGGCTGCTGGCAGTTTTTCTATGCGGCTAAATACATCTCATGCTTTTCATACGGTGTCAAAACCCCAAGATTCCGTTGTACTCGCTTTGTATTGTAATAAACGATGTAACGTTTAATCATATCAACCAAAGACTCTTTATCCATGAAGCGTTTGCCATAATATCGTTCCCGTTTCAAAATTCCCCAAAAGCCTTCCATTGGACCGTTATCAATACATTTTCCTACCCTGGACATGCTCTGTGTCATACCTGCTTTTACAAGCATCCCGTGGAATGTTCGGTTCGTATACTGGAATCCTCTGTCACTGTGAAACAAAGGATGAGCCTTCGAATTGGCAGCTACGGCTGTATTGAAGGTATCGTATACCAATTTATTATCGTTGCAATCACGGATGATGAACGATACGATCCGGCGGTCATAGAGATCCAGGATGGCACTGAGATAAATCTTATGCTTTTCAAATCCTGTATAATACTTGAATTCCGTTACATCCGTCAGCCATTTTTCATTTGGCTTGTCGGCGTAAAAATCACGGTTCAAAAGATTTTCCGCTATATACTGAGGCTTACCAGCTTGTCGGGTACAACCATGGTTGCTGTATTTAATCGTCGATTTAATGTCAAGCAGACGACAAATTCTCAACACTCGTTTGTCGTTTATCTCCGTATTGTAATCATGCGATAAATCATCCCTGATGCGTCGGTAGCCTTTATCCGGATTTTTCTGATGTATCGCTTCAATGAGCTGTGCAATACGTTTATTTTCGACTTCGTTCATCGGCTCTTTTCGTTTCAGCCATTTGTAATAAGCAGATCGCGCTACATGAGCAAGATGGCAAAGTTCATCGATTGGATAACTGTTGTCTTCGTGTTCCTGCCGGATAAGCGTGTAAAGACTTATCTGGTGAACCAGGGTTAATCCCACCTCCTTTCTAGCGCATCTAATTTTTTTAGAAAATCCCGTTCCATTTTAAGCATGTAGTTTTCATGTTCTAACTGCGCAATTTTGACCTTTAGCTTTTCTTCTTCCGTTCGTGGTTCTTGTTTGTTTGTCCGCTGGCCGCGTCTGTCTTGCAAGCCAGCTACTCCTAATTCGGTAAATTTCTTTGTCCAGGTATAAACCTGCTGGTAGGATACCTGATATTTATCTGCAATTTCGCCATAATTTCTGTCTGCAGCAAGGCACTCCTCAGCAATTTTTACTCGTTCTTCCTGCGTGGACTTTCGTATTTTCGTCATGTTGCGATGTCCTCCTCGGCGTTTAAAGTCCTCATGACGATTATACCTCTTAATCCAGCGCTGGATTTGAGTGGTAGAACGAATTTTGTATTTTTCAGATAGCGTTAACAAGCTTGCATTGCCAGAGAGATATTCTTTCACAACTTTCTCCTTAAGTTCAGGAGAATATTTTCGCTGTTTATTCCTCGGGAAAAAAGCATTAGACCCTTCCGCTTTATATTTACATATCCACTTCTGAATAGACGAGATAGCTACTCCGGTAATTCGACTTATCTCATGCTGGCTAATTGTTTCATCAAGATATTGCTCTACAAATTTAATCTTTTCTTCTGGATTCATTTTTCTTTTTGTTGGCATAAAAAGTCCCCCTATAGTCGACAATTTATTTTTTCATTGTCTCCTATAGGGGGAGCATATCAGGCTCAAAAATCCTGTTTTGAGACAGCCCTTTTATTGATCAACATCAACGAATCGTTGCCTGCTGTAGGTTGTCGATAAACTCCCCGACGACCCCTAACCGGAAAGAGATATTATTGGTCTCTGAAGCGCCAAGAGTGCGTAAATCCTTTTCCAATTGCTTCTGCAGATTACGCAGCATGCCAAAGTAAAAATCAAGGCTGTTCCCGAAGGCATTCCGGTACGCCGCATCCCCGGGTGAATAAACCCGGTAACTCCCATCGGGCATTTCCTGAATATTCGCCGTCAACTGGACGGCCAGGAAAATCCCCTCCGC
>DHOG01000026.1:3066-8435 GCA_002410715.1 Ruminococcaceae bacterium UBA5396 | reverse complement strand
AATTTGCCTCCCTCTTTGAGGGAGGTGTCAGGCGGAGCCTGACGGAGGGAGTTTTTTACCGTTAGGGCAAGTGATGCAGTAGAAAGAACTTTCGGTGTGCGTCTTGAGATGCTTGCCAGTTTTAATCTTTATATTCCGCCATGTATGGACCATGGGCAGAAATTAATTCATTGCACATAGATACGATTTCATCCAGCGATAATTGCGCTGCCGTATGAGGGTCAAGCATAGCTGCACGGTAAATATCAGCCTTTTTTTGCGTGACCGCCGCTTGAATGGTCATCAGATGTGCGTTTATGTTGGTCATATTCAATGCCGCCAATTGTACCGGCAGTCTGCCGACATGACATGGGGTGATTCCTAACCCATCAACCAGACAGGGAACTTCAACGCAGGCATCGGCAGGTAAATTATCAATTAAACCTGTGTTTAATACATTGCCCCCTATTTTATAGGGTTTGTTTGTTATAATTGCTTCCATAATATAGGATGCGTACTCTATGGAACGCTCATGAGTGATTTTATAATCATCAAGTATTTTGTTTTTTTCTTCTTCCCAACCTGCAATCTGGTTAATGCAGCGGCGGGGATATTCGTCAAGCGGAATGTTGAATTTTTCTATAAGTTCCGGATGAGTCGGCTTGATAAACCACGGATTATATTCCGCATTATGTTCACTCGACTCGGTGCAGTAATACCCCAAGTGCTTGATATATTCGAATCTCACCATGTCGTCATGTTTACCCGCCATGTTTTTCTTAGCGGCGCGCTTTCTTACTTCCGGATAAAGGTCGTTTCCGTTCCGATCACGCAATTCAATCAACCATCCCATGTGGTTGATGCCTGCAATAAGATCTTTTCTTCCTTCGACTTTATCCTGCATATCCAAGCTTTCAAGTAAACCCTGGGAGCAACCTTGAACACTGTGACAGAGTCCAACCGTCTTTACTTTGGTATAGCGCTGCATATAGCCGGTAAGTATCGACATGGGATTTGTGTAATTAAGAAACCATGCGTTAGGACAAACCTCTTCCATATCCCGTGCAAAATCGCGCATAACAGGAATTGTACGCAATCCACGCATGATTCCCCCAATTCCCAGTGTATCTCCGATGGTCTGGCGCAAGCCGTACTTTTTCGGGATTTCAAAGTCTATAATGGTACATGGATCATAAAATCCCACCTGTATAGCATTTATCACAAAATCAGCGCCGCGCAGGGCTTCTTTGCGATTTTCCACACCAAGGTATTTTTTTATGGATGCCCGACAATCATTAATATTTTTGTTAAGGGCATTAAGTATAATTGCTGATTCATCCAAGCGTGCCGCGTCAATATCGTACAATGCTATTTCGGCATCCCTTAAGGTTTCTGTACACATACAATCACCAATGACATTGCGGGCAAAAATAGTGCTTCCTGCACCCATAAACGTAATTTTAACCATTGTTTTTCCTCCATTTGCAGACGTATTATAAAGGTATTGAGTCTTATATAACAATAATTAGTTTATTGCATTATTGGCTATTAATCTAGTTTATTTTGTTTCAAGAAATTGGTGTTATGTTGAAAAATCCAAATGGAACAGGTGGCTTTATATATGGATAGGAGTATTGAGTATATTATCGGGGATCCGCTGAATATTTCCAGTTCATTGGTCTTACATTTGTGCGGCAAGGAGAAATGCGCCCCTGGACATTCATTTGGGCCTGCTATGCGCCCCCATTATCTATTCCATTACGTACTCGATGGGAAAGGTATTTTTGTTGTGGGGGATAAGACATATCAGCTCAACAGCGGACAAGGATTCCTTATATCGCCGGGTGTTTCTACATTTTATGCTGCAGATGATCACAGCCCATGGAATTATTGTTGGTTTGGTTTTGATGGTTTGGATGCAAAAACCATCCTGGAAAGATGCTCTTTAACTTTAGAAAATCCTATATATACAGATCAAAGTGACGGATTGTTGAAAAATGCTCTTTTAAACCTGGGGGAAAGCTTTGAACACCATCAGGATAATGAATATAAATTAATCGCACAATTGTACTTGGTGTTTTCGCTTATGTGCAATACAACCGACATAGAAACATCATGTATGCCGATTAAGCAATATGGACATAAAGCGACTGAATTTATAAAAAACAATTATACCTACAATATTAAGATAAACGATGTCGCTCGCCATATCGGAATCGAACGTAGTTACCTATATAAGATCTTTATGCAACTTTATCATTGCTCACCCCAGCAATACTTGATACGCCATCGGTTATTGATGGCATGTCGGTTATTGGAGAGCACCAATGCCAGTATAACTGAAATATCTTATTCCTGTGGATTTAAAGACCCCTCTGCATTCAACAAGCATTTTAAAAATTGCTATGGGAAAACCCCAACCAACTATAGAAAACACCGTGGAATTCCATGAGTTTTTATTGTTGAAGCCACTAAAAAAGGCACCGAAAATGATTTTCGGTGCCTTTTTATGATACATTTTAAAATCATACAAAATCAACTACCGGTTTCCCCTTGGCCTGTGCATCAAACATATTCTTCCATATCATCAGTGTTGTCTTGGTCGTTGGCTTCTGTATCTTGGTATGTCCAATCAAGCCCCTGATCCATTGCCTCATTTGCATTTTGTTTTAACGTAAACTTGCTTAGCTGTTTCTCAAGGAGATAGGCTTGGGTGGACATTTCTTCACTGGATGCAGCACTTTCCTCTGATATAGCGGAATTGGACTGAATCACGGTCGAGACCTGTGTAATCCCTTGAGAAACCTGGGCAATTGCGGAAGCCTGCTCGTTTGAGGCAACTGAGATACTTCTCACCAGATCGGCAACATTCACAATTTCTTGAACAATGGATTGCAGGGCATCCGAGGTACCCTTTGCAATTTTTGTGCCGTTTTTTACGCTTTTAATCGAGCCTTCTATCAAATCAGTGGTCTCTTTTGCAGCATTGGCTGAACGTGCGGCAAGATTTCTTACTTCCTCGGCTACAACAGCAAAGCCCTTGCCATACTGTCCTGCCCTTGCGGCTTCAACAGCGGCGTTGAGCGCAAGAATGTTTGTCTGGAATGCAATTTCATCGATTACTTTAATTATTTTTGAAATATTGTTTGAAGTCGTATTGATATCTTCCATTGCTTTCAGCATTTCCTGCATCTGAGAATTGCTCTTTTCGGCATTGACACGAGCGTTATCGGTAATCCTATTTGCATTTTCTGCATCTTCTGCATTTTGAGTTGTCTGCGCTGAAATTTCTTCAATCGAGGCCGAAAGCTCTTCAATAGAGCTTGCCTGTTCGGACGCCCCCTGAGAGAGGGAGGTGCTGGAATCGGCGACCTGTCTTGCCCCGGATGCCACCTGCAAAACTGCCGAATTTATACTTGAAAAGACTGCATTCAAACGATCGGTAATACTTAGAAATGCTGTCGCAAGCATGCCGATTTCATCGTTTCTTTTCAGGTAATTCTCATGGACTTCAAAAGAGACGTCGCATTGGGCAAGCTTATCTGCATATGAAACACTTGCTTTTAACGAATTGCTGATACCGCTTGCAATGAAAACTGCAAATACTACACTCAGCAAAATAACGACAATGCTGATGATTACCATTGTCGACATCATCATATTGATTTCCGCAAATATTTCGTTGCGGGGAGCGGTGAGGGCAAGGGACCATCCCTGGATTCCAACCGGGCTATATCCCATATATTTTACCACACCATTATATGCATAGCGTCCGGTTCCCTGTTTGCCGGCCATCATGTTCGCTTCCAGTGCGGCAAGTTCCTTGAGACTTGCGTCAGACTTAGCCTGCTCGGACGCATTCTCTTGATTGATTACGACATCCTTGGAGCTATGTGCAATCGTGACTCCTTGACTGTTTAATAAGTATGCTCTCCCGATTTTTGCATAGGTGACATCCGCAATCATCTGGCTTAAACCAAAACCATCCCTTGTACCCACCAAAACGCCAACCACATCATCCTGATTTTTGATAGGTACTGCATAATAACACAGTGCGCTGCCGTCGGCTTTGTTGATGACAGGGTTGGAAACGGCGTTGTTTCCGGAAAGGGCTTGTTGAAAATAATCTTTGTCCGCTATGTTTTCGCCGCCTGTTGTCATTCCGCTTGCATCAGCCGCAACTATGTCCAAGTAACCCCAGTCTTCTAATATATTGCCAAGGGTTGAATGTATTATATTTTTATTCGCCTCTAAATCCATAAAAATACTGTTTGTAGACAGGGCGGTGAGCTGATTATGAATCCGATTGACACGTTCGCTTATAACCTCTGCACTTTCCTTGGTAATGGTCAAGAGAGACTGCTCCATATTGTTCGACAACGCTGATGAAGCCACAAAATAGGATAGTAAGGATAAACCGACACAAACCATGGTAACGATAGAGACAATATAGAATATTAGTTTTGCTTTAATACTTCCTAACCCTAATTTAAATTTCAAAGCTTTTCCCCCTAAAATTTAAAATATTAGAACCAATGCCATCAACCTTTTATGCAAAAACCACTCAAAAATGATTCTCGTTCAGAAGCATTTGACAATCAATCAGTAGAATCACCTGATCCCCGGATTTGGCGATATTCTGAACGTAGGCACAGCTTTCGCTTTCGGGATTTTCAGTAATGTCTTGATCCTGAATGGTCAAAACCTCGGATACACAGTCAACAATCAGACCAACAAATTTGCCGCCAAGGCAAGTAATAATCACACATGTTCTGTCATTGTATTCCTTTTCCGCTTTTGTGAAACGGAGACGGATATCAATGACCGGAATGATTCTGCCCCTGAGGTTTATGATGCCTTTGACGTAATCCGTGACTTCCGGCAATTCAGTAATTGGCTGTATTCCGACAATCTCCATCACATGTCTGATTTCTATACCATAGAGCTCATCACCAACAAGAAACGTTAGAAATCTGCCCTCCATGGTATCCTCATCGTTGAATGTGGTGCTTTCCAATACGTCAGTCATCTTGCCACTCCTAATTTCGTTTGATAATAAATGTTGGGTTCAAATCCCCTCGGCAAGCTGTAGGGAATAACATTGTCTTAATAATATATCGTACCAATTCTACAAAATATTAGTTATTTCTATTAATGCATGTTCAAATTATTTCAGCAATACCCTTCTAGCAAATGTGGGATAAGCCTCCCTCATCGAGGGAGTTGGAATAAGCCTCCCTCCATGAGGGAGGTGGCAGGCGAAAGCCTGACGGAGGGAGTGGTTAGAATACCACTTTCATAGTAGAAGAAATCTCCCTCAGTCGCCCACGGGCGACAGCTCCCTCTAAGAGGGAGCCGGGGGTGTAAGCATAATCGTCATGTTGTGCTGT
>DHOG01000026.1:0-2750 GCA_002410715.1 Ruminococcaceae bacterium UBA5396 | reverse complement strand
CCTCATGTGAGATGCATATTAAACCGGAGGGAGTAAATAGAGCAGCATACAGACCGCCTTAGCCCCATTACGGATGGAGTCAAAAAAGAGGTGCGCAAAATGTAAACACATTTTGCGCACCTCTTTTTGTAGCTTCAAACATCATAAACATACGATGTAATATTATTTCAATCTTGCTTTCAGTGCCTCTAGCTGATTTTGAAGCTCGGCGGGAACTTTATCGCCGAATTTTTTATAGAATTCCGCAATTCCTTCCGCCTCGGACGACCAGAGCTCTTTGTCAACTTCAAGAATGGATTTCAGCGTGTCAAGCGAGAAATCAAGCTCCTCGAGGTTGATATCCTCCGCCTTGGGCACAAACCCAATCGCAGTCTCTTCGGCATCGGATTTGCCTTCGCAGCGTTTGATAATCCATTCGAGAACACGCAGATTATCACCAAAGCCGGGCCAGATAAAGTGTCCTTCATCATCAAGACGGAACCAGTTGACATTGAAGATTTGCGGAGCCTTGTCGCCCAGCTTTTTACCCATATCCAACCAGTGCGACCAATAGTCAGCCATATGATAGCCGCAGAACGGCAGCATTGCCATGGGATCGCGGCGGACAACGCCGACTGCACCTGTGGCGGCAGCAGTGGTTTCGGATGCCATAATCGAGCCTACGAAAACGCCGTTGTTCCAGTCCCGTGACTGATAAACCAGGGGAGCAGTTTTGGCACGGCGTCCGCCAAACACGATTGCCGAAATCGGCACGCCTTTGCCCGAATTGAATTCGGAAGACAGGCAAGGGCAGTTTTCCGCCGGAGCGGTAAAGCGGGAGTTGGGATGGGCGCCCTTGGAGCCGTCTGTGCAATCCCATTTTTCGCCCTTCCAGTTGACAGCATTCTTGGGGGGATTCTTATCAAGACCTTCCCACCATACGGTGTTGTCGTCCAGATTGTGCACAACGTTTGTGAAAATCGTGCCCTTCTGCGTAGAAATAAGCGCATTGGGATTGGATTTCATATTGGTTCCCGGCGCAACGCCGAAGAAGCCGTTTTCGGGATTTACAGCCCATAGGCGGCCGTCCTCACCGATACGCATCCAGGCGATGTCGTCACCCACGCACCATACTTTATAGCCCTTTTTCTTATAAATTTCGGGCGGAATCAGCATGGCAAGGTTGGTCTTACCGCATGCAGACGGGAATGCGGCTGCAATATACTTCACTTCGCCCTGGGGATTCTCAAGCCCCAGAATCAGCATATGCTCGGCCATCCAGCCTTCCTTATGGCCAAGATTGGATGCAATGCGAAGCGCAAAGCATTTCTTGCCCAGCAGAACATTTCCGCCATAACCCGAGTTGACCGAAATAATGGTGTTATCCTGCGGGAAGTGGCAGATATAACGCTTTTCATCATCAATCTCGCACTTGCAGTGCAGACCGCGCACCCAATCATTGCTGTCACCCAGCGCCTCCAAAACATTGGCACCGATACGGGTCATGATTGCCATGTTCAGCACAACATAAATTGAATCTGTAAGCTCAATTCCGTATTTCGCAAAGGGTGAGCCGACAGGACCCATTGAATATGGAATGACATACATGGTTCTTCCCTGATAGCTCCCACGGGCAATATCATACAGCATTTTGTATGCATCAGCAGGATTCATCCAGTTATTTGTCGGACCTGCATCCTCTTCCTTTTCAGCGCAAATAAAAGTACGGTGCTCTACACGGGCGACGTCATTAATGGCTGTACGGTGCAGATAGCATCCCGGCAGCTTCTCCTGGTTCAGTTTTTCCATTTCGCCTGTTTTGCATGCTTCGGCGCGTAAAGCTTCAAGCTGTTCTTCCGAGCCGTCAATCCAAACAATTTTGTCCGGCTGAACCAGATTCTTTTTTTCCTCAATCCATGAAAGAACAGACTGATTTTTTGTCATAATTGCGATCCCCTTTCCATGTGGTTTCTGTCCGAAAAAAACGATATCGCATATTATTATACCTCGAAACAGGGTAATTTTGCAAGATGCAAATGTGAATTATTTGACAAATTTATGTGAATATTTTAACTGCTTTGCAGTTTCGATATTCTAATCCTGCATTTTAACTGCCGAATCAATCAGTCTTAGGGGATTTTATGCCTTCTATCGGCATGGTAGCTTGCGCATTCAAATCAAGACCGGCTGCATTCCCGCTGTTGTATTCATAATAAGCCTGGGAACCAACCATAGCGGCATTGTCTCCGCAAAGCGGAATTGGCGGGTAAAAAAGACTGAGTCCCAGCCGTCGGCACTCCTGGGTCATGCGGGCACGAAGTGCTGAGTTCGCCGATACACCGCCTGCCAGAACCACAGTGGAGGCGGCGTTTTCTCGGGCAGCCAACAATGTGTTCTCCACCAGCATCTCTACGGCTGTGTGCTGGAATGATGCACATAAATCGTCAATATTAACCGATTCACCCTTCTGCTTTGAGTTATGAAGCAGATTTATTACGGCGGTTTTCAATCCCGAAAAACTAAAATCATAGCTGCGGCCTTCAACACGGGGGCGGGGAAGTTTGTAAGCGTCCGGATTGCCCTTGGAAGCTCTTCGGTCAAGGTTGATTCCTCCCGGATAAGGCATTCCCATGGCACGGGCGGCCTTGTCATAGCATTCGCCGGCAGCATCGTCCCGTGTTCTTCCCAAAACTTCGAATTCGGTATAATCCGACACCTTCACAATATGACTGTGCCCCCCCGAAACAACAAGACATAAAAACGGCGGCTCA
>DHOG01000183.1:1718-4457 GCA_002410715.1 Ruminococcaceae bacterium UBA5396 | reverse complement strand
GCTTATCTTCCTCGACGAGCCGACAACCGGGCTTGACCCCGAAGGACGCATCGAGGTTTGGAATACCGTAAGAGAACTTGCTGATAATGGCACAACGGTATTCCTGACCACGCAATATTTGGACGAAGCCGAACAGCTTGCGGATCAAATCGCCATTCTGCATGAGGGGGAAATTATCGCGAACGGCACCCTTGATGAACTGAAAAAGCTGTTTCCGCCCGCCAGGGTGGAGTATGTGGAAAAACAGCCGACACTCGAGGAAATATTCCTCGCAATCATTGGCAAGAAGGAGGAAAAGTAAATGGAAACTGTAAAGAAACACTTTTTCAGCGATTTGAGCGTTATGCTTGGGCGTTCCATGCGCCATATTTTCCGCAGCATGGATACCATTATCACGGTCTGCATCACTCCGATTGCGATGATGCTGTTGTTTGTATATGTGTTGGGCGGCGCAATTCAGACCGGTACGGAAAATTATGTGAATTATCTGCTCCCCGGCATTTTGCTGATTGCGATTGCAAGCGGCATCTCCTATACAGCTTACCGCCTGTTTATGGATATGAAAAGCGGCATATTCGAGCGGTTCCACTCCATGCCGATCGCACGTTCGGCCGCGCTGTGGGGGCATGTGCTGACTTCGCTGGTATCCAACGCTATTTCGGTTGTCGTTATCATTCTCGTGGCGTTGATTATGGGCTTCCGTTCGTCGGCGGGAGTGTTGTCATGGCTTGCCGTGGCCGGTATACTCGCACTGTTTACGCTGGCCTTGACCTGGATCGCGGCGATTGCCGGACTTTCCGCAAAATCGGTGGACGGCGCAGGTGCCTTTTCCTACCCGCTTATATTCCTGCCATTTATCAGCTCGGCATTTGTGCCCACCGATTCGATGCCGCCGATTGTCCGTGCCTTTGCTGAAAACCAGCCAGTTACTTCGATAGTGGATGCTATCCGTTCCCTGCTTGCGAGGCAGTCTGTCGGTAATGATATTTGGATTGCGCTCGCATGGTGCTTGGGTATTCTTATTGTTGCGCATATTTTCGCAATGTGGGCTTATAAACGAAAAGCAGCTTAATGTTTGCAGGGATTAAAATAATAGTGGTGAACAAAACATCAGGTAAAGGGGATGGTAAAGTGTGTAAATACGAGTGGATTGAGTACCATTAGACAGGTAACATATGCCTGCTGTATCCAAATATTTCATTATATTGAACCTGAATTCTATCAAAACAGGCTTGCATAGTATTTTTACTTAAGCCAGATAATGCTGCTTCCACGTCATTCGCAAAATCTTTTGGGATATATACTTCTTTTTGCTTTAGCAATCGCTCCAGACTGCCTTTTTCATTAAGCATATACATCCCATTTATGGCATACAGAACTTGTAATAAGCTAACTGCACACCGAAACAGCGAACCGGCGGCATATAGAACATCTCCTTTTCCGATTGCCTTCTTCCCGCACTGCCCAGAAAACGCACATTCCCACAGGAATTTTTCTATGGTAGCTTTCTGATAGTTTTTAGGTAATTTTATAAGCCTTTTTTCTGTTCTGTAATAAGGCTGTTATTACTGCACAAAATTTTGCAATACGCGACCTCACCCATATAAATAGAGTTCACTAACCCAAATGGATGTCCACAGCAATGCCATCAATTTCCAACCATCCTCCGCCGTTAATCCACGGGCCCCATTTGCCGGGATCGGTTATTATATTTTTTCGGTGTTCATCATCAAGTGAAACAGTCTTTTGTCTGAATGATGAAAGGTCAAATGACGCCCCGTCATAATAGATTCCTATATCTATATCAGAATCCTTATTTGCAGTACCCGTAGCGCGGGAAACGCCCAAAACGATAGCATCAATATCTGCAATCTCATTAAAACTATTTATAATTTTTGACAATATATTTTCCGTTTTATCAACCATTTCATTTTCTCCTGTCTATTACTTTTCAAAATGTAACAAAATATCCTCAATAGATTGTTCTGGGGACTGTTCCGAGGTATCCAGCCAAAAGCCGATTTTCGGAGTCTCCTTCATGAAATCCGCATACAAAGCCTCTACTGTAAAGCCAGTATAACCGACCTTTCCCCGCATCTTTTCACGTTTTTTTACAATCTCCACATTCGGGCAGAGTACTATTATTTGAATAGGATAGTCCTTCAACATATCCAAGATGAGGGATATTTCTTCTCCGTAGTAGTTGTCCTGCAAAATAACGGAAAATCCGTTGTCATAATATGTTTTTGCCGCATCTGTAGCTAAGCGATAACGCAGATGCAACTGTCGGATAGCCTCATCGGACGGCTGTGCGGACATCTCGGCACGTCCTGATACAATCATTCGGCGAAACACATCGCCGCGCAGATGCACACCCTTTTCCATTTTTGAGGCAAGCAGTTCCGCAACTGTTGATTTTCCAGACGCCATAACACCAGTGATTAAATATATTGCTCTTTCCAACATAGAGCACCTCCTGATTAATAAATTTCAAGATATCTTCTCTTCGTCCCAGTTCCACCATTGAAGCTTTAATAAGAACTCAACTTTTTCATCACTGAAACGCCTCTTAATGTATTTGGCCGGGTTACCGCCATAAATTGCATAAGGTTCAATATTTTTAACTACAGTTGAGTTGGCAGCAATAATCGCACCATCACCAACTTTGACACCCGGCATGATAGTAACATTTTGGCCTATCCAAACATCATTGCTGATCACTGTGTCTCCCTTAAAAGG
>DHOG01000183.1:861-1406 GCA_002410715.1 Ruminococcaceae bacterium UBA5396 | reverse complement strand
TCCGTCCATCCTGTGGTTTGCTCCATTCATGATAAACTTGACACCCTCGGCTATTGCACAGAACCTGCCTATTATGAGTTTATCCCCCAGAAATTCGTAGTGGTGCTCTATATTATCATAAAATTTCTCCGGAGAATTCTGATTATCGCTATAATAGGTATATTCTCCAATCTCAACATTGGGTCTTTTAGGCAGGTTACTTATATAGCAAACTGTCTTTATATTTTCATTCGGATAAAGTTTTTTCTTGTCTGGTCCGGTCATAGAATGATTCCTCCTTTTTCAAATCTTATAAATGCAGATAAATCAGTTTAGATGATTAAGTTCAATCTCTTATCTTTGATTTCATAAATCACATCAGCCACATTATCAAGCAGCCGTTTGTCATGGGTGATAAACACTATAGTTCCGGCATACCCCTTCATCAGTATTTCCAAAGCCTCCAGACCTGGCAGGTCAAGAAAGTTGCTCGGCTCGTCCATTAACAGGATGTTATACCTGCCCATAAGCATTTTAGCCAGCAACAATTTGATAATTTCGCCGCC
>DHOG01000183.1:0-586 GCA_002410715.1 Ruminococcaceae bacterium UBA5396 | reverse complement strand
CCAGCACGGAACGAATTTCTGATACATTGTAATCACAATCCTCCTGCATAAATTCCATGATCGCTTGATTGCGGTTGTACTTATAACCATTTTGGGCAAAGTAACCTATTTCAGCCTTTGGAGAGACTGAAATACCATCTTCACGGTTTAAGATCATTTGTATTAATGTTGTTTTTCCTACACCGTTACCTCCTGTTAGTGCTACTTTCGCCCCAAGCGGGATGCCAAAAGATGCGTTTTCAAATAATACCTTATCGCCAAACCTTTTATTGATTTCTGTGCCGATAATCGGATACGGATTATGCAGTTCCCGTGCCTTACTCTGCCGGAAACGGATTGTGCGAATGTTCTCTGGAGCTTCCACGTCACCCAAAGCAGCAATTCTATGTTCCATAGACTTGGCAGCATTATGCAATTGTTTTTGTTTACTTCCCATTGTTTTCTGATGTGCCAGTCGCCCACCGCTTTCAGAATTGTCTTTCTTAGCCGTACCTTTTGCTTTCTGTTCTATTTTACGTGCTTGTTTTCGCTTCTCTTCGGCAGCTTGTTCCAGTCGGTCCCGTTCTGCAATAAATTGTTCATATTT
>DHOG01000188.1 GCA_002410715.1 Ruminococcaceae bacterium UBA5396 | reverse complement strand
CTTCTACTTATATATGACTTCAATATACTAAAACTGACATATTTTCCGAAATTAATTTAATAATTATTGATATTATATCTTAATATTACGTCCCAGCAAAGGTCAAATTAAATAGCACCAATGATGCTTGGGCAGTCCTCTTGTTGGCCATGTAAATATATTAGCAAAGCATAGTTCCGGAGTATCTGATTCCAGATGAAATTTTTCTATGTTAACGCAGAGTAACATGAATTTGAGCCCTGCACAAAGATTTTTGGTTATCAAAAGTTACAAAATGGGCAAACCCTTCGAAAGATGGGAACAGGGTCAAAGGCGAAAAACGCTATGATAGCCTAGTTGCGGTTCGTACAAAAACCTGTCCTTTAACAAAGGACAGGTTTGCATCGTTGACTTTCAATTGCAGGTGTGGACGCCGACCGGGTACAGCAATTCGGAAGACCAGCTATTTTTAATAAAAGGGTCATTCCATAATGCGTTTCAGTCTGAATGATAAGTAATGTTATCCTGTACCGCCTTCCTCGAGCGGTACAGGATAACAAGCAGTTGAAGCCAAAATGTGGATCTTTTACTGGAACGAAACTAATTTCAAAGCACCGTCAGGGGCTATACTTAGTGTTGGAACCAAGAACCGAGGAGCCTGCCATAGAGAGGTGTACCTCAGAATAATTGTCCCAACCATAATGGCAAATATACGTAGTATAACCAGGGCTTTCATACAAGTTATACCCATAAACAACAACAGCGTGATTACCCGCATCCTCGAGATTGCCAAAAAGAATACAAGGACGTTGATTTGTGCCTATTTCCGTCTGAATTCCAATATTTGTTAACTCCCAAGCAGCATTTCCTGGCAAACTATTTTGAGAGCAAAACTCATCAATAACATCTTCTATTGTCCACGCATACGAACTCGCTGAGTATCCTAAATCTTCCCCGATAGAAATCAACGCGTTTGTCAAATCCGTACTATTTGTTATTGCATAAGCCCAATAAGGGAGATTCCTCCTCGATAGTTCCAGTACTTCAATATAAGATTTGCAGCAATGTAACCGCAGTACCCACCAGATACATAACCAAAACCACTTGTCCTATTCTGAAGCCACGTGTAGCTCGTAACCCAATAATCGGTACTATTTGTACTTCTGGTCGCAGTATCGGTACTAAACTCGCTTGTATTACCTTCAATAAAGTTGACGACAGCCTCGTCCTTGCAAACGATGAGCTCCGTATTTAAACTATCAGAGATTTCAACTGCCTCTGCAACATCCTCAACATTCAAGTTTTCGTTTGTTATAGTATGAGTGTAAGCATCCCCAGATTTAATGTAATAATATGTAGGCCCACAATAGTACAAACCAGTATTATAACCCTCATATGGAAACGGAGAATTTGTTGAATACTCAACAATTACACCTGATTCAGGATGCACAATATAGTAGCCGCTTGGATAACATTCCACCAGTTTATATTCGTTTCCTGAGAAATCCACCAGCGTCTTTGTTGCTTCAACTGAGATATCGGCTTCAGCAGAGGCAATCTTTGATTCCACAACGGTTTCAATTTTGCTGTCAATAGAGTTTTCGGCTAACTCTGCATCCGGGATTTCACTAGTTGTGGCAAAGGTCGGTACACTTAACGACGCTGTTAGTATAAGCGCTAAGATCAAACTAATAGCTTGTTTTTTCTTGTTTCTTCTCCTTCTTTCTTTTGTTTTTATGCTGCCACTGCCAAATAATACTCTATTACAGAAGATCGCCCCCTTTTATATTATTTGCTCTACTGATCCAGCAAATTTTCTATCGTGTTTCTGCCTAAATCAGCACTTTCTGTGGAAAAACTAGTAAGAAAATAAATACAGTCATTGCGTTCAAACCTAGCCATATATGTATACCCATTTGTTGATGTCTCGGTGTAAATAACAACTGTAACGCCATTGATGGTTATCATATCTGTTGAATCGCCTTCAAAAACGCTGTTGTAGCCAACATATTCATCACTGCCATTTATACTTTCATGATCTTTATCAAAAAAGATAGTCATGGAAGCCCAATCTTTATTGCTGTATTGCACATTAGCGGTCAACATTGTCCAAGTTGTGTTGTCCGCTACACTGCCACCTTCCGAAAACTCAAGCACATATGATGTTTTTTCGAGTTCCATTTCTGGGAGTATCATTTTTTCAAGCAGTAGATCTTTGCCAAATAATTGCGTTGCCTGTTCAATGCTTGTTGCTTCCGCATGGGTATCAAACCAATCCGGGGCCTCTCCACCCGGCTCGTTAAATAAGCGTATAATTTGAACAACAGCAAAAAAAATGAGTATAACGCAAACGGAGATCGTCAAAACCATTAAAGGCTTAACTGCACGACACTCATCTTTTTTCATATATTTCTCCTCCTTAAGAAGACGTTCTAGAAGTTGTTTCTTGGAGAGATATTGGCTCTATATCAACTAACCCCAATCATATCATATTCATATATAAATAATTGCAACTATTCCACCGGTCCGTCTGTGACATTCGCATCACTAAGCTAAGTAAATCGGCAATGGGGAACTTGGCTTACTTTTTGAGATATGACAATCCTTTTATCGGCAATTGATCTGCTTCTACTTATATATGAACTCTAAAAGCAAAAACTGACACATTTCCCAAAACTTTTTCAGAAATGGCTACTTTTTTCTCAATATTATCGCAATTGCCATAATTGGTCAAATTATATGGCACTGTCAGTGCTTGGGCAACCCTATATTTGGGCAATATAATTTAACCAAATTGGGGGTGCTAACATGGCTGCAAGTTCTCTTGAGACAACTATAGGCAATAATGTCGCTAAATATCCGGCTCCGTTCCGGGACTTTCTCACCTACACCAATTATATAGACGGCAGTGTGAAAACAGGCCTACGCCGCATGGAAGCGCAGGTCGGCAACGACTACTTTTCCCAATGGGTGAACGTGCTGATTCTCGCCCAGGATGATCGGAAAATGAAATACGTCACCATGTCCGTTGTAGACGCAATGGCCGATGTGCGGCAGGCGCAGCGGGAATCCGACACGGCCATGTACGCCATTTGGCGGGAGTATTTTACGGTTCTGTCCCTGATCTTCGCCGCACCGCTTATTTTCCGCGTTCTCATGAAAGACGCTTATACCGTCCTTGTTACGACGCTGCCGGGGCAAGTTTTGCTTATGCTTTTGCTTGCCGCGGTGGTGTTTTCGCTGGTCAGGGCCTACCGGCTTAACAAGCCGCTCCTGATGTAAGGAGGCCGGGATATGATAATCGGATTTACCCTGCTTCTGATTGCCGCGCTTCTGTTCCTCGGCATGAAAACGGTTTGCGCGGCGGCAGACGGAACCACCTTTGCTGGGCGCGGGACACTCAAAAAAATAACCAAATGGCAGAAGAAGCCGCTTGACCCGTGGGCGGTCTCCCCCATAAAACAGCTTCTTGCTGTCGCCGCCCGGCTCGTCTATGCGGATGAAACCGCAGGGGCGAACCTCGGCAGAGATTTGGAAAAGGCCGGACTTCCCATCACGCCGAAGGTCTACACGGCTCGGAAATACCTGACGATTTTTGCGGGTACCGCAATGCTCGTCAGCGTTTTTTGCATGACGGGCGCGGCAGCGGCAGACACGATCGACACGGCATCAGAACGTATCGGCTCCGGCAGCCTTACCGTGAAATGCAACGGTGAGGCGGTTGTATTCCCGGATGCGCAGCCCTTTGTGGACGAAAACAGCCGAACGCTCATCCCTGTGCGCTTTGTCGCTGAAACAATGGGCGCGGCCGTTAGCTGGAATCAGGAGACGCAGACCGCCGTTATTGAACAGAACGGAATCACCGTTTCCGTGCCGATTGGCAGCGACACAATTACGGTAACGGAAAACGGAGCTACCCGCACCGTCACGATGGACACGGCGGCAATCATCCGGGAGGAACGCACCTAGCGAGGCCATAAATCATGTAGATAAGGCCCTGGCGGTCAGCATGGGACTGAACAGAAGAATGGAGGACGCCCTATGAGCACAAAGGAAATTGACAAGCAGACCGCCGTTTTGGAGAAGCCTGCGGAGAACAGGCAGCTTCATTGCATTGTGAACGGCTGCAAGGTAAAGCTGAATTTCCCCTCAAAGCCGGAGGGCTCGGCAGTCAATGATATTAAGCGCATGATGCTGGGCGGTGTGGTAAAACCGTGAAAAACCATATTCGCACATTCGACTTTCCCGGAAAAGCATGAGATAATGAGGTAGCGCAGGCAATACGCCTGACGCACTGTTCTTTGACAAGTGAATATCGGCTACGTCAAAAGGAACTGCCATTATCTCAATTTTACGAAAGAGAGGATGACAGTTCTATGAAAAAAAAATGTTATGATTATACCGCGTGTCCTCAAAAAAGCAGCTTTATTTGAGCGAGGGCAGCAAAGACGACATCCCCATGCAGCGCCAAGCCTGCCGCGAGTTTGCGGAGCAAATGGGCTGGCAGATGGGCAAAGAGTTTGAAGAAAAGGGCGTTTCCGGCTCTAAGGTATCCGCTACAAAGCGCGACGCCATCATAGACCTAAAGGAAGCCGCCCTGAAAGGCGAGTTTCAAGTCCTGCTGGTGTTCATGTTTGACCGATTAGGGCGCATCGACGACGAAACGCCCTTCGTTCTGGAGTGGTTCGTCAAGAATGGTATCGAGGTATGGAGCGTAACCGAGGGTCAGCAGAAAATTGAGCAGCACGTTGACAAGCTGATGAATTACATCCGCTTCTGGCAGGCCGCCGGGGAGAGCGAAAAGACCTCTATCCGCACAAAAACCCGGCTCGGACAAATCGTTGAGCAGGGCTGTTTCCGAGGTGGTACGCCTCCTTTTGGATATCGGCTGGAAAAACAGGGGCGCGTCAACAAGGGAAAGAACGAGGTCAACGAAATCCTGATTGACGAACAGGAAGCGGCCGTTGTCCGGCTCATCTTTGATCTCTATGTGACGAAAGGCTACGGCTCCCAGCGAATTGCTACTTACCTGTATGAGCAGGGGACTCGCAACCGCAAGGGTAACAACTTTACCAATGCGACAATCAATAATATGCTCTCCAACAGGTCTTATCTCGGCATCCTGAAAAGCGGAGAAACGGAATCGCAGATTTTCCCGCATTTGCAGATTATTGACCCGCATAGCTTTGAGGCGGTGCAAAACCTCCGGCTCCAGCGGTCGGCTGCATACAAGGATCGGTGTGTTCCCCTCAACACGAAGGGAAGCTCCTTGCTCTCCGGCAACATCTTCTGCGGCCATTGCGGGGCGCGGATGATTATTACCACCAACGGCAAAAAATATCACCGGCAGGATGGCGAAGTGACGGTTACGCCCCGGACACGCTATGTCTGCTACAACAGAACGCGCCACGCCCACCTCTGCGACGGACAGACAGGCTATACGGTACGGAAGCTGGACGCAATCATCGAAACCGTCGTCCATAATTTGTTTGCACAGCTTAATGATGTGCCAAAGGACGCCGTGATTGCGGAGTGTTACGCCAATAAGATAGCCGAGTACCAAATGAAGCTTACCACGGCCAGGGCCACTTTACAGGCGTGTACCGCCGAGGTTTTGGAGTATGAAGCCGAGGTCATCAAGGTCATTCGCGGCGAGAGCAAGCTGAATCCCGATCTGCTGAACAAGCTGTATGAGGATGCCAAAGAAAAAGCCGTGGATGCAGAGCAGAATGTCAAGCGACTGGAGGCTCAAATCCAAGACGGTGAAAAAATGAGGGATTCCCTTTCGCAGCAGTTTGATAATCTGCGTACATGGGCGGATATGTACGACGAGTGCGACATGGAAACCAAGAAAATGATTCTGGCGCGCATTATGAAGTCTGTCAGGGTCAGGCGCGACTATGAAATCGAGATTGATTTTACTGTTGATTTTGAAAAAATCGGGGGTATAGCTCACTTGGGGTTAATGCCGGAAGAAGACTCGATTTTACTGCCTGAAAGCAAGCAAAAGGTCGTTTCGTTCTGAATTTCCAGACAAGGAAAAAGCCTTGAAAACGTAGTGTTTTCAAGGCTT
>DHOG01000187.1:7675-7939 GCA_002410715.1 Ruminococcaceae bacterium UBA5396 | reverse complement strand
GCTGTTTACACCGAGAATATATTTACCGTAGATTGCAAGTTCCGTAACTGTGATCGCATGATAGACGCTTTGCAATCGGACATCGTAAAGCGGCTCAACAATCACCTTATCGCCATTCTTTAGGTTGCTGACACTTCCTACTCCTAGCGTTGATAAGATACGGTTGAGGTTGCTGTGATTGGATTGCCATGCGTTCATACCATCAGGCTGTGGGAGAGATGAAGCAAACCCCATATTAGTTTCCTTGTAGCAATTAGTTGTGTT
>DHOG01000187.1:6893-7350 GCA_002410715.1 Ruminococcaceae bacterium UBA5396 | reverse complement strand
TTTATCCACTACGCTGAAACGGTAGCCTAGGCAATTGTCGCCTGTGGTACGCACCGCATATCCATTTGGACCGGCGGGAGTTCCGCCGCCACCCCCACCTGTAGAACTTCCATTCCATGATAGTGCAAAAGTATTTAAGGGTAAAACGGAAGTAACGAGGCAGATAATCAGCAATGCTGAAAGCCATTTGAAAAGCTTTATTTTCATTCATTCAATCCTTTCTGCAATAAAAAAAGACCCGGAGTAAAATCCGAGTCTTTGTATCGCTATTATATTTTTTAGTGGGTATGGCACTGATTTGCTTTGACAAGCTTTCCGCAGTTTGGGCAAGTGAAATCAATAATCCACTTTTGGCAAGTATCGTTGCCCCCATTTCCGTTTTTCTTTCCGCAAACCTGACAATACTCCACCGCATCCTTCTTCACGTCATACTGAGGACATTTATTTGGCGTATAAC
>DHOG01000187.1:4847-6721 GCA_002410715.1 Ruminococcaceae bacterium UBA5396 | reverse complement strand
TGGCGTATAACAGGTATTGCCCCATTCATCTACGGCGTAAAAGCTAGGGCAGGAGTGAGAGCCGCAATAGAGGCAACCTTCATGTTCAAGGCTTTGTATATATGCGTGTGTTTCCGGTCCATCACAATGATGATTTGTATGACCGCAATTATAGGTAACAGGGCCATTTTCACCGCCGCCGATTTGAATGCCACCGCTGTTTGAACTATCCGTGTTTTTCGGTGGATTTGTTTCTTTTGCGGGGGGTGCGGTATCCTGCGCTTTCTCTCCTTTGGTGCTTGTCCCTGAATCCACAGAAGTACTTTCGTCCGGTTTTAAGCCTATTCCATCGTCAGGGATTTCATCTACAGCGCTTTCATCGGGGATATCCGATGTTTCTGAATTTTCAGGTAATTCAATGATAATATCAGTGTCCAATTCTGAAATAGGCGGCTCTGATGTGGAATCAATAGGCGGAGAATCGGTTCCCCGTGAGAGTGAATATACCAAGGTAATGACTAAAACTAAAGTGGCGACACCACCGATCACCGCAAGCAGTCGTTTGTCTTTGAATAGCTTTTTCAAGTGCTGCACCTCCTAAAATTTCTCTTTAAAAGAAGATTGAACGGTAATGGGAATAACTGCGTAACGGGCAATCTTACCGTCAAACCGAATGGGAATATAAAGTGTATAGGCAAGCTGTATCTTCAATGAGTTTTCTTCTCGAAAACTTATCACGGGTAAAGTCATGTGATACTTTAAACTTCCGTCCTCGCTATAAGCATACAGAGAATTGCCGATTTTTACAAGACTGCAAAAGTCGCAAAGAGCGTCAATATATTCATCACGATCAAGTGCCTCGGTGTAATCGTTGCCTTGCTTTATGGAATTATAAATTTTGATGGAGTTCTGCATGACATAGCTGTCTAAAACAATTCTGCTGTTTTTTTCATTAATTCGCACCATTGAAACAGCGGAAGCGAGGAAAATCATGATGGACAAAACCATGCAGACCACAACAATCATGATACATGGAAAAACATATCCCTCGCCTTGTTTATTTTTCAAAATTCTCATTTCTCACCTACTTCCAATATTTTTCCGAGATGCCGGAACGGGTGACAGAAACTGTAACCGGAATTTTAAAAACTCCAAGGCCTTTGAGGTGGGTTGTGACATAGATGGAAACGCTCATGGTATCACCAAGTTGAACTCGACCATAACCGGAGTTGAAGTATCTTTCGGCAGAGGTGGATATCCCGTAATAGTAATACTGGTCTAAAAGCTCTGAATCTCTGCTCCAAAAGTCACCTTCAAAGGAACCAGCATAGGTTGCCGCTTCAATCAGTTCCTCTGCAATCTGATCCATTTCTTGTTTAAGAGTAATGAAACTAAAAATATTGATAGCCACCACAAGTATCATCACAAAAACGACCACGCTGATGGCGGTATCAATATATCCTTCGCCACTCTTAGAACGCATAAGTTTTTTTATCATTACAGCACCCCACTAATTAAAAAGAATGCCGAGAGAAGACATGATCTGAGCAACAATTACAACAACATAAATCAGCATAAAGCAGAACAACAAACACATGGATAATCGTTTGACCTTGCGCGGGACTTTCTGTGCTTTCAGTCGCAACTGCTGCCGCTGAATATCATTAAATTTCAGCAGCAGGGATGCCCAATACATTTCGGTATCGTCACCACGCAGAATACTTATCAATCCTCGGCAAACATCGCTCATCATGGCGGAGCCAACTCGGGCTTCCAAGCGGGTCAATGCAGCTTCATAGTTTCCGCTTCTCATATCAGCGGCGGTGATTTCCAGCTCATGTTTCATTTCCTCTGCGGCATTCTTTGCGTAAGATTCCAGCATATACAGCACATCA
>DHOG01000187.1:4355-4635 GCA_002410715.1 Ruminococcaceae bacterium UBA5396 | reverse complement strand
CCGTTTCGCCTTAATGCGGATACCTACGCTTTTCATTTCACGGCTGTATAAAAACACCGCCATGAACAGTACCACCGGGCAAAGAAGCGGAAAGATAAATAACATCGGAACAGCAAATATACCAATAAGAGAAGATTTTACAATGGCATCGGCTTTGAACCGCTCTGGTGAGAGATCCATTCCCGCCGTTTCCAGGTCGGATTCCAACTGATTCCGTTTATATTCGTTGATCCTCATACGCTTCGACAGCCAGACAGCGAACCCGCCCAGCCAAACATCC
>DHOG01000187.1:327-4199 GCA_002410715.1 Ruminococcaceae bacterium UBA5396 | reverse complement strand
GCCCAGCCAAACATCCAGTCCACGGGATTTTCCTTTTTGACTTTTGGATAGATTGATGATCGCACCGGAGGTTTTCGCATGGGGAATGCGCTTGATATCGGCAAGGATAAAGAACAGACCTATGCCGCACAAAGTGCCGATGATTGCTTGTAACATTCTCCGTCACCTCCTGTACGTTATCGGTTTTGTGAATTTCTGCATAAATATAGCGGTCACCAGAATGACCGCACCGCAGATTCCCAATACAATTTTCCCCGATGTATGAAACATCAGTGTGTTGAACCATTCTCGGTTCAGTAGATATAGCAGAGGAATATTTCCGACGACCAGTGCCACCATCATCCAGTATTCATTGCGGACGGAGGAGAGCATGGTTTGCAGTTCATTGTTGACGATTCTGACATCTGCAAGTTTAGCCACCACGGGTTGCAGGGTATCCTTTAATACTCGGTCATCTTGACACGCAATCAGCGTATCGCACCATTCGCAAAAGATGGTTTTATCAATCTTTTCCCGAAGATTCAATAGCGCTCGCTTGATATTCGATGATACAGCGGTGGCATCACCCAAGAATGACAGAAACACCTCACGCAATGGCGGACGGATATAGGCGATGTTTTCACGCACTGCCGATAAAATATCATCGGAACGGATATAGGATGTTGAGATAATGGATAATGTGGTTTCAAGTTCAGCCTTTGTCTGCTTCTCGTAATAGGAAAGCATATTTGCCGTATATAAAAATGGCAGGAGTGCAAAGGCAACAGACAGCACCGGCAGCAAAAACAGATTCCCGATCAACACTGAAAAAATAATGCCGCCTGCAAACAAACACAGGGAAACACAGCAGACCACCGCAAACTGTTTCGCTTTGCCGGTAGCATCGAGTGCCGACTTAAATCCCATCAGCTTTTTATACAAGGTATGTTTTTTCTTGTTACCCCGCAGGTTCCGTGCCTTATCACGCAGACTGTCGCCGGGGGTGATAAGGTTCATCAAATCCTCCGCTATTTGATTTGGCGTGAGTTTCAACAAGAAAACAATAGCCAGTATCATAAAAACAGAAGCGATTATAGAAAAAATCAAGCGTAGTCAGCCCCTTTCATAAGAAACTTGTTCAATGTGGTTTGCGGCGCTCCAAATTGAATAAGTTTGCGTCGGAGATTATCACTCATAATTTCCGGCTGTTCAAAATGCCCCTGAATTTTAAAAGTATCTCCGTCAATCTCATTTCCGGCAATGTTGTACCGAAACAGGGTCCGGTACTCGCGCTCTCCATTTCCGCTAATTACACACTCGGAAATATCCATGATTTTTCGGGAGTTGTCCTCCAACTTGTGCGCATAGATGACAATCGGAAATGCTTGCCCCGCTTGCATTAAAGAGGTCTGAAAGTTAATGGGGAAACGCTTTTGACAAAGAAGTGCCAACCTCATATGGGCGGCATCCGCAGCCGAAGCGTGGATTGTAGATACCACCGTATGCCCAGTCAAGCTTGCTTCCACGGCAGAGTAGGCTTCCACATCGCGCATTTCGCCGATGACCACAATATCCGGGTTAAAGCGCAACGATGCCACGACCAAATCTTCCTGTGTGATATCATAGACTGGATTGTCGGAAGGTCTGGACAGCGTATGCACCACATTATTGGTGATCTGTCCGTCTTTCACCCTCAGAAGTGACAGCTCACGAGAACCGGATTCAATCGTAAAAATTCGCTTGTTATCCGGCACTGAAGCTAATAAAGCATTTAGAAAAGTTGTTTTTCCAGATGAGGTCGCCCCTGCAACCACAAAGGAAACACCATATCGCAGGCACATACATAGAAAATCTATCATCTTCTGCGTGGAGTTTCCACTTGCTACAAGTTCCTTTCGATTTACGCGAGAGGGGTGCAGCAGACGGATTGACACGCTGATTCCACGGTCATTATCCACTAGGGGTTCCTTGAGTGCGGTAATTCTGGTATTACCCGGCAAGTGGCCTTGTGACATGGGCGTAGAATTGTCGATAATCATTCCCGAATGGTGCAGTAGCCGCTTTACAATATCAACCGCGTGTTGCGGACTATAAAAATGTTCAGTGGCTTTTTCAATATGACCGTCTACATAGGTTACGGCAATATCATCCCAACCGCCCACATTGATTTCCTCAATTTCATCCCGTCCGAGATATTGGGTCAAGATAGAATATTCAGCCATTTCACAATATAGCTTGTTAACCAGTTCTTGCGGAGTGAATGTCTCTAGAACCACATTGCGATCCCGCAAATACTTTTCGATATAGGGTTTTAGCTGTGGCAGCTTTGAAGTTTCCGTCAATGCGGCGGCATAGTTTTTTGAGATATACTCCTGCACAGACTGCAACAGGGATACAAAATCGGTGGTGTTGCTCATTTTATCACCCGCTTTACAATAGCGGCAACCTGCTTCCGATAGCTGATATCTGAAAGCCGTTCCGATAGAGTCCCGGTAATAGCTTGCTGTTTCAGCGGACGGCTGTAAGGCAAAGTAAATGCTACATTTTTAAAATGGCTTTTTATTTCTTCAATCGGCAGATATACATCACGGTCACGAATACACAGGGTCTTGATACCACACTCCGCAATATTCTCATACATTTCTGCCTGAGAAGCGTAATAGGCAATGCTTTTCAAATCAGGTGCAACCATCTGAATTGCACTGTCTGTCCGGTTTATCGCCATGCGGGTAATCAGGTCATCCATATCGCTTACGCAGTCAACCACGATATAATCTGCAATGTCTTTCATTGCACGGAACAAAGCTGCAATTTTATCCTCAGTCGAACGCGGATAAGTGTATTTGTTTTCGCCTGCTGTATAGCCCAATAACCCAAAGTTTCGCATGGTTTTGACTGGGACAAGTTGTTTCAAAACATCCTCCGTATATATATCGGTTTTATCCAACGCTTTCCCAATAGAAAACAAATCGGAGGATTTGGAATGGGGAAAAGTATATGCCATAGACGGGATTTGCATATCTGGTGACAGAAATAATACCGTGCCTTTCTTTTGATAATATAGTTCTTGTGCAAGTTTTAAAGAAAACGTAGTTTTCCCACTTTCGGGAGAACCGCAGACGGCAATCATCTTACTCATTGACTGTACCTCCGGCTGTTTTCAGATATTCATCCTGTTTATCAAGGAATTGCTGTGCTGTTTTATTATCTCCTCGGTATACAAGAGCGGCCTGCATGGCAGAGCTATCTTCGTATTTTGCAAGCATTTTGGCTTGTTTGGTACTTACCAATACTGTCACGGTAGAAGGCAGATCATAGCTTCCATCCTCGTTTTCAATTATCGAGTCTTTATCAATGCCTCCGGCTGTAGTCGTGGTAATGACTTTAATATATTTGAGTTCCGCGGGGATTACGGCGTTTCCGTTATCTTTATTGGTGACGATGATGCTGATAATGTCGCCATTTTGCAGCTTTCCGGATAGTCCCGACGCAAAGGTATTAATGGTAATGCTGACTGCAACCTCGCTGCCGTCAAGGGAAGCAAACACATCCTCCGCGGTATTTGCCTGAACCGTTAGTTTTGAGTCGGTGAAATAATCGCCGCTATAAAGAGCGGAAGCGGCATATTTGCCGATCACCTGCGTTTTCTGCGTGATAATACCCGTCGGGATCGTATCGGTCTTGACCTCGACGGTTTCAATCTGCTCTGCTGTAATTTGTGCGCCCTGCCGGATATTTGCCGAAAGCCGAATCACTGTCGTAGTATCGCCCATCATGCGATTGACCATCGGGGCAACACCAAACGTAACGGCAACCGCAAGAACAATGCAGATGATTCCGATTACTGTTCTGTTTTTCATGTTCGTATAACCCTCCGATTTAAATAAAATAAG
>DHOG01000187.1:0-132 GCA_002410715.1 Ruminococcaceae bacterium UBA5396 | reverse complement strand
ATATGGAATAAGCGGAAAACCCTCTGCTTTATTTTTTCGTGTTTGAATAATCAGGTTGACCACCACTCCGAGAGTAAGGCCTGCCATCAACCCTGCAATCCCTCTACTAATTCCGAGCAAAAAGGTACAGGC
>DHOG01000038.1:559-6794 GCA_002410715.1 Ruminococcaceae bacterium UBA5396 | reverse complement strand
GACGCTCTTCCGATCTGCATCGTCAGCCTTAATATTGCGGTTCCAGGAATATTGTTTTACCACAGAGCCAATCTGATTTTCGAGTGTTTTCAAGTCCCCGTCTTCCGTCATGTGAACATAACTGTTGCCAGGCTGAACATTCCAAAGATTGTTTTTGTACAGATAGTTTCCAATATCGTCCGCATTCATTTTTTTTGCATAGGACTGCGTAAGTTTATTGTTGTTCTTCGGAAGAAGCTTAGAAGACGACCAGCCATCGGAGGAAAACTGCTCATTTGTATTCGGATCAATATCTCCGCCGACTCTGGAGAACCAGTTTATCTGATTCAGATGTCCGCCGTTCCATGTACCGCCGCCGTATGCGTCAGGTATTTTGGTATCCGCTGTTGCATTCAGAGCAAATTCAGTCAGCGTGTTCTTGCCGTCCTTCGTTGTATAGCATAACCCTTTCGGTCCGTTCTGGAATGCGTTCCAGCCATCGTCCGAGTACAGATAGTCTAGAACTTTCATAGCTCTGACAACGTTCTTGCATTTTACGCCGATACCGGCAGCGTTTGAACCGCCCGTCTGACTTGGACCTGCCGTGTAAATCTTCATACCCTTAAGAGGAACCATTTCAAAGCCCTGCCCTTTTTGCATGTGATCGAGAGTATTGAACTGCGCTTCCCCGTTGTATGACCAGAATCCAAGAAGCAACTGCCCATTCTGATATTTCGTCCCTACCGTACTAAAGTCCTCCGACGCGGAGTCTGGGTCCAGCAGCCCTTTCTTATTTAAGTCATATAAAAATTTCAGCGTTTTCAGGTAGTAAGAATTTTCGTCAAGGATACTCCTCACCTGAGTAGCATCGGTGTTATACTCGCACAGATTCTGATACTGATATCCAAACAGAGGACCGATACTGGTTCCTGCGTTCATCAGATAGTAATCCCAATCCTTGAACAGGGCCATGGCATAAGTCTTTTTCCCATTTTCATCCTTCGGATTCTGTTTCTGCATCGACACCATCATGTTAACGACATCGTCCATACTGTTTAGCTGCGGATATCCCAGCTTCTCATAATAATCCCATCTGGTATATAATCCATAAAGGGTATCGCCTCTCTTGGGGACATTCGTAGGCGAAAGTGTTGATATCCCGTCCGGAATAATATAAGCATGCGAACCGGTTTTATAATAATCCTGATCCTTTTTAATAGCCTTTGAAAATTGTTCCAGATTTTTGCCATAGTCTTTAAGCAAATTTCTGGTGTTCATGTCATAGAACAGCCCGGCTTTCAAGGTTTTTGTAATCTTATCCTGGCTAATCATGACAATATCACCGAGGTCACCTGCCGAACTTCTTGTCTCATACAGCGTGTCTCCGCCGCCCGCGACATTCGGTGCAATAATGTTGAGCGTAACATTAAATTTGTCTTTGAGTAATTTGCCTGCCCAGCCTTTCAGTTCACCCTGATAGTTTGCCTGGGTGGAAAAGACCGTGAGGGTTACGGCTTTCCCGTCGTCTGTCAGGCTTGACGCTGCGTTTGCAGAGGAAGTGCTGTCTGTCTTCGAGGCACAACCGGCAAACGAAGAAGAGCAAATTGCTGCCGCTAACAACAACGCGGCGATACTGCGCGACTTTTTCATTAAAATACCTCCCTGATACATTATTTATTTTATTTCAGTACCGCTTACAGAATTTCTTCCACCTCCCTAGAAACCCTATAAACGATTTGCTGACACAATAATAGGAAACCGTGACTCAGCCCTTAATTGCACCAATCATAATACCTTTTGTAAAGTACTTTTGAAAGAACGGATAGACAAACAGAATTGGCAGCACTACGATCATGGTAACCGTCATCTTTATGGAAGTGGGCGTTATGGCTGTAACCGCGTTTGTTATGGACTCTGCCGTATTATTCCCCGATACCTGCTTGACCATTGAAGCGAGAGAATTCGCCTGATTAATATAGGTATACAGAATATACTGAAGCGTATACAGATGAGAATCCGTGATGTAAATCAGAGTGTCACTAAAGGAATTCCACTGCCCAACCGCCGAAAAAATAGCAATTGTTGCAATAATCGGCTTGATAAGCGGAAATACAATTTTAGAAAAAACCGTCATGACGCCGGCACCGTCTATTTCTGCCGCTTCCTCCAGCGAGGGGGGCAAAGACTCAATATACGTCTTTACAAGGATAACATTAAAGGGTCCAACAATGGCAGGAAGAACATAGACAAGAAAATTATTGGTCAGGCCGAGCATTCTAAAAGTCATAAACTGTGGAATCAGGCCGGCGTTAAAATACATGGTCAAAACAACGAACCTGTACCAGAATTTTTTATGCCACATGTCTTTGGTAAATAAAAAGCCAAGCACTGCCGAGCCAAAAACCGCTGCAATGGTTCCAATAACCGTTCTTAAAACCGACACAATTGCCGCCGTACCCAAACCGCTTAATTGAAAAACGCGCAGATAATTCGAGAAATGTATTTGCTGAGGATAAAATATAATCTGCCCGTTCGCACTCAAATCATTTGAGCTGATTGTGTTAATAAAAATATAGTAAAAAGGGTAGACACAAATCAGCGTTATAAGGATAAACACGGTATAATTAATGATGTTGAATACGACATCGCCTTTTGATCTGCGCTTTACCACATTAATCATTTCCATAACCTCCGTTTATACCTTAAATCACTGTCGAGCCACGGATACACTTTGACGCCCGGTTTGCCAAAGTAAGCAAAACAATACTGACAAACGACTTCAAAATACCGATTGCGGTGGCAAGTGAGAAACTTGACGATCCAATGCCCAAATTATAAACGTAAAGATCCAAAACCTGAATATGCTCCTGGTTAAACGAGTTCTGGAACACATAATACTGGTCAAAACCGTTATTTAGAAAATTGGCAATGCTCAGCACCAGCAATACAAAGTAAGTCGGAAGAAGTTCGGGAAGTGTAATGTTCCATATCATCCTGAAACGCCCCGCTCCGTCAACGGCCGCCGCTTCATACAGTTCCTGGTCAATCCCGGCAATTGCCGCCATGTACAGGATGGCGCCCCAGCCTGTGCCTTTCCACATTCCCCATAAAGTCATGGCAAGCCATGTATGATTATCTTGAGCCAGCCAATTTATATTACTTGGAATGATGTTCATAGACGTCAGCAAATTGTTGATGGGCCCATTGTAAGAAAAGAGCGCATATGCAATAGAATATACTAAAACCCATGAAATGAAATTTGGCAGAGTCGTGCACGTCTGTATCACCTTTCTGACTTTGCCGGACTTGATCTCAGTAAGGAAAATGGCAAAGACCATCGGCACCCATGACGTCAGTATGCCAAGGCCGCTGATTGCAAACGTATTGCGCAGAACATTCAGAATCGTTTTTACCTGGACTGTATTTGAGACCAAATACTGGAACCAATGCAGTCCAGCAAAGGTGCACTGGCTCAATTTTAACGGCGGCTCGTAGTAATAAAACGCATACAGCCACCCGTAAAGAGGCAAATAGGCAAACAGAAAAACGAGGCAAAGAAACGGCAAAGCGATTAAAAACAACTTGAACCTTTCTTTCTGCTTACCAGAATGCCATGACGATATTTTTTTAACGTTTGGTTCTGAATTGGCTTTTGCACTGTTACTCAACACTGACCCTCCCCGTTAAAATTTGAATTGATCTAATATTACACATCCTCTGAATGTCATTTGTTTCTTTGATTTTCTTCCGATCCACAGCGCCGATTTTCAATGTACGCGTATGGTAACGCTGGAAGCCGGAATTCCATCCGACACGGCAGTTAAAACAATATCTCCGGCTTTTCCATCCGCCCTTATAACCACCATCGCACGTCCCTGGTAAGCCTTACGCACATTTCCTACATACATTTCTTCGCTGACGGGATTTCCGCTGCCAACTGCCAGCAGGCTGCCAACTCCGCAAACGGAAAAATGAATTTCGTTGTCCGCATTTCCCACGATGTTTCCCTGTGTGTCCTCCAGTTCCACCGTGACATAGGACAAATCCCCGAATTGTTCTTTCAGTGAGTCTCGATCCGGTGTCAGCCGAATCGCTGCGGGCTTCCCCGCGGTTTTCAGCACGGAGCGCGAGGCTTCGCTGCCCGAACGATACCCTACCGCCAAAAGGGTGCCCGGCTCGTAATTCAGTTCATATGTAGCCGTATACCCATTTTCTTTACCCGCAGGTTTTCGTCCCAGGGTTTTACCGTTTAGAAACAGCTCCACCTTATCGTCTTCGCTGTATACTTCAACCACTGTCGGTTTGCCTTCAAATCCCGGCCACGTCCAAGACGAAACTACGTCCTGCCAGCCCCAATAGGAGGCCTTTGCGGTTTTTCCATGATTTTCAGGTTTATATACGGCGATGTACGGAGCTTTCGAAATTCCCCAGACACAGTCCCGGTAATACGACTGCGGCCTTTTAAAACCACAGATGTCGATATCGCCGCAAAAAGCCTGATGCCACGGATACTCGCCCGGTGAGCAGGAGTCCTCCTCATAATTGGTGCCACCGATTCCGGCTTCACCAAGATAGTCCATGCTGGTCCAATAAAAATCACCGATAACATTCGGGTATTGATCAGCCGTTTCCCAGTACTTAAATGAGTCGCCAAGAAAACTTTCCGTACCGCATATAACCCGATTCGGATACTTTTCCGCGTCTTTCCCGTAACGTTCCAGCAGGTAATTATAGCCGACAACATCCAGCGGCTCCGCAAACTTCTCCGTAGTTTCTCCCCATAGATCAAAATCTTTGGAAAGCGCATCCATATCGATATTAAGCGGGGAAAACCCTAAAGAAGGAGCCGGCCAGCAAATAGCATTTGTTACCGCGCGGGTATTATCCAGCGAGCGCACATAATCCGCAAGTTTTTTGGCATAATCGTAGCCCTCCGACCGGCCGTCTCTTTCGGGAATTTCATTTCCCGTTGACCACAGGATCACACTGGGATGGTTGCGGTCACGCAGCACCATCGATGCCATATCGCGTTTCCACCAGTCGTTAAAATACAAATGATAATCGTACGGATTTTTGCTTTCACGCCAGCAGTCAAACGCTTCGTCAAGGACCAGCATGCCGAGACGGTCGCAGGCATCCAAAAAGCTGGAAGAAGGCGGGTTGTGGGCACACCGGACCGCATTGAAACCGTTTGCTTTAAGCAGTTCTGCTTTGCGCTCCTCCGCACGGGCATAAGAAGCCGCCCCAAGAATTCCGCAGTCGTGATGAACATTGCCACCCTTCAGTTTCATCGAAACTCCGTTAAGGCGAAAACCGTTTTGGGAATCAAAAGAAATTGAGCGAATCCCAACAGGTGTTTCTGCTGTATCAATAACTGCGCTGTCCTTTATTATTTCGCTCTTTAATGTATAAAGATACGGGTCTTCCGTTGACCAGAGACAAACCGGTGAAATGGAAATATTCTGTTCTGCCGTTCCTTCAGAATTCCCCGCAACCTGCAGCTCAGTTTCACCGGAAGCCACGGCGGCACCGCACGCATCCAGAAGAGTGGAGCGCACCCGAACGGCTGCACTTTCCGTTCCACTGTTCTCCACCTCTGTTTTGACAAGAATTTTTGAGGAATGCACAGAAACTTCCGGCGCTGTGACATAGACGCCCCACGGCTTCACATGAAGGCTTTCCCCCACCATAATCCAAACGGGGCGATATATTCCAGAACCACTGTACCAACGGGAATTCGGCAAAGCATTATTATTCACCTGAACAGTGATCACATTTTCTTTTCCATATTTCAGAAAAGGCGTCAGGTTGCAGTGAAAACTCGTGTAACCATACGGGTGCTGCGCTACGATTTGATCGTTCAGCCTGACGGTCGCGTTCATGTACACGCCTTCAAATTCAAGAATAACTTTTTTACCCTTCCATTCCGGCGGAACAGCCAGTGTTTTGCTGTACTCCGCTTCACCGCCGGGGAAAAATCCGGTGCCGCGCCCTCCCGGGGTCTTCGGGTCTCTTTTTTGCAGAATGCTGAAATCATGCGGTAAATCCACCATGCCGCAAGGCAGCCGGGAAGATTGAAATCTCCACTGACGATTCATATCTTGACGTTTCATGGTTCCATGTTCTCCTTTATTGTTCCCCGGCTTCATTTCTCCGGTTATTTGGCTTTGTGCAAAAATCAATTTAGTGCCTAAGATATTGCGAAACGTTTTATGATTCCGAAGCTACCGATTTTGGTCTAATTTATCACTGAAAA
>DHOG01000038.1:0-371 GCA_002410715.1 Ruminococcaceae bacterium UBA5396 | reverse complement strand
TATCACTGAAAAGCATAAAAGTAGTCATATAGATAAATTAAATTCAGCGTTTTACTAAAATATGGGATATATTTTTTGCACATGTTTGCATATATAACGAAACGTTTTGTTTAAGGTAAGCATATACCGCCCAGCTGGATTTGTCAATACAAAACAAGAAAATTTCCGAAACGCCCAATTAAATATTAACCATAACCAGTAATGGCCCTATCCCCTTTACGGGCAGTCAAAAACATTTTGTTCCCTGTGTGATGATTAAAAACGATGCCAGACAATAGCCCTTCCCGTCTGTTTCAATAGTCACCCCCCCGGCAAAGCCGAGGGTTCTTCATATGCGGGCAAAGCCCTGTTTTACTGGCTGCGCCTCAAGG
>DHOG01000162.1:21482-22388 GCA_002410715.1 Ruminococcaceae bacterium UBA5396 | reverse complement strand
GCAGCTGAGGGTTAATATTGGTTCTGTTTAATGCCGCAAGCTGCTCGGGCAGGTCGCCGACGAAAGTAGGTACAATGCCGGATGCGTCGACCACACACGGAACTTCTACACAGGCATTACGCGGAAGATTTGTGATCAGGCCTTTATTCAGAACATTGCCGCCGATCTTCACCGGCTTATTGGTAACCACTGCTTCTATAATACGAGATGCATATTCATTGCTGCGCGTATGTTCGAGATCCGGATTATCAACAAGCTCTTTTTTTTGTTCATTCCAGTTTTCTATCTGCGAAACACAACGTCTGGGATACTCGTCCAGCGGAATGTTAAACCGCTCAATAAGCTCAGGGTTGCGGCTTTTAATAAAATAAGGTAGATATTCGGAAAGGTGTTCACTTGATTCTGTCACGTAATACCCAAATATTCCCATAAGCTCCAAGCGTACCAGATTATACTTGTTTTTAATCTTGCCTTCCCTAACACGGCGTTTTATTTCGGGATATAAGTCTTTACCATGTTTCGATATGGATAACAGCCATGCCTGATGGTTAATACCGGCGATATCCCAACGAACATCATCATCATACATATCTTCCATGCCAACGCTGTATAGTAAGCTTTTGGCGCATACCTGAACACTATGGCACAACCCAACCGTTTTGATACTGCTTACCTTCAGTATCGCTCCCGTAAGAATCGCCATAGGATTTGTGTAGTTTAGGAATATTGCATTGGGGCAAACCTCTTCCATATCATGAACAAAATCAAGCATAACAGGTATCGTTCGAAGTCCGCGGAAAATGCCGCCTATTCCGATTGTATCTGCAATTGTCTGACGAAGGCCGTATTTCTTTGGAATTTCGAAATCGGTGATGGTACAAGGGTCGTACCCGCCAATCTGGACTG
>DHOG01000162.1:19572-21389 GCA_002410715.1 Ruminococcaceae bacterium UBA5396 | reverse complement strand
GTCTGACGAAGGCCGTTTTTCTTTGGAATTTCAAAATCGGTGATGGTACAAGGGTCGTCCCCGCCAATCTGGACTGCATTAATTACAAAATCAGCATTTCTCAGTGCATCACGGCGCTGTTCTTCTCCCAAATATTTTTTAATGGTTGCTCCTTTGTTGTATGTCTTATTTATGGATGATATCACGATGTACGATTCTTCCAAACGATCTGCATCAATATCGTATAACGCAATATCAATATTCTTCAAAGAATCGGTTAAGAGACAATCTCCCAATACATTTTTTGAAAACACCGTACTACCTGCCCCAAGAAACGCTATTTTAATCATGTTCTGATTCCTTCCTGTTTTCTCGAATTGAAATAATTTTAATTAAACTTTAACGCTTTATTCCGCGTTCCCCTTCACAAGCAGTTAAAATTGTGGTGCTGCAAAAATGAATGTAAATTCAATTTACAACACCCCTTTTAGATTGAATGCTTGTTTTAGTAGAATTCCGGATTTTGCAAACTCAAACCTATAAAAAGGTTAAAATCTTAAATTCGTGAGAATAAGCGGCTTAAAGGGTCTCGTCTTTGTGTTTCCCGTTCTTTCTCCTTTTGCACATCGTGGAGGCCAATGCAGCACCGGATGTTGCGACCACTCCCAGAGCAGCAGGAAGTACGCCGGAGTAGCCGGTTTCCACCGATTTACTACCTTCCTCTGCTATGCTGTCGCCGCCTTCGGTTTTAGTTTCGCCTTTGGCAGGCCGAATTAAAGGAGTAGCAATATCATCATCTTCACCGGTATTAAATTTGCCTTCATCGTATGGGGCAAGCCGCGGACCTAGATCAATAAAGTCCTGATCAATACGCAATACCACATTCTTTGGTTCCAGTGAATTACTGAGCATTTCCCTTAACGGGCCGCTTACTGAAATCGTATTGATCCCCTTTTTCAGTCGAAACTGCGTATACACCGCCTTATATCCAACATGGAATTCTACCTTATATTTGTCGGATTGATTGACCATCACAGCAACGAAACCTACCACTTCATCAATATTGACTTCTGAGTCTCCATAAACATCCACGGCACGAACAGCGATCGTCACGTCATAAAGCCCATCTTCCGGCGCTTCGACCTTATAATGTACCATATGAACAAGGCTCATACTATCGGCATTAAGATTGTCGTAAGTAATATCATACGTGATGGAATTATTGGTATTTCCCTCATCCCTAAGACCAACAAATCCACCTGATGTGCTAAACAAATTATTGGTATAGTATGCGTACAGTGAATGCTCGGCCTCTATGCGTCCGCCTACTGTGTCACTGGTTAATGCCTTGGGCACTGCGATATAATCATGATCAATCCACAGGAAAGCCTCTTCAATTTCGTTCCACAATACGCTTTTACCGTCCGCATCGGTCAAATCACCGGTCAGTGCTGTCAAATATATTTTATTCTCGCCCTTTTTCAATCGCAGTTTTACGGTTTCCCGTACAAACCAGTCTTTTTTATCCTGCAAGATGGGAAAATCAATGACCTTCATGGTTTGCTCATCCGCATTCGCTATCACCGTAATATGTGCCATCAACCCATGTAGAGACGATGCGTTGGGACCATAAATTCCGCACCGGATACGTGCAACAATATCATACTCGCCGTCCTCAGGCGCGTAAACCGTAAAGGCGGTAAACGGCGTTTTTTTGGAATCCAACCCACTTCTACGGATGTTATCGAGTGTCTGGGCATAGTCCATTCTGCTGTCTCCGTTACCCGACCCGCCCGAATATATACCCGAGCTTGCACTTCCCCTTTTCATGAGGTTTC
>DHOG01000162.1:0-19387 GCA_002410715.1 Ruminococcaceae bacterium UBA5396 | reverse complement strand
GAACGTCGGGGTTCCGAATACCGGTAAGAACCGGAGTTAACTCTTTCGGAATGTCAAGATAGTCAAAAGCCAAATAAAAGTTATTGGTATTCTCGATGCCTTCCTCTCCGGCTTCGGCGCGTCTTTTTACTTCATCCACAAACTCACGGGAATAGCTGGTGATACGAATCTTATTGCTGCCCTTCACTAAATTAACCAATATGCGGGTAGGCTTAGAATCGCCTCCCTTTTCCCCCTGCAATGTAACTTTACTGGGGTTATCCTCGTTGATTGCCACAAAAACGTCCGGGCTTTTGTCCGGCAAAAATCCTATAAAGCGCACACCAAAATAGAGGGTGTAATTGCCGTCATTTTCCGCATCAACGGTATACTCTATATACGGTGTTTTAAATTTATCCAGTTTTGCCTGCATTTCCTCAAAAGTCTGGATATTCTGGGCGTCGTAGTTGTATACTTCCACTGCGCGCCCCCCGCTATAACCGGTTTCACGACTGCCTGTATACAGCTTGCTTTCAACCCATTGTCCATATTCTTCCGCTTCAATACGGGTGTAATTCGTATCGTTCTTCATCGGATCCTCCTGCATCTGCGCAAACTCTAGACCGCCGCGCATAACAACTTTATAGAAGTTTGTCATCTTTACAAATTTTTCCGCAGGCTCCATAAGTCCCGTAAAGGTGATTATATGATTGCCTTCGGTCAAATACACGTTATATTCCGGTTCGCGGTCTTGCACTGTCGTGCTATCTGTTGACGGAAAAACGGGTTTTACACCCGGATTCACGCCATCAACCAGCACTCCGAGCGAAACCGGACCGGTAGACTGATACCGTGGGATTGGTGCAAGATTATAGTATCCGTCCATCGGAGCCGTGACAGTCATGGAAAAATAGGGTACAAGACCAAGATCACGGACTGTCAGTGTATCCGACGTTATATCGCCAACATAATCATATTTCAGTCCCCAAAAGTCTTGATTATCGCTGCTTGGAGTCATATTTGCATAATATTCTGCTTTCTTTGCGTCGACTTCCGTCTTTTGGGGTTGAACGCCGTACATACCATCCGGTATTTCAAGATAGTCTATCCCCAGGTAAAAATTCGATTTGTTATTGGTGGCGTATAATTTTACATAGTCGATAAATTCCTTTGTCATGCTGGTGAACCGAATGATATTACGTCCCCTGCTAAGATTGACTTTAAGGTCCATCGCATTATCTCGAGAACCGGTTTCGGCTGTAGTAATAGTAATCTTTTCAGGCGCCCGGTCATTGACAAGCATTGCTACGGTAGGATTCATTTTTTTATTTTCCGGAAAACCATAGGGAACATACCGGAAACGAATTCCCAGGGTATATTCGCCGTCATTTTCAGCATCCACCACAAATCGAACGAAAGGAGTTTTTGAAACATCCAGTCCCACAGTCATATCCTCCATTGACTGGATTTTGCTACTATACTCCCAATTAACCTCAAGGGCTTTGTCGCCGGAATAGCGACCGTCGCCATTTTGCTTAACATCGAAATGGCTACTCTCACCATATTGCTCGGCTTCCAGCTTTACGGGGCCGGGCAGTCCCGGAGATGTAATTGGATCCTCTGCGCCGGCGCTGACCAGAGTATGAGCTGACCAAACCGCTAACAATAGCGTTATTAACAGTGCCGTTACCGACAGCCCGGATATCAAACGCTTGCGTACACCCATCGCTTATCATCCTTTCCTTACATTATTATTTGTTCGCATCCCAGACCAGGGTTACGATGGAACTGGCAGGCGCCGTATACTCTACTACCTTGTCACCCACAACCAGTTTTAGCGTCATGGGTTTCAGCGAGGAGTTTATAATAACGTTAGCAAGCGTACCATCCTCGTTGAGGCAAGATACATTTTTTACGGTATCAGGATCCGTAGAGAACACCTGACGGGCGCCGGGACGTATGAACTTGCTGAAATGTGCCAGCGCATAGTACTCGCTTGTATATTTGTAGCCCTTATATTTTTCAGAGTTATCGGGATTTACATAATCCACCATTACAAGCGGATCACATTTGGAACCGGGCTGATAGGTAAGCGGCCCATACTTATTACTGAGTGCCAAATTCCAAAGGACGTATCCGCTGCCTTGATTGCGTAAGCAGCCAATAATCTTCTTGCTGTGGTTGAAAACGGCGTTTAAAAACGAATTACCGAGTCCGGAGCCCTCTGAAACCATAATATCCTGCTCGGGGAAAGCGGAATAAATGTTTTTCTGAACAGAGCCGTTGGCAGAATAGGAATGAAAAGCAATGCCGTCAAAGCAATCACCGGCATTAAAGAGAAGTTTCAGTGCATCTGCATAGGTATGCCAATTGTTATCCAAACCATATACTTTTGTTTTCAGATTATTCTTTCTCAAAGCCGGCACAAGATAATCCCGAACAAAAACAACCTGCTCATCCAAGGACATCCTCATCGAAGGATAGTGGATGGACACGCCCGGTTCGTTCTGCGGAGTAATCGAGTAGATGGGAACTCCGTTCTCTTCCATAGCTTTTAAGTATTTGACGAAATATTCCGCATAAACTTGGTAGCAATCTTCCCGCAGCGTAGCATGAAGCTGCTCTCCGTCTACAGTTATATACCCGTAATGTGTATTCTGTGTCTTCATCCAGGGAGGCGCCGTCCAAGGGGACGCCATGATTCTTACACGTGGGTTAAGTTTCACGGCCTGCTTGGTCAGGGGCACAACCATAGATAGATCACGGTCGATGCTAAAGTGCTCTAGCTTCCAGTCCTCTTCACCCTCCGGAACATCGTCGTAGGTATAAGGACCAATTGGCAGACCCACCGCATTTTTCTCTCCGGGTTTACCGGTCAAGGCAAAGTCGGAAGAACCGATGGTGTTGCGTATATAGGAAAGTCCGATTCCCTTGTCCGGATGAAATAAGCGCTCCATAACCTTATTGCGTTCCGCCTCCGGAATTTGATAAAGGCTGTAGGCTGATGATTCGGTTATCGATGCGCCAAAGCCTTGAATCGTCTGGTTGGCGATAGAAGGCACAATTTCGATTACCGTACCCGATGATTTGTCCAGCTTGCTCTTGTTGTAAACTCGTATCTGATTGCTGTCAACGCGTTTGAACGCATTTTGGGTCGAATAGGTTACAAATGCCATTGGCGTTCCTGTAACGGTATACGCAACGCCGGTATCAATGGGAAGTGTTGTAGTTGGACTTGTCTTGGTTGAGGAAGGTGCATTTGTATTGCCGCTGGTAGGGTCCATATAATCTCCTCCTGTTGTCGTGCCGTCGGTTTCACTGGTTACGCCGTCCGTCGTAGTGTTACTTGTGCTATCAGTTTCGGTGGTTGATGTGGTGCTGGTTGCTTTGCTTACATCCGAACTGCTAGATGACGGTTTACAGTTGGTTAGGGATAATAGCATCACTACAACCCACAGTAGTGATAGCAACCGCATTCTCTTTTGCTTCATTGGCTGTTCTCTCTCCTTATATATCAAATTGTGCTATGCAAGGTTAATGAGGCACATATACGGCTTATTCTCCGGTAATTCCTGAATGCTCGATACTATTGATAAACTGCTTTTGAGAAATTAAATAGAACAAAATCATCGGAAGCATAGCCAACATGGTAGCCGCAAGCGTAATCGCCTGTGTCGGGGTTGTTGAAGCACTTGACGATTCTTTCATAACACTGGCGAACCGAGAGCCAAACTCGGTAAGTCGGTGCATGAGCGAGGGAAACTTATTGCCATAATACATCTGGGATTGCGCCGTCTCATTCCAATACCAAACAGATGAGAAAAGCAGTGAAACAAGGATCGCCGGTTTGGACAAGGGCAGTGCGATTTTATAAAATATTTTAAAGCGACCCGCACCATCCAGTGACGCAGCCTCGTCAAATGCCAGGGGATAGCTTCGAAAAAACATAAAAAACACCAATATAAATATTGCTGAATTCAGTCCCTGTGCGGATAATGCCGGCAAGTACGATGGCAGCAGCGTATCCACAAATCCATAGCGATAGAACAAGACATAGCGCGGTACGGAAGTAATTTCTACGGGAATGAAGAACGTTGCCACAATCAATACCACAAACAGTTTTTTAAAGGGCAGCCTAAAACGTGCAAGTCCATAGCTCACGACTGAAGTTGATAAGGTTTGCAGCAGCGCGGAAACTGTTGAAACAAGCAGCGAGTTCTTTAGTCCGTTCCAAAAGTCCAGAACCTGAAATGCCTTTTTAAAATTGTCCCAATAAAGCTGCGTGGGAATCCAAATGACCGCTGGATCGGCCAAATCTTCCGGAGACAGAAAGCTGTTCGCAACCATGTAAAGAATGGGATACATGAAAATAAATCCTATCCCCGTCAGCACAAGATACCGTGCCGCCGCCTTCAAAAGCCCGTCTTTGCTATGGTTCCCAAGGATAATGCCCTTGGCTTTATTTTCCACAATGGTTATCTTGCTTCTATGCACGCTGACGCCTCCTCCCGAACAGAAAAAGCACAAGGTAGATGATTGCAAGCAGCAGTATAATCGCCACAAAATATATCCAGGACATGGCAGCAGCGAGACTGTACAAATTAGACGTAAGGAACATGGAGCTACGGATCTGCCGATTCACCGCGTTATTGGTGTAATTGGACAATGTCATCACGGTGTAAGCGGTGGTAACCAGAATCAACGGCTTCATAAACGGAAGGGTGATCTTCCAGAATTTCTCCCAAGCGCCTGCACCGTCGATTTCAGCGGCGGCATACAGGTCCGGACCGATTTTCTGAAGCCCGGCTATAAAAATAAGTATTTGCACACCGGAAAACCACAGCATAAGAACCAGATTGTTTAGAATCAGCAAAACCGGCTTACTCACAACTTCGGGTAGATTGTTTATAAATTGATAGATCTGCGGCGTATTCGCCGAAAAATCGGTGGTATATTTTGAAAGCAGCCGACTAATCACTGGTCCGCTCATGATTAGAACCGGCATAAAAAACAGTACGCGAAAAAAGGTGCGAAGCCGAAACTTGGTATTTAGCAAAATTGCGATAATGAGGGCAAACACCATAACAACCGGTGTCGCACAAGAGACAAACAGCAGAGAATTGCTAAGATTCAACTTAAAATGAAGATCGGTGTTCCAAGCCTGATTGAAATAACGGAATCCTGCCCAATCCATAACCGCACCGCCCGGCAACTGCTGATACTCGTTGAAGCTGAGACGGATTGAAAAAATGATCGGGTAGAGGGTAAAGAGCAAAAATCCGACAATCCAGGGAAGAAAAAACAACATGCCGATTAAGGTATCCTTATGCTTCAGTTGCAAGCGATTTTTATTGCCCGGGAAGGCGGGGATCGTAATCTTTTTCATATCTGGCTCCCCCTAACGTCAAACCCCATCGGCGGAACCTCTCGCCCTTCAATGTTGTATGGCTCGGTTGTGTAGTTGATAAAGATTTGCTTGCCGTTGGTGTAATCCACACGCACAATGCCTGTATTTAGCACCACATGGCGCTCAATTTGACTTCCTTCCACCGCTGCCAATGCCTCATTCACCTGGGTATATACCTGTCGTATTGAATCATGCCAGTCGTCAAAGTTTATAGAGAAATAATCCTCAAGCGGTGTGTTATGAAGTGCCTGGTTACGGGCAGCGGCAACGATAAACGACGGGTACGCGCCGAACTCAATCATTTTTAACACGCTTAACCTAGAATAAAAGCCCTGATTGGCATAAGGAGTATAATAGTCTACATGCCCCTTGAGCACGATTGGCAAAAACGGCACGGTGTCTGTCTCAAAGGTGTATTGACTGCATGTCATCGGAATATTGAAGTATTCACCAGTTTTGTCCCAGAAATAAGAATTCGGCTTATGTAAGGCTACCGCAGTGCTTTTATACTTGTCGCATATGCCGACAAGCATGCTGCGCGCCTGCGTGCGTGTAACCGCCTTGTTGCGGGTATAATCACTGTACAGGCGCATACCCAGCTCTTTAAACGCCAGATTAAATCCGTCCAGCTTGTTAAAGTAACGTTCTACAGTAGAAACAGTAAAAGAAGGCTTGAGAAAATAATACTCGTTATATAAAATCTGATTGTTCATTCGCTTAATTTTCTGTTGTTTACCGGATATGGTGACAGCCGGCGCCGAAAGCAGAGAAATCTGGTCCTTATTGGCAATGACCGGATTGAGAAGCAGATAGAAGCGTCCTCCGTTTTCTTTCACCTTATCGCGAAGAGTCGCAAAATTTCCCCGGTTGCCAAGCTGTTTTTCAAATGAAGTCTCGGATATTTTTCCGCCGTTTAGTCCACCCTTTTCCCACCCTTCAAAGGTGAGGGTTAGGTTTCGGATACCGTCCCGGCTTAATTCTTCTGTAATATGCTTGGCCTGGCTGGCTGTGGTAAGCACCGAAAGTGTTTTAAAAAGAAATCCCTTTTTCACGTCCGCCCCCACAATATTTAAGTGGAGTGGGACTTGGGTGTCCAAACGTTCGTCACGCAGACGACCTTCCTTACGAAGCCGCTCACGGTAGGTCACGGCCATTCCCGAGTAGTCAGCCTTCTCCCCGGTTAAGAATGTCACACGCAGCCTGGGTACAACATTGTTGGCAGTTTGCTGCATCCTCTCGATTCCCGACCCATCCTGATTGATCGGCTCGGTATATAGGCTGCGGTAATCAAAGCGTATTCCGGCCCAGTTGTAAGGCGTGATCACGCCGGAGGGATATGCAAGTATTGCGGCGTATTCCTCACCACTCTCCGCAACTCCCATCAGAGCATTCTGCCCCGCGCCATGTACAACGCCATAGACCGGCACGGTTGCCTGCTCTTCGTCGGTTATATAATCATTGGTACGCGTTGTTTTCAGGTCGCCCGGCTGTACCGCCGTATCAATACCGTAGTCCGAACCATATATCCTTGCCTCAAACGGCTTGACATATTGGGATTCCTTTGCATAGCGGATTAAAGCGCCGGGTCCGTCGGGCACAAACATATATCCGTCGATCGAATCTTCCCGGGTACAGCCGAGAAAGGGAGCAAAATACAAAGCTTTCACCTTGTTGTCGCCGATTTCTCGCAATGACCCCTCTTTAACAGAAAAGACCAGACTATCCTCCTCCAGCTTCATTGTGAAGCCAAGGGAGATGCCCGTTTCGGTTGAATCCATATCACACCACAGAGCATTCTCCTGCCAATCGTATTCGGCTTCTACCGAGGGATCGGAAAGGCTTATATTGTTTTGGTTTCTGTCCGCATCGTAGTATTCAAGCGTTATCAGGGAGCTGGCCATCGCATTCCATCGATCGTTCATATCTTCGGAAACACCCTCGGGAAGCATGCCCCAGGTATATCCGCTCGCCTTGTCAACGACACGTATTGAGGCGGTGTTGCGATGGAACCACACCTCTAGCCTCTGGTTTTCAAGCTTTTTTTCAAACCCGTCGGTCGTCAGCATGCTATGAATCGGCACTCCGCTTTCCATATGCGTATGACGATTGGAATACACCTCAGCGGACGAAATCTCGGGCGGGACAAACCACTCTCCGCTGCCGCCAGACTGCGCGGCTGGATGCCCGGTATACAACAGAATCAGTAAAATGGTGATTATACCAAGACGCCTTTTCGATCCCGAAAGCACCTTAAAGCATTGCACGGTAAGCCACCTCCTTCCAGATTCCGTCAAGAAATACGGCCAGCTGCTTAAGCATAAGATAAAGGATCAGACAAGTGACAACTGCCAAAATTATCAGCAGAAACGTCAAAATAATGTTTTTTATTGTGGTGGTAAACTTATAATTTTGGATTTCCCGAACGCTTATGAACAATAGTACCGCCGACCACAGGACTGCGATCCCCCATCCAAACCGGACGATAAACGCCTCATTGAGCGTCAGAACATAGGAAATCGCAGTAACCATGGGAGAAATGATTAAGTAGGGAGAAAGCGAATAGGCCGTTGCCACAAAAATGTTTTTAAGTGTACCCTCGCCATCATTGATTGAACTGATCATGTAACTCATAATTATCCAAAGAAATATGGGAAGAAAAAAAGAGACAACAATCGACATAACCGGTGTTTTTGCAGCATCTGTCATATTGAAAATAAATCCTCTGAACAGACGATCTGCCATATATACAATAAAGAGCAAAACGTATAGAATACACGCCGAAAGCATGCCGCCGCGATGACCGCGCCGTATATAATAAAATCCATCTATGGGATGCCGCATCATGTAGAATACATAGGATAAATCGGTGCGAAGACTTTTATCGCTATAATCTAACAGGCCCCGATTCACGGTCACCGGCTTCCTGTTTTTTTTCGCTAAAAATGCTTTTATGTAGCATGTGAGTATCACGATGATCAAAGCGCCCAAAATAAATGGCATCAACCTGTTGAGCAGCTGATTCCGCAACTCCCACATGGCCTCGGAATAATATTGTCTTTCATTGGCGATTTTGAAATGCTGCATAGCTAACTCAAATTTTCGCTGTGACAAAAGGGCTTTTCCATAGCCGATATGTGCAAGTCTTGCCATACCGTTGAGCTGCTGAACCCGCTTCCAAATTCCCTCGCTTTCACTGTATCGGCCATTGCTTAACTCATTCATGGCTTGATGAATATTGACGGCATATTCGGTTGGATAAAACACTTGGACATAACCACGCTCACTGTCCAAAACATAAACAAACCCATTTTCATCTGTGTCCAGGGCAGCCGCCATTGAAAACAGTCCAAGACGATCCACTGACACAGCTCGCCCGCCAAAAGAAAACAGTAGCTCCCCGGACTCGTCATACTCATTGACAACACCCGTATACGTCAAGGTGAAAAAATTATTGTTGTTTCCCTCTGCAATATCCACAAAATTCGCTTCGGTTACAATGTTCTTTCTTCCTGCAAACATATTAACACCGGCGAAATTACATTTTTTGATACTATTTACGTTTCCGCCGGTTCTTCCCGTCTCTTCACTTTGAGTTACTGCATAAATTAAATCATTTTTGGATACATCGATATTTTCTATAGGCTTTGGTTTACGGGTAAGCAGCAATTCCTTCTGTTTATCAGTAAAAAATAAATTTTGAATTGCCTCCATCATGGAAAGTGAACGGGTATTTGTGCCGAAGTACCCCTGAAACTCTCTTTTCTGATTAAACTGAAGAAGACCTTCATATGCGCCGGTTCCCGCTACATATATAAATCCCTGGGACGTAACTACAACGTTGCGGGGCTCAAACATACTATCCTTACTGAGCTCCTTCGGGCGACCTATTTTAGAAACAATTTTGCCGGACCTGTCAAATATATATACGGCGTTTGCCATGGCGTCGGCTACATAAACCAATCCGTCATCTGTAACAAAGATCCCTTTTGGGGACATCAGTACGTCCTCACCCAGATACGATACCGTGTCTTTTTTAGGATCATATACCACTACGCGCCAGTTACCGGTATCTGCCACATAGATCAGACCGTCGTGCACAAAAATATCGCTTGGATCAACCAGATTGGCAGATTTGAGGTATATATTTCCCGGCATATATGCATCCTGTGTGCGAATCCAGTCGTTATTGACCGACATTGTATAGGTGTAGGTCGTGTTGCTCATAGCCGATACTGGCAGGCAGGACACAATTGCGACAAACATGACGACCAGAATAGACGATAGTATCTTGCGCAAAATATAAACCCCCTATTTCAGTCCAGAATGTGCCATTGTGTTCATAACCCTCGACTGCAGAATGATGAAGAAGATTAGGTTGGGTAAAAACATGATCAGGGCTGACGCCGCGCTAATCCCCTGCCCTGCAACCGAATTGCCCGCAGTCCCCGACAGAGTAGACATGAAGAACGAAAAGTTTTTAAGCGATTCATTGCTGATATACAGCGAGGATGCATCTGTCGAGTTCCAGGACGACTGGAACGCAAGAATGGCAACCGTTGACAAAGCCGGCTTTGCCAATGGCATGATAATCTTCCGCATGATTGTATAATCGCCAGCTCCGTCGATAACCGCCGCCTCGATGAGAGAGCCCGGTATCTGGTCGATAAACTGCTTGATTAAAAACAGGCTCACGGGCATACACAGCAAAGGGAGAATATTCACGAGAAAATTATCATAGAGACCGACGCTGATGATGATAAAGTAACGAGGGATAGAAACGGCAATTGGGACAAACATCAGCGCAAGCGTATTGATATGAAACAGTGTGCCGCGCAGCTTGAATTTCTTCTTGGAAAACACGTAACCTGCGGAAACACTTATCAACACCGTGAATACCACCGCCGAACCTGTAATTATGATGCTGTTAAATAAGTAGCGAGAAATCGGTATGTTAGAGTTGCCTGTGAGTTTAAACAGGTTTGAAAAGTTCGCCAGTGTAGGCCGTCGCACAAAAAAGCGCGGCGGGTACGCGAAAAGTTCATCAAGCGGCTTGAAAGCATTGGAAAAAATAAACAGAATGGGCAGCCCCATCACGATACAAATTGGAATCAGGTACAGATAGAATTTGATTTGGCTGCGGTCAAATCTCTGTGGATTTGCACCACTTGATACGGTATGAAAACGCTTTTTTCTATACGTGCTCATAGGACGCTCCCTTCATTCTCATTTTCTCCAAAGAGCCGGTTTGCTCCGGAAGAAAGGAGCCGGATACCCACCAGAAGAACCACAGATATGGCTGCTGCATATCCCATTTCATAGCGAATAAAGCCGAAGTCATCAATATGGGTGACAATCAGCTGCCCCGCATAATTGGGGGTTGGATTGCTTCCCGAAAGAGCAACACCCACGCCGCTGCTCTGGAAAGTGTTCACAATCGCCATCACCGTGCCGAAAAGCATTTGCGGTCTGGCGTTCGGAATGGTAACATAAATGATTTCTTGAAAACGGTTTGACACCCCATCAATGTAGGCCGCTTCATATTGCTCCTGATCCACATTGAGGATACCGGCCAAGATTGCGAGAAAACCAACGCCCATGCTGCTCCACAGCGATACAATAATCATAATTGGCATTAAGTATTGGCTGGATTGTAACCACTGCACCGGTTGCTCTATAACACCCAGCTTCATCAGGATAAAGTTGAGATAACCGCTGCGCTCACCGTTGAAAATAACTTTCCATACTGTCGAAAGAAGTATTCCACCAGTCATAGACGGAGAATAAATAATAATTGCCATTATTGTGCGAGGCCGCTTGGTAATCTGAGAGAGAGACCACGCCAAGAAGAAGGATAAAATATACCCAAAGCCGCCTACAAAAACGGCATATACAATGGTATTTGGCAACACATGCTGCATAAAAACTGCGTCATTTGTAAACAGGTTGATATAATTGCTCATACCAATAAATTGCGGCGTATTCATGGTGTTAAAGTAGGTAAAGGATAAAACCGCCGCGACTGCAACAGGAATCGCAATAAACAGCATAAAAAAGAAGGCATAGGGCGCTAGAAAAATTGGAACGGAAGATTTTCCGGACAAGGATTTCCGCATTAATTTGCACCCTCCTCTAACATTTTGCGCAACCGACCGACAGGGTCAGTATTATAGTCCATCCGAAGATTCCCATCCTCATCGAGAAACCCGAATTCTTTTAACTTACGCAGAATTTCACGATCCGCGTTGAGTTGAGCCTTATCAACCGCTTCAATCAGTGGTTTGCCGTTGGCGACCGCATTATTCCACACATTGCTGACTTCCCGCTCCAGCATATAGTTGGCCGGATGCCGTACAACTTCCTTTTGCGAGGAAAGCTGCTTCAGAATAATATCGCGATCTTTTTTTGGATATGGAAGCTGCACAAATGCACCGAGATTGGCTGTATTCCAGCGGTATTCGGGTCCTAGGGTACTCTCGAGAAGATTGCTGAATTTTATCTGTGTCTCTTTGGACAGCCACCATTTCAGAAAATGCCAGGCTTGGTCGCTTTTGTTGGATTTTTCGAAAATCATACAGGCTGTGCTATTGGACATTTGATAACGTGCAACCGAGCCATCGGCCTGCTTTTGCCCCGGAGTAAGTGCAATTTCCCATTTTCCGGTCAGTTCGGGAGCTGCCAACTTCATTTGCAAGTACATGGAAAACCCGCCGATCCCGACAGGGGTCTGTCCGAAACGAAAGCTGTTATAAAAGTTGGCCACACTTGCCTGAATGCCATATACGTTATACAGGTCGGTCATTGCAGTTAATCCTTTGAAGGTTGCATCGGATCTCAGTGCTGCTTCAGCGCCGTCATCTGACAGGTAAGTCCCCCCGTTCTGAAAGATAAACGGAGATGTTGTGTTATATGTTTTGAATCCACCTTGTGTCGCAATCGGGGTGCTAAAATTCATAGAATTCTGTAGCAGCACCGGCATGATTTTTTTAACATCGTCCCATGTATCCGGAACCGACAGTTCTAAAGATTCAAATATATCCTTACGGTAGAAGAGAACCTGAAAATCCAAAGTTTCAGCCGCACCGTAAACGCCATCCTGATAGCACATGGGTACAAGGGATTCCAAGTTGTAATTCTCATTATAAAAAGGTAAAAAATCGTCAAAGTCCAAAAGATTTTTGGCTGCACCCCGTATGGCAAAGTCAAACGGGGTATAGTAATTAACGCCCAATCCCACGTCCGGGTTATTCCCCGCTGCATTGGACAAAATTAACTTCTGCTCATCCCGCATTACCGAAAGCCTGATATTGGTATGATTCTTGCGGTTATAGTCGGCATCGATAATTTGCTGCAAAATCTGAACATATTGAATCGGACGATTAACCCAAACCTTCAATTCTTTAGAGTCATCTGCATCAAAGTCGGAATAATCTGCCTGTGAAGCTTCCGGCAGAAATGAGTAAAAAAATGATTTCACACCATTGCTTATGCTGTGGAATAGGGATGCCTGGGCAGGGGGTAACTCCTGCTCTTCCCCATAAATATAAATTCGATCAAGACTTAGGGGTTGCTTTACAAGCGTCATAAGCATATTGCCTAAATACTTGTTGGCAGACTGGTCGCCCTCAGACAATTGCTTAATTTTGTTAGGAAGTGTCTGCGGCTTTTTCAACAGATTGCGCAGTATGTCTGCGGCATACACGAGATCATTTGCATACGAGGGTGTATCTTTTACGCCGGACTTGAGGTGCGCATACGCATTTTCTATATCCGATATGCATTGCTTAAGCTGCGATATCACATTTGGGAAGCTAACCTGCATATCCCATGTCCTGTTTTTATCGGCTATGCCGCCGGTAACTTTGCGGATTTCTGCCGAAATATCGTTTATCCGCTGCATAATCCCCAGTATTTGGCGGTAGGGTTCCTGCGCATCACCCAGTGTAACGGTCATGGAAATCACATGCCGCCCCGGTTCTAAATAAAAGGCATACGGCTGATTCTGTGCGCCGGACAGTACAAGATTGCTGTGTTTGCCTCCCTTTGTTTGTGGAAATGCCACCGCTTCCATTTCACGAAACAGCAATTTCCCATCTATCTCAATTCTGCGGTAGCTTGGCTTGCCCGGATAGGCGGCCTGGGCATAGCGGAACCCGATATGGTATTTCCCCTCTTGCTCCACGTCAAATTCCCATGCGATTTTTTGCCCCGGTGAGTTCCACGAATTTTCATCAATCACATTAATCCGGCGCTTGTATGTATCATAAGGTGACAACGCCGGATTCTTTACGCTGGTACCCCGAATAAATGAATCGGTCTTGACAGCATATTTCTCGGCTTCAATCGGGATGATGGAGGCTACAGGGGAGAGACCGTCCGGTATACTGTCTATATAAGTATCATACAGATCGGTCTCCCTTTTCTCAGCCAAGAACAGGGAACGAACCTTTAGACCCTGTTCCAATGATTGGATGCTCAAAGTATGATTTCCGGACGCAAGTTGAAAAACAAGCTCCTGCTTCCCCACCATGGATTGTGCATCCATCAGTGGGTTAATAACGAAATCAGTGATGTTTTCCTGCTCAGGCAGCATTTCATTCCCATATTTATCAAAGGAATAATCGGGCGAAGCATCTTTCCAAAGCAGGGGGATGGTGGCGTCATAAGAAACCGAATCCACGCCGACAACCAATTCCGCATCGGTCATCCTGGCGTCAATTGGTAAATAATCCAGGGCGACGCTATAATCTCCCGTTTTTTCCACCTCAACCGCAATCGTTAATACGCTACCGGGAGATAGAGTGACAGCATTTTCTTCACCAAGGGGAGCAACAGCGCCATCAATCCGGACTTTCGTAACATCCAGCCGTCCTGCCCGATAATAAGTGCCGTCTGTCCAACGCGCCAGCGCTTCTCCGGTAAAGCTAGGCCCTTTTGGGGATTCGACAATACTCCCACCCACAGTGATATTATTAAAAACCGACAGCAGGATTATAAAGGCCGACAAAAATGCCACTGTCATGGTGCATTTTGGATTGAGACTTTTGTTTTGCATCGTGCAACCATACCTTTCTCCGCATTGAAAAGCCTGCTCTGGAAACTGAACAAATGGTTATATGCAACTGTTCCGCGCGATTTGTTCGAGATAGCCGCGGGTTTCACTCTTAGATTCCTCTTCTGCCTTGTTTGAAACAGTGCGTGTTTACAGAAAAATTTATATGCTTATCAATACCCTCGCAGATAATATCAGCGGAGTGTTATTTTTTATGTTTCTTTTCAAAATCCGCCTGAATTTTCGCCAGCTTGTCATCAAAAGCTTTCCATTTGCCGTTCATATAAGACGTCATGCTTCTCTGCAAGTTGGTGATGGTGGAATCCAGATCAGATTCACCGTTCATCACCTTACTGACTTCGGGAACAAACATACCGTTGAACATATCCAGCCAGTTCGGAATAAATTTTTCCGGATCTACGCGGAAACAATTCTGCATGTTGTTAAAGCAATACTTCTCATATTCTCCGATATTGGGCAGGGTTTCAAACTTCTTTTTGACTGCAGGGTGTTGTGTTGCCGGGATGTAATACGGACTTTTTAGTTCGTATTTGCCTTTGTTGGCTTTATCATACATGCTCAAACGCGCCAGATTGCCTTCACTACTGTAAGTAATATAACGCAACACTTGAAAGGCAGCCTCAGGGTTTTTCGCCGTGGATGTCATGAAGGAATAATCCATGTGCATTCCGATGCGTCCTTTTTTTTCTTGGGGAGGAGTCCAAAGTACCCGCTTATATGAAGTCTTTGAATTATCGGTATTTAGAATCCAAGTGCCAACCCCAAGACGGAGAAGAACCAAGCCACGCTCAATAACCGACACGCCGGTCGCCCCGAACTTGCTCGCGAAGTCATCGGGGGACATCTTGCCGGTGACTAACCCCGGAACTTGATTGAGCTGTTTGACATAGTTGACTGCTTTTCTGAGCCCGGACAAATCAAAGCTGCGACTCTTGTAATTATATCCAAGCGTTGTAGTATCGGTTCTCGTACCGTATATCCCCGAATAATGCAGCACCTGCATATTAGAGATTTCATTTGTGCCTGAATATTTATCGGTGGTGGCTTTACGGAGATATTGCGCCATGTCGTTCATGGTCCAGCTTAAAGATGGCTTTTTCATGTTAAGCTCGTCAATTAAATCCATATTGACATACACACCGTTAAAATGCAGCGAACCTGGTAATGCATAAAGCTTATTTCTAAAGGTAAGGCTCTCAATCAAATTCCTTGGCACATAATTATAATCGCTATCATTTTTAATAAAATTATTTAATGGATGTACCCAGCCTTGTGATAAATAAAACGTCATGAAACCGGCATCATCAAAAACAACGTCCGGCATGGTATTGGTAGCAGCACAGGATGTGAGAAATTCCATAGCGTTATCCTCGTTGCTTCCACCGGTGTTTTTATGTTGAAAGTATTTAAAGTTCAACTTTATGTTGGGATACACCGAAGAAAAATTATCAAACAATCCCTTAAAGTCGGTAGCGCGTGCAGTGTCAATGGCGACAGTAACTTCACCCTTAATATCGTAGCGAGCATTTGAATCCTTGCCGGTAGCGACTGTACTTGAGGTAGCGACTGTACTTGAGTCTCCGGTTTGATCCCTTTTTCCAGAGCTGATAGTTTTAGCGGAAGGGTCTGAACTAGACTGCGTTTCATTTCCGGTTTCTGTCCCAATCTGGTCTTTTTGTGTCGACGTTTGCAAGCCCGTTGAAGTCGGGTCTAGATTCTTACCGGATTCTTCTGGTTTCGAGGAGCAAGCTGCGAGCAGAGTTAGCAAAATGCAAAAGCTCAGTAAAATGCCACATATTCTGTGTTTCATCCCAATCATCATCCTTTAAAAAATTAATTTAGTAGGGTTTACGCTACATAAAGATCCTGCCTACTGGAATCAGCCAGCTACTCAAAGGCACACCTCCTGTCAGTGAAAAATACATCACGCTTCAACCACCCGGTCACCAAACTTACAAACTATAAATTCTCGGGATCACCTGTTGTTCTCTGATTCGCATTTAAGATTAGATTAAACGTTTTACTTATATTATTTTACGTGCCTAGTACAACTAATTGCATATTTTATTAGTTAGTTATGTGCATTTGTTACATTGAGTATATTATATAGGATTATTACGGATGTTGTATACCCTAAGTTTCACCAATAATTGCTGCCTGTTTTGCTGTATATAATGTGCATTATAACCAGTTAAACGTTTCATTAATTACAAAAAAATTACTTATCCAGCCGTAACATTGTAGAATCCTGCTTAATAAACTTTGTTTCCGTCCAAAGCAGCTTCCCCTTTTCTCCGGGCTCCATCAAACGAAATGTTTCGCTAACAGCCAATTGCCCCATCCGGCTCACAGGATATTGCACAGTAGTAAGTGGGATATCCGACAGCATAGCCGGCATTAGGTTATCAAAGCCTGTCACGCTGATATCATTTGGTACTTGATATCCAAAAGACTGCAGCGCTTTGATACAACCAATTGCAAGGCAGTCATTGGCGCAGCAAATGGCATCCGGGAACTCCGTCAGAGAGGGAATTGTCGATTTCATGTAATGGTAACTTGCCCATTCGGTGAATTCCATGGCGTCAAACTGCCATTCACTGCGGATTTCCAGGTGGAGCCTGCTCATTGCCTCGCAATACGCCTCATATCGCTTACGATCATCATAGCAATTCTCCCCGCGCAAATAGGCGATTTTCTTATGCCCGGTTTCGGCTAAATGCTCAACAATATGTTTGATCCCTACTGCATTATCAATAACCACGCAAGAGGATTTGTCTGCGGTTGTTTCGCGATCGAGATAAACCAATGGCATATTTTCTTTTGCCACTAGATCATTAATCCGCATTGCATCCTTATCGTCAAAATTGTAATGCAGTAAAATGGCCGCGTCAATATTTGAGGATAATAACTTCGAAATTAAATTATCCCCTCCCTCCTTCATGATATGTAGCTCCAAATCATAATCACGTATCCTTAGAAAATGGTATATCGACTCGGTTAGATACATAAAAAATGATCCGGAAAAAAACGAGACAAATAAACCCACGGTTTTTGTCTGCTTTCTTCTCATTAACTTCGCATTAATGTTCGGAATATAATTCATTTCTAAAGCAAGATTCTGTATCAACTTGCGTGTTTCTGCGCTAATATTGCCCGTTTCGTTTAGTGCATGTGATACCGTTGCAATCGATACGCCTGCCTGTTTGGCTAAATCTTTAATTGTTACCATATCGAATCCACTCCTTTCAAAATCAGTGTATGGGTATCCTTATGCCGGATTCGAAGCGAGGCTCCTGAATACTAGTGTATATAACACAATTTACCAAAATGCGATCTGAAACCCTATTGTCTTCGGCCCCCCATCACTCCCCTTATGGGCATAACATCATCCGTAAACGAATCATCCCAATTATTATTTTATAAAAATAATAATATAAACCCCAATTATTCATCACAATATAAAAAACGCACCTGACACCGCAACAGTATTTTCACCTTTTACCGCTTTCACTTAAAAAGTGAAGAAAAGCAATAGAAAAAGAGCTTCAACTCTGTAAAAATCAAGTTACCACAAATAATATGGGTATCCACTTGACGAGCCAAACCACAATATAGCCGAAACGATATTCCAAGATACTCACAAACCATTAAAGTTATGGGTCCGAACAATTTGGTGAATTACTTTACAAAAGAATGGGAAGAGCTATAGTGCGTCAGCGCAGAGATAAGGTAAGGGACATTTTGATTTACATCTTTTGAAAGATGCAGTTCAATTACAAGCCACGTTATAAGACGGCTTTATTACAAAGTAATCTATTACGTCTATGGTAACCGAAATTCAATTAGAAAGCAATAATAAGGTGATTTGAGTTTCCCCATTTTTTAAGTGGGAAAGAAAGGCAATTGGTTTGAAAGCTCGGGCTTTACGAAAAAAACAGCAATTCCAACGGAACACCTTCGCAAAACGGCAAAAATACCGTCCCCAATAGCATAGTGTTGAAACTTTCGCCTGGCTTTTTCCGGCTTTGGCCGATAAATACGCCGTGAAATATCTATCAATTCCATAACAAACACACTCTGTTCCCGTTTTTCGAAAAACAAGCCGATCAATCCCGCCAGTAATGTTAGAATACGATGCAAGGTTCGGATGGAATTGAGCCAATACAGAACATATCTCTTTTAGTTTGTCCTTATGTTCGCTTGAATAGTTATATCCTGCACAGATCCTATTTGTTTTTAGACCTAAAACTGAGATATTAATATTTTTTCCTAAGCCTGATGATATCGGATAAATAATTCTAAATTCTTTTTCGGCTTTCCATGATTCATGTTTCAAGTATAACTGTTGTTTTAGTAATGTAGCATAAAACTCCACCTCAGGATTTGTTTTTTCTCCGTTTTCTTGCATTTTGTGAAATTCCGAATAGAAATCTGCTATAATAGAAGCTAACGAAATCCTTTTGGGTTCATAGCCAACAGGAAGTATTAATTGAGGATTCAGCACTTCATATTCGACGCAAAATCCCTCACAATTATTTGTGTAATAAGCCCACATTGGAAGACAATCAAATGAATTAGCTGATAACGATGTCACCGCCCAAGTTTCATTTTATGACATACTAACTCTTCAAATTTTTATATAATATAGTCATCATATCCGTGCTTCTTCAGTTCCTCGTGATTAATATACATACATTCAAATTCATATGGGTCGTTAAGCGTTGATACATGTGAAAACCAAATCTGATTATGAGGCAAAGAAGTAAACTTCTTTTCATTAAGTTTTTCATCAGAAGTCAAGGAAATAAACTTTACAAGCCTTTGAGGTACTAATGTTTTTCTATACTCGTCAGCCTCATCAAATTTGCGTTGGCTGAGCAATTTAAAGTATGTATTCATTGTAAACACTCCTCGTATTATATAAAAGTAGT
>DHOG01000100.1:26295-28227 GCA_002410715.1 Ruminococcaceae bacterium UBA5396 | reverse complement strand
AAAGCAATAGTTGATTCTGTTCGTAAGGACGATATGTTATTGTTACGTTTTATTAATTCGACATCCGGGCAGGTTTTTCCAGGTTGCTCTTTAAATATTACCCGCACAGGCTCCTAGATGCCAAAAGATATAGCAAAAATATGTATATTAGGATAATATGGCAATTTTAGTTGTTCAATAGCTTTGCTACTACGGATAGAATGAACTTTCAAAAATAAATTTGCCCGAAAAGGTGTCAGATCAACAGCTGTTTTTCTTTTAAAAACATATCTTCCCATTGTTATCATTCGCTCTCCGAAAGCAGGGGCTGTACTTGCTATATTGCTCAGTTCTATAGATATCTCCTCTATTTCTCCATCCTCAAAAAATAATTCAACTTTATCGGTATGTGAGCCCCATTCCGAACAGCCCAAAAACATTATGTATTTCTGTGGCTTCAAGTTAACCGGGATTGTTTGCCCTTTAGACGAAATGTTGTCATAACGTTCATTATTGCCCAATATTAAGAATGATACCCCATCGACATCAATTTCATCACACCCTATCGCGTTATCAATGTAAATATATCTCCCGCCATCTGAAAACTCTGATAAATTATTTGGATTCAAGTCATATCCAAACCCTTTATTATTTGCATAATTCGCTAAATCGATGTGGCTACACTCAGATATGTCAAAATTTGATATTGATAAGTCCGAATCTATCTCACTACTGGTGAAGCATTGAAAATCATTGCAAACATCTCGAATTTCCCCTAAAATAGTCTCTTCTGCGTACGCCAATTTGTTTATTTTGTCTGCCATTCTCTTTAAAAGTATGCTATCGCTATTTGTATAGTAGGCCTTAATGAGCAGACCAAATATCATCGACCATTTATTGCTTAGTTCAATAAACTTTCTTGACAAAATATCAAGGTCAAAAATCTGGTATTTCTTAGATAGGAAACTTAAGGCAAGGCTATACTGCTTGCGCTTTTTTCCTATGCTAGCCAATTTGCTTACAATCCCCGAAGCGCTTGGTATATCCTGATATTCTTTCATTTCATCTATTAGATTTAATTTATCAAGTATATCATTCGAGAAAAGCTTAAGTGCATCAAACATATTATTTGGACCAGAAAACATGGTACTATCGGCTATGGAGGATCGCAACAATTCTTTCCAATCAAACTCTTTTTCATATACTTCTAAGCTATTACATAAAAAGAAATCTCCAAACCCCATACGAAAATCGTCGAAAGGCAAGAGGGCCCCATCACTTGCATATTGTGAATCAATAACATAGATGCCATCATCTTCGTAGCCAATAGCCAAACAGTAATGGCCGCCATGCATTATTTTGTATCTTGAAGTATACCAAGGACACCAGTATAAATCGTTGAATATGATTACTGGTTTCTGAGTGTCCAGTTCGCTTTTAATTATGTTGATCATACTATCAAAACAGAGCTTCGTATGGTGGATTAGTTGAATGCCATGAAATTTGCCTAAGTATTCCAAGTTGGGATATGTCCCAGAATCAAAAGAGCGACTAAACAGTTCTCCGTGATTTTTTGGAGACGGTCTATATCTAAATCCCCATGAGTGCATCGACATTAATTCATAATCTTTGCCATACCATCTCGCAATCGGTGGTATCAGGTTTTCGAAGCAATCATATGCTGCCTCGTAACTCAACTTGATATTCAGTCGCATGAATTCTTCCTCACTTATGCTTGGCAATCACGAATTGTCGAATTTGGCAATTGAAAAGTATATAGTTTAGCTGCCATCACATTTCGGTAAAATTAACTTTGTAAAACATCACGTTCTTCTGATCCTGTGCCAGGCTAGACAGCGCTTTCTTAAGGCGGTAACTCTGGCCGTCAAAAACCAGGATGTGGGCGTGATGTAAAAGGCGGTCAATCATGGCGGCAGTTAAGCGGTTATCTCC
>DHOG01000100.1:10358-26145 GCA_002410715.1 Ruminococcaceae bacterium UBA5396 | reverse complement strand
GGCGGCAGTTAAGCGGTTATCTCCTAGTACGGAATTCCACTGGCAAACTCCAAGTTGGAAGTAACAATTACACTTTGATGCTTGTAGGCTTGAGCCGCTGTGCTGCCGCCCGCTGTAGTAACCGCCTGCCGGAAGATCCCCATGCTCTCGGCCATCCTGCTGTGATTGATCCCTAGGCTTCGAAACCACAGAATCTCTATGTAATTGATCATGTACTTAACCCTCCTTGAAGTTAGTCACACCTTTTGATGTGCCAACCCCAACTTTACTACAGCAGATTCCCTTGTGTCCATTCTCAGCGCCCCTACTGTCTGTTTTCTTACGCCGTATTCATCAATCCCATAGGCGGTTCGAAGCCGACGGCGCAGAGAACGACAGGATCAGAATGGCCAGAACATCATCGAAACTCCCTTCCAGCAGATTTGTCGCTTTGGGGGGCTTCCTGCTGGAAGCGGGAAATCATGCTGTCTTTCAAGAGAATCGCCATAGCGCGGTCGTCACCTCATACAAGTGAATACGGCGCACTGGATTGAACAGCAGTGGCGTAGCGGTGTTTAACTGCAGCGACATAATCATACAGACTCTTGAGCGCTGCCTTTATCTCCAGCTAAAGCTTCTTGGGCAAACATCCAGCGCGTTGCGGGAGAAGTGCTTCTGACATCTCTGCCACATTGCTCCTTGAAAACATTGCTTCACAGAACAGCTTCTCTTATCATTATATAGACTATGTTGATCGTAATCAATCAACATAGTTCATATTGGCCGACACAAAGCATGTTACAAATTGCTCCCACGCTAGACAGTAAGAGTAAAAATGTACTTTGCGCTACGCTATTTGTAATCTAGTTTTCGATTGCTAGGAATAAGGGGAATGTCATATGACCTTCGAGTTCTATAAAAAGTAGGCAAGCTAAATCCTACCTGTTCCGGGCATTTTTGATGTAAGGAGGGTCGTCATTTGGATCATGTACTTTTTCTGCTGCCAATTCCAGCCAAATTAACTCATATATAAAACACGTGCATGATCCGTAAAAACACTGTCATGGGTAACGATTACAAGCATGCCGTCGACACTTTGCTCAATGAATCTAATCACATCCATTTTATTAATGTTGTCCAAGCCTGCTGTGGGCTCATCCAGAAACAGGGCCTGTGGTTTACTCAGAATGGCCCGCGCTATGGATATTCGCTTTTTTTCTCCATCGGATAGTAAGCGGGGGATTGCCTTCATGTCCCAATCTAAGGCACCTGGCATATCCAGGAGATACCCAATCTTTAGGGATTGCAAAATCTGGATTACCTCAATGTCCTCAACTTCTACTCCTGAATACAGTATATTTTTCCGTAAAGTTGTCGGAAGGAGCTCTACATCCTGACCAACCATTACGACATTCTGATGCAGCCACGTATCGTCAATCAGCTGTAAATTACATTCATTGTAGATAATCTGTCCAACGTAATTTGGCTCCAGATTCATCATAATATTAAGAAGCGTGCTTTTGCCAGAACCCGAGGCGCCCACTATAAAGAGTGCCTCGCCAGATTGCATCTTGAAAGATATGTCTGAAAAGAGTTCTTTATTCGCTCCTTTGTACTTAAAGGCCAGATGGGAGACTTCCATTCGGGAGAGTGGGGAATTTGGCACTATAGTTTTCTGTTTATTTTCCAGAACCTCTTCTTCTAGGCACTCATTCACTCTGCGTTTGTTAGCACGGGCACTGATAATATCTTCTATACATTCCTGCAAACCGAGAAAGACAGGTGTCAGCCACGCAATATAACTGTTGAGGGCAATAAAATCACCCTTTAGCATACTATTATTTAAAAACAGATAATGTGCGGCAAAAAACAGATACAGCGTACGCATTAGGGTCAGCACAAAGGATAGGAACGCTATTATTTGGCCGTTTTGAATCTTCAATTTACTCGTCTTCCAAGAATCTCTTTCCCAGCCTTTTTCATTCTCAATTTCACTGTTATCTAGTAAAGCCGTTTTTATGAATGAATTGTAGGTCATGATCCGAATAATATAGTCGCAACCCTTTGCCTGTAACTGATTCTCTTGTTCCTTTACTCTCTCAATCCTTTTTTGTATAATCAAGGAACACCCAATTTGAAATAACACAAAAATCAGCAGTACGATTGTGATTCGGTAATTTATAAGCAGCATAAGCCCGATGCCAACTACTGAGGTCGTGATATACCATGTAGAATTATTTAAAGAATAGTAATAATATTCGCCAAGCTCTTCGAGTGCAACGATAATCCTGTTAAAAAGGTTACTTTTATTCTGTGATAGAATTGCGCGAAGTCTCATTCCTACGATATTGGATATAGCCTGTACCCGGATATCTTTTATAATTATAAAAATATACTTGCTCAATCGTATATCCAGGCTGTAAGACGCAGCAACAATAATAGGTAACACAAAAGTTAGTATGATTGCCACAATGACACCCATTGCATCTAAGCCCAGTTCCAAGGCGTTATAAATATTCCGTAGCAGAAGCGTTGGGATTAATATCAATACGCTTCTAAAAATACTTGAAGCGATTGATAATACAACACGATGTCTTTTATCATTCATTTTCTTGTAAAATGCTTTTTCAAAATTATTATCCATTGTCATCTCTTTTTCTATTATCATATAGTTCCTGGTAATAATCACAGGCTTGGTATAACTCCTCGTGTTTCCCTTCCGCAATAACATGACCTGTTTGCATTACAATAATCTTGTCCATACGCTCAATTGCGTCTAGGTTATGCATAGTAAAAATCGCTGTCGTTCTAATGTTGTCCAGTAAATAATTCATGATTAATGCAGAGGCTGATTCATCAATTCCGCGGGTTATTTCATCAAACACATACAAATGACTGTGTTGCGTAAGAGCACGGATAATGGCGATTTTCTTTTTCTGCCCCCCGGATATGTTTGAACCGCTGGCATCGACCACGGTGTCATAGCCGTTCTCCATCGAAATAACTTCATTATGAAATCCAATTGCCTGTGATATCTGAACGCACGCATCCTCTTTCGCACCAAAAAGAGTTAGGTTCTGCATAATAGTGGTGTTGTAGATGTACACGTTGCTTTGCGAGTAGTGGATATCCTTACGATATGCCTGCAGGTCAAACTCACGGATATCAACACCATTGAGTAAAAGTGTACCGCTCGTAGGCAAATACAATCCCAAAATTAGGTTATTGAGGGTGGTTTTCCCCGAGCCGCTTTCTCCAACAACTGCCACCTTCTGGCCAGGGGCGATGGAGATGGCAATATTCTTAAGCAGGTTAAAGCTGTTAACACAATAGGATACATCATTAAATACAAGCGCATACGATTCGTTTGTATCCAAGAGTCTTCCTTTCGACCGCTCATTGTCAGCTTCCAAAAAACGGAACAAGTGATCAAATTTAAAACCAATTGCTTTCAAATTGATAATGAAGTTTCCACCTGCACTAAAGGGTTGGCTGATGGTTACGAGCAGCGATGTAGCCAGCACTATATCACCTATTGTAAGAGTCCCGTCACGTATCTGAAAATTGGCTATTAGCAATATGAGCGTAGGCGCAATGGAGTTTAATGAGGTGATGACGCTTTTATAGATGCGAGATGATAAGAAAAAGCTTAGTTTATCATCCACATAAATGCTGTTTGCAAGCTCAAACTGGCCAACTTCCATCTTTTCTTTGCCATATGTTTTTATTAACCGTATGGCGTTCATAATGGTATAGAACTTTTCGTTCATAGCCACCTGACTTTTACGTTGATTCTGAGATCGTTGCTTGTTCCTTTTCCCTATAATTTTCACAGGAAGCATCGATAGGATATTGATGCTGAGTGCAATGAACGGAAAGTAAGATGAGATGCCGCCCAACGTGATGAGCGCCAAAATAGCACTGACCACAAGAATCAAAAAATTAAAAATACTACTAACCGAAACCGTCTGAATCTCACGGATATCATTGTTCCACATTTGCATTACATCATCAGTAGAAAACTGATGTAACATTTCGCTTTTTATATGCAGAACCTTTTCTGCAATCGCGGCGCGCAGATTGTATATTACTTTAAATGACAATCGCTGTTCGATAATTGAGCAAACCTGTTTCGCCAGAAAATAGGCCACTATAACTGCCGTATAGACACCAGCATGCGGAAGCCACAAGTCTACATCCGATATGGAGTCAACTATCGCTCCGAGCATAGTTTGAGACCATATGTTCATCTGAGATATGATTGGTATGCTAATGAGCAGCAGGATGATATATAGCTTATACTTTGAATAAAGCTTTACAAGCTTCTTAGTCGTCTCCAATGGTTCTCCCCCAATCTTAGCGGCGCAACAAATGCATTATCGCCTTCTCTCTTGCCGCATCCATGGTTGTAAAAGCAGCAGGTATATGACGCGACTCAGAGATTTGAAATAGGTCAAAGGATTTTTTTAAGTTCTTGTAGGACCTTTCCTCTCAGTTTAGCAGACATAAGTAAATAGCTGTCATCCTTGACACAAATGTTGCTCGACCCGGTATCTTCCTCATTAGTCACGCAAATCGCGTCTCGATCTCCAAGGGCGATTTTTTTAAGTGCTTTAATGTGGGTGATGGATTTAAGATAATCGGTATTCGCCATAAATCCGCTTGCACGATTGAATATGTTGCCAAGCTTAAGAAACTCTGCCTCAGCCCATCCGTATTTTGAGAACAGTGAATAGGTATCAATCGCATCAAGTGCCTTTTCTTCCTCAGACAGTAAGTCCCAGATATAATATTCCTCTGGGTGGAAGTAAATTTTTTTGTATCCGATGGCTCGTGAACACATGCCAAGATACGCATTCCCTGCTCCAGAGCCAACCAAAATGATATTTGTAGTCGCAAATAAATCTTCTACATAATTAATCATATACGAAAGTTGACCCAAATAACGGTTCAGCGTCATGCTGGCAATATCCCCCGTGCTGTCGCCAGACCCCGCAAAATCAAAAAACACGTGATTCATGGTGGTCAGCTCATTTGCCATGTTCGTAAAAAGACAGCTAGGGCCGGCCTTGTTCTGTCCCAGACCATGAACATATAACAACGTTTTTGTCGCTGACCGAGAAGTGATCGCCTTGACACAGATTCTTCTGGTTCGATAGTGAATATAATACTCATGTTCTTGGCCGGTGTTCACGATAGGCCAGTCATACGATATCCTTTTTTCCCAAGTTGCTATCATTTTGGTAAAAGCGGGCACACTGGTAAACAAATGATCCCCCTCCGAGATATAGGAAACAGGGATCCTCTGCTGATGCAAAAAGCTTCGACTGGCAGTTGTCAGCGGATCATCATTGGAATAGACCCCTGCATAGACGATATTAGCTTTAAACTCGTCTTTGCCAATTAGCCAATTCTTATATTGTTCCACTATGCCAAAACTTGTCCACGCGCCAAATTCACTGTCATACACAAACTGTTCATTAATTAACTTCGGTCGCTTTATTGGTAGCAAAAGTTCCTCTTTTACCAGGATGGCATTACAAAACCCGATATAGGACACTGGGAGGCAAGTTTTTCCTACGGCCCGAACGCAGATTTTTCCTCCTTCACTAAAACCTATCATCCCTAGTTGCCTTATCCACGGAAACTGCGCGCACACTTGCTGTATAAACTGCACATATGTGTCCGTCATAAACTGAAAATCATTTAGGCCGTAATTCCCTAAGTTGGTTCCACCACCGACATAGTCGAACCGAACCACATTATAGCCTGCGCAGGACAGTCGGCGCGCTAAATGGACGTACATCGCACGCGAGTCACACCGATCGCCATATATGCCTGGCACTAAAAAAAGCGCTTTATCGTAGTTACGGTCCATCAAGGTATGAATTATGCCGTTGACTGAATGCTCTTGTATACGATATTGCAGATTGATTTCATGTGTCAAGCGTCTGTGTATCATGTACCCACCTATTTCTACCTTTTCTATTGCAGCTTTATGCGATATCGTTCATCTAGTGTATGAGTAGGAGGAATTGTGCCCCATGCGTCAGCTGCTTTGTACATAAGAATAATAGCAAATTGTCTCCAATATGGATCCAAGTGTTCAAGTTCGCCCTCAGTGATCGATTCATTGTGGCGTAGTCTCTCTTCGAAATCAAGCAGTATTTGCCTTTGCACCGTGTCCAGTATCGGCATAGGAGACATGGGCATGGGATGACAAATTGCCGCGTCACGGCACTTAGCGATATCTGGATAATTCTTTTCATATACATGTAAGCTGCCCACATAGTGCCGATATGAGCCAACCTGCACACCAAGTTCGTTCGCCAGCATTTCCTGTAGCAGGGTAAAACTAAAAACATCATAGGGAAGTCCGAGATATAAATCGTTGGAACGCATATACGTCACACAATATAAATGATCTTTTCTGATTAAAAACTGAAGTGAACATGTACAAGGAACATCCTTTGACTGCGTATAAAGATCATGCGGTTCATATATGGAGAGTACCGCCTGTCGCGAATCGGGATCTGCTTTCAAAAGCTTGATAATGCAGTCCCACGGGGAAATCTGCGCATTATTCTGTGAAAATATCCTTTTTCCGTATGCGCCATACAGAGTCTTCTGGTCGTCGGAGAATCTCGGATACATTTTACTATAATACTGTATAATATCCAGTGCATCACTGCCTCTGATATACCATAAAAATTCACCAATATGAAAAAATAGCGATGGATTGCGTTCCTTTGCATACATGAGCCGATTCCGAATGTTCAGCAACTCAAACCCCGCTCCAATTATCTCCTTAACTGCCATGCCTCGCGGCGCACATGAAGATGCATCATTTAATATCTTAGCGTAATATATATATGCTTCATCAAGCGTGTCAAAAATCAGCATATTAGCCCTCCTTACATAATACGTGAATCAATAATAAAGCACTGTCCTGTCACAGATAACACCTTATCCGTACAGAAAAACAGTAGAAAATGTATGAGGTCGTTTATGTTATTGTTGATGGGCAAGTAGCTTTCTTCTTCCGCCGCTTTCAGTTTTTTTACGCAGTCCTTATTTAAGTTTGTCTGTATGAAGCCGGGACAAACAGCATTTATCTGTATGTTATCTGACGCGAACTCCTTGGCTGCGACCTTCATTAGCGCCTGGAGCCCAGCTTTTGACGCAGAATAGTTAGCTTGAGACTTTCTGCCATTATGACCCCATATAGAGGAGAGCAGAATAATTTTGCCCTTCTTGTTTCCTCTCATAACCGCCGCCGTGTTCTTAATAAAAATATAGGAACCCGTGAGATTCACGTCTAAAACCTTTTGCCACGTTTCATATCCCATTTCCGCCAAGCTGCTATCCTCTAATATTCCAGCACAATTTATGGCTACGTCGATTGTGTGAAAATACCTTACCACTTCATGACAAAGGTTAGATAAAGAATCCTCATCTGTAATATCACAACGCCGAACAAGCCAATGATCGTTTTCGGCCCGTATAGGTAACAATTCACTATGCGAATGGTAAGTCGCGATAACGCGGGCGCCTTCCGAGTAAAATGCCTCTGCCAGTTTATAGCCAATTCCCGAGGACGCTCCGATAATTAATACAACACTGTTTTTGTGTGAAATAATCATAAATTCTCCTGTTATAAAAGTATTAATACAGGGCAATTTCCGCTGGAATATCTATATCTACCTTAAAGGTTTTCAATACTCAGTTCATTTCATATTGCATGAAGTCGCCTTTTTCATCACGTAATCGTATAGGCTCCCCAGATTACTATAGCTATCTTTGAGCAAGTCCTCATCATCAAAGGTAATATCATATTCATTTTCCAATTCCACGATAATACTGATGAATGTGATGGAGTCCCAATCTGTTATCAAATCCTGTTTCGAAAGTTTGCTATCATTTCTATTAATAACGGTCAAAAACCGATCAAATAATAAATCATCCTCTTTGCTTTGGCGATCGACACTTTGCCGGATACTCTCCAATGTCAATTCCTCCAAACAAGAATAGTCCGTTTTGCCGAACTCAGTTACTGGGATAGCATCCACTGATAAGACGTGTTTGGGGATCATGTACTCGGGAAGCGTATTACGCATGAATAACAAAAACTCGTCCTGATCGCATGGTCTTTCTGCCACATAAGCCATAGCGAGCGTTTTGCCCTTCACTTCCGGCAGGATAAATGCAATCGCATTCTGTACCCCGTCGTATTTGGTGGCAGTGGATTCGATTTCTCCAAGTTCAACGCGAAATCCCCTGATTTTAACCTGTTTGTCCATGCGCCCCATAAAATGGATATTACCGTTCGCGTCTGCATAACCGTAATCCCCGCTACGATACACCCGTTTACCATTGCGGCTGACAAAACACTGCTTTGTTAACATTTCATCTTTCCAATACCCGCGAGCGACTCCGCCCCCACCGATATATATTTCCCCTCTCATTCCCCTCTGAACAGGGGCCCCGTTTTCACCCATTATATCAATAGAACAATTGTCCAGCGGCTTGCCGATAGGAGGGTAATCTCCATCATTTTTTGCGCAGGAATAGCAAGTTACGCAAACAGTAGTTTCGGTCGGACCGTACATATTATAGACAGCTGTCTGTTCAAGCAAATTAGTATAATAATTGCTTTTTAGAACATCGCCTGTGCTTATTAATATGCGTAACGGAGGGATGCTGTCGAGTTTATTCAATTCATTGAGCATCAGCGGAGTGGTTGCATATATTGTCGCTTTGAACCGCCTAATAACATCACAAATCAGCCGCGGATGTTTCAGTTCATGTTTTTCAGGAATTACAATGGACGCATCGTAAAGCAACGGTACAAACATTTCCTCTATAAATCCGTCAAAATTGACTACTGATGCCTGAATAATAATGTCCTGATTCGTAACATTGAAGCGTCGGGCGTAATCCGCGCAGTAAGACAGCACATTACTATCCTCTACCATCACCCCCTTTGGTACATCGGTAGAGCCAGATGTATATGATACATAGGCGAGCTGACCCGGTTCGCGTTTGCAAGCCAGAGATAACCGAGGCTGACCATTATAAACATCCTCAATTGGTACACCGCAGAAATCGCATGATAAATTCCTTTGTTTAAACACAAAACGAGGGGATATCTCATCCAGAATATATGCCATCCGTTTTTTCGGCATATCTGGTGAGAGCAGCAAAAAAGCTCCATCCGCCTGCAGAATTCCTAAAATGCAAGCCATTAGCTCAAAGGAGCTATTCGAGGCAATGCATACAACATCTTCTTTTTTAATTCCATTGTCCTGCAAATAACCTGCAAATTGATTAGCTTTTTCCAGAAGTTTTCCACGGGTGAGCTGGGCGTCATTGCGGTAAAGAACCGTTGCCTCCGGATTTTCTTCCATTTTCTTTTTAATTTGGGAATACAGACATATAGTCATCTTCATCATATCCTGTTCTTTAAATTTGAGCGTTTGATTTTGCCGTTATATGTTTTTTCTAGACTTTCCACTACATTAAACTCCACGGGTATTTTATGCTTAGCTAAACGCTTCTCAAGATACACGGGCAGCTCACCCACTTTCACTGTATCCGACATGACCACATCGGCAACTGGAACTTCACCCAGCAATGCATGACTTTTCGCATACACATACACTTCTTTCACACTGTGGTGTGTCAAAATGATTTCTTCGATTTCTTCTGGATAAAGATTTTGACCGCCTGAAATGATCATGTTCTTTATCCTTCCAGTGATATACAGATAACCTTCGTGGTCGAAATAGCCTAAATCGCCCGTATGCAGCCACCCATCGACCAAATTTTTTTTAGTAATGGCCTCTTGTTTGTAATATCCTTTCATGATGTTCTTGCCTTGTGCAAGTATTTCTCCGACTACCATGGGCGCTGCTACTGTTCCGTCCGGTGTCCTAACAATAACATGGACACCAGGAATTGGTTTGCCAACCGAGCCTATTTTCCGCAGCGAATCTTGGGGCATTAGAGCCGTTAAGCGAGGCGAACATTCTGTTTGTCCATAGGTGTGTACAAACCCTGTCCCAGGGTATTTTTCAATCAGCAAGCGTAGTGTGTCTGGGTCTGTTTTACTACCTCCGAAGCAAATATACCTCAAGTTTGGATACTCAATTCCGCTCTTATGCCGGTAGGCAAGCAGTTTGTGCAACATATAGGGCACAGCTGTAAAGTTAGTAATATGATGAATTTTTATCATCTCGAAAAACTCTTTAGCAAAAAAAACTGCGTTGTAAATAACGATATCGGCACCAAGATAAGCGTGTGTCAGAAATTGAGCGGTGTTGCAGTATCCAAAGCACATTGGGAGCATAATTAGCGTCACATCATCCTGTGTAAATTGAAGAGATGCGATATTCGATTCCACATTACTAATTAGATTCTCGTTTGTCAGCATGATGCGTTTGGGATTGCTGGTGGTGCCGGAGGTGTGCAACATTAATAGTACATCCTCCGTAGCAAAATCATATCCCGATGATTCCACATGTGTTTCCAATCCGCAGAGCATAATTATTTCATCCCGGTCTATCATATATGCTGACACAGTATGCGGATACTGATGCAGTACTTCCTTCAAAAACGCCTGATATCGTGTAACCGTGATAATTAGCTTGGATTCGCAGTAGCGGATAGTACTTTCAATTTCTGGTTGTCGTGCACGTATATCTAATGGGACAATGACATTTTTGGAATATGCGATTCCGAAATAGGCGACGGCATACTGGATGGAATTAGGCAGGAACAAAACAACACATTCATTATGTATTTGCATTTCTTGTATTTTTTTCGATACCTCTATGCTGCGCGCATGCCACTCAGCATATTGAATTGCGCCGTCGTTATCTGCTATATAATTCTGCGTATTGTTTTGTTGCCTTTTTAATAAATCACATACCTTCATGTTTGCGCACCGTTTGTCACACGAGTAGTGGAATTGTTTCTATCGACCTTCTTGATAACATAATCTATCAGTGATTTCACATCGGTTTGAGTACCATATGCCAGCATGGTGGCGTCAAAATAGATGCCAAAAAACTCTTCTAGGGCGACTACTACAGAAAGATAAGTCATGGAATCAATGCCCACCTCATTGAGGCCTTTATTAAATGAAACGTTCTGCGCGACCAAAGGATGAATGGCGCCCCGTATAACTGATAGCACCTGTTCTTCCATGTCATCTAACAGGTATGACGATTTTGTTGTTTCCGCCTGTTGAATGGCTTCTATTTCAGCCTTTACTGCCCTGCGGTTTAGTTTGCCATTGCTTAATAGCGGGAGCTTTTCCGCATGCATGAAAATACCGGGGATCATATAATCGGGCAGTCTTTGGCACAGGTTTTCAGTCAAGCGTGATATATCTACTGGAACGGGGGATTCATACATTGCGGCAAGCAAGCTGTCTGAGGTGTCTGCCTTGTTTCGAATGCCACATACCACAACCTTACATATATTACTAAATTGCAGGATTGCATTTTCAATTTCCTCCGGCTCAACACGCATACCCCTTATTTTGACTTGATTATCCATCCGCCCCAAGTAAACGACTAAGTCACCCTGCCATTTTGCCAAATCCCCCGTTTTAAACATCCTTTTGTTAGGCCGCTTGATGTCTTCCACAAAATGTTTCTGAGTTAACTCAGGCTGATGTATATATCCCCTTCCGACATTGGCTCCCGCAATGCATAACTCACCGGGCATATTGTCTGCACACATCCTGCCATCTGGCGTTAAAATATAAATTTCGGTATTGGCAATTGCCGTGCCAATCGGAACGATTTCCTGTACATGGTCGTGGGCGGTGCAGTCGAAACTGGTCACGTCAACGGCCGTCTCTGTCGGGCCGTATAAATTGTGAAGGCGAGTTCCATAACGGGCGTATAGTGAAGAACGAAAGCTCATAACGGTCTCACAATTTAACACTTCTCCGCTGCAATACACGTTATTTAGTGATTTAAGGTTCGTTATATCTTGCTTTTGGCTGTCGATTTGTTTAAGAAGCGCGCTAAGTAACGAAGGAATAAAATGGCAGTCTGTCACCTTAAACTGCCGAATATACGCCTGAATAAGCTGTATGTTATATTCCTCTCCATGAGGCAGAAGCACCAATCGCGCACGAGCGAAAAACCAAAGAAACATCTCCCATACTGACACGTCGAATGTATACGGTGTTTTATGCAAAATTCGGTTACTATCTGATATCTGATAGGCTTGTTTCATCCATACAAGCCGATTGATAATAGAACCATGTTCGATCATAACGCCCTTTGGCGTTCCCGTTGAGCCTGATGTATAAATCACATAGGCCAGCTGAGTATGATTCATTGGGATCTGCAAATTTGTGACTTCGGAGTCTGTCGGAACGATTCGTGTATCTAGGGAAGCGACATGAGGATACTCGCCGAGGATACCACGTTGATGCAGCAGTAAACCAGCACCGCTGTTCGAGAGCATATACAGGACTCGCTCCCGCGGTGCGGCCACATCTATCGGCAAATATGCTCCACCGGCTTTTAAGATAGCCAAAATCGCGGTCACCATCTCAATAGAACGTTCCATTTGCAGCGCAACTACCTGTTCCGGTTTCACTCCTAGTTTCAGCAGTGCGCGTGCCAAGCAGTTTGCCTTGTTGTTGAGTTCGGCATAAGTTATACTCTGGGTGTCAGTTTCGATTGCAATGGCATTTGGCACTTCCTCAACGGCTTGTTCAAAAAAATGATTTATGGTAGGATGTTCCTTAAGTGTTTCCTCCAGTTCGGCATTAAAAACATTCATCATACCATACCACCCTGTTAAAAATACTTTTTGTTCAGCACCATGGACAGGGAAACGGCTATAGATAGCTCATCTTCCGCTATTTGATGGATTTCGCGCGAAAGCAAATGAAGCCCCTCATATTTGCCACGCAGGTAATGCCGTATCAGTCGTCCCCTTATTTCCTCCCAAATCGTGGATATTTTAAATAACCGTTCCGACAAATCAGACACGTGCGAATCGTTGAGTAAGTACGCAATATATTGAACCATGTAGGAATATCCTCGTCTGCTGCATGTAACGCTCTTTAGCTTTTCAAAAAGGGGGACTGCGTAGAGAGAATCCTCAAATCCTTTGCATTCGACGGAAATACTCATGCAATCCAGCCTCTCACCAAAAATGTGTAGGTTGTCGAACATCGAATCCCCGTCATTTAGTAACTGTTCAACATCCTCCTTTAATGCCAATAGGATGAGGGAAGGTTCTATCGGATTTGGTTTCTTATGTATGGTAAAACAATGGCGTACTCCGGGGTAAATATCATCCAGCGATGCATGCAATATCTTCTCGGTGATGTAAGGATCACGGCATATCAGCATATTGGTTGTCGCATTAACTCCAGTAATCATAAAGGAGTGTAGATAGTTCCTTTTATGATAGGCAAAACTCCATGGACACCAAAAGGAATCAGTATTTATTATAACCGGTGTATTATCGGATAGCCATTCGGCCACCTTCGTTATAAAGGTTGACCTATTCAATTCGTGTTTTTGGGCAACAACTTCATGATATTTTTCAAATGATTCCATAAAGTCATGTCTTTGTTTACAAGACAATTTGTTCCCAATGGTCCCTTCAAGCGAACTGTCAAAATCAAACACCCATCCTCCCCTTGCCATCATCTGGTAAAAGACCCCAAGTTGTACCGCTGCCGTTGCCAACAATATACCCAGGCAATTGTACGCGCTAGTGTCTACCGTTTTATTGCTATTTTTAATCTCTATCATTCCCTTTCACACAAACCGGCTGTTATAAGTAATCTTTTGCATATCTCTATCAGTCAAATAACAGGAAAGCATATCTTTCTTATTAGGGCAAAAAATGCGTTCCCATAAGGAGTGGTTCCATTGTTTACGCTCGTCGTCGCTTAAGCCAAAAGTGTGTTCGAATGTATCGTTATATATAGCTGGTTTCTCCATCAATGTTAGGAGTGTCCCATCTTCAAATACTTGCGCTGTTAACGACAAAACAAAATACACGTATTGTTCAAGTTCATTCACTCGACAATAAAATTGGATTTTCTTCCAATTTAGAGGTAGATTCCGAACCATTAGGTAAATGTCAGTAAACCCGCGCAGGTTATAGCTTTTATCAGTATGCAATATGCTAAGTGAATTTAAGTCATTATAAAGATGTAATGCAATATGGATAAACCCAAATTCATCCGACAAAACAGGAAAAGACGTTCCTGCAAATGAAAACGGGCGTGAGTGGGAAAGAAAGTCCTTGATAGAAATGGCACTATATCGATCCTTGCACTCGCCCCAGAGGATATGGCGATTGATATCCACATTCATATAGTGCATGTAAAGGCCCTCCACTACTTTTCGGAAAGTAGCCGTCTGATGTGAGTAAGTAAGAAAAAATAATTCCTCATGCCGGTCAATTGGTTTTATAGCCCGTTTTTCTTTATCAAAACGGCCCTGCCGGAACCCCTCTAAATGAAGTGCGTCAACTAAAGAAGGCAAATTCATCTCATCAATAAGGATATCGATATCACCGAATTTACGGTCACCTACCCGCGGATACACTTTTGCCGCGAGAAACAGCCCCTTCGTGACTGCATAAGGTACGCCATCCTTTTTCAAGCGATCGAAAACCGGACTTACAGAAGCGTACATTGTAGCATACGCCTTCTCATGTGCCTCTCGCTCTAGCTGGTTGATGATACGGATATCGCGAGGCATCTGTACAAAATGATCCAAAACCAGTTCCACCCCCTGTTTGCGCATCAGTTTGTGCAATAATTGCGCGTCACAATGTGGAGGAGCTTTTTTTTCGCCGGGTTTGGAATTTTTTATGTACCGTAAACACTCCAGCAAAGCATATTCCGTCGTATTCATAGTCAAATCCTCACAAAGTTTAGGAGGCATTTGAAGACACCATCATTATTGTTGTCAAACTGGGTTATCTGTTTCGCAGCAATTTTGGCGGCGCTCGTACCGTTAAGCATGCACACGCCTATACCGGATTTCTGAAGCATTCGGACATCATTATCACCATCTCCGAAGGCAATGATATTTCCTGGTTCAATTTTGCGTTGTGCCGCCAGATATGCGATTGCATCCCATTTGTCAAATCCCCCAACACTAATATCGACAATGTCATCGCGACCGTTCCAAGAAAAGACGTCGATCTGATGAAAAAGCTCCTTAAGCTGCTTCATCAACTGCATGCGCTTTGCGGGTGACACGCTGATAATAATTCGATGAGCTCCTTTTATCGCTAAAAGCATGGCATCTATGTCAAGCGCGATATTAGGTAAATCCTCATCATACATCATGTCACATAGAAACGGATTGGCATTCCCTAACCGATAAGTATTGATACCCTGCGATATTACAATATTATCCATGCATATTTTTCCCATGTTTTCTTTGAGAAACAACATAATATTTGCATAGTCTTCCATATAGCTATTAAATATGACTCGCATATCTTTAGGCGCGTAAATAAAAGCACCGTTGTGGCATATGATTTCACTGTTGATATCTAGCTGCCTATAATATCGATATGCGTCTGATAGGGATCTACCAGTGGCAATAAAAACGCAATTATCTTTGCTCAGTTCCTGAATCAGATGCTTAAGGTTATCTGTAATATGATAATCGTTTGTCAGGCAGGTGCCGTCTAAATCAAATACTATCATCTTACTTTTCACATCCAGTACTTTCCTCCCTGTTAATGAAGGTGATGTGCAAATCGCATGTCATCCTGGTCTTCAGCCATTCAGTAAATAATG
>DHOG01000100.1:9890-10205 GCA_002410715.1 Ruminococcaceae bacterium UBA5396 | reverse complement strand
TTCAGCCATTCAGTAAATAATGGATACAGCGGAATATTGTTTGTAAATTTAAAACGTCTAACAGAATACAACCAGTTTTGGGACGTTATCAGGCTTTCGTGCTGTGGCTCGGATAGAATGGACATACCATGTCGTCTCAGGCGAAGTTGGTTCTCTTGGCTAAACATTTTCAAATTATCTTTCATGTTGACATAGGCCAACACTGGTGTCTTTAAAATGACGGCAGTGTAGATATCAAACAACTCCATTTTTTCTCTAAAGCTGCTCGCCGGTTTTCGAAACACCCTTTCACTTGGGATATCCACATCAAATAAG
>DHOG01000100.1:9041-9720 GCA_002410715.1 Ruminococcaceae bacterium UBA5396 | reverse complement strand
GGGAATATTTATTCTTATCGAGCGCATCCTGATAAAGTAAGGGGTAAATTTCTGGCAAATCTTGCCCTATCTTGACATCACTAGCTTCATCGATAAAGGACCATGTCTCAACAAAAGGTTCTAATGAGTTTGGCAGGGATTCGCAGTGAACTAAGGCGGATTGTAAGTAAATAAAAGATGCAAACCCGTTATTTAGTAAAGCAGCCAGTAGGTCATTTCTCACGGCTTCGCTTCCTAGATCACCGATAAGGCAAAAAGACGTAGGAACGTCATTATTGGTCGGATACATCCCTCATAATCACCTCCCTGCAAATTAGGCAATCAACAGCATTCATGACCGAGTGTGAGATATAAAGAGTAAGGCTCCCTTTTGCACAGGAAAGTTGTCGACATATTTTTGTGTGCATATAGGCAATCTGATTCATATCTAATAGCCCATGTGTGTACAGATTCAAGACGGAATAAAAAGCTTTTATGTCCAGCATTCGCTGCGTCTTTTGGAACTCAATCGAGGTTAGGCACGGCAAGGGGCGATTTGGGGCTAAGTCTAACATAGGATTATTGAGGGTGGCATACACAGGTCGATCTGTTACCCTGTTGCTTAAAGTATGCAGCAGCAAGTCATACTGGTTCTTGCCATATTCAAACGGAATAAACAACCGATTGATTTCCAAAGAGG
>DHOG01000100.1:0-8889 GCA_002410715.1 Ruminococcaceae bacterium UBA5396 | reverse complement strand
ACAACCGATTGATTTCCAAAGAGGCGCCAGGATAATCGACAGCACGAATATATTGTTCTTTCAACACTTCTGTCCACAAACACAAATCAGAAGGCTCTGTGTTCGGTGTTGGATCCTCGATATGGACAAGCATATTGTGAACAATCGCCGTCTCGCGTCCTTCATATATGGAGAGGGTATGCGCGCTTAAAAATGAACGCATGGCATTTTCCCAGCTCTCGTTAATTGTACGGCCCCAGCAACTTAACATGGCTTTCCTCCCCAGCAGATATTACGCCGGCACGAACTCGTTTAGTTTGTTTAATATTTCCTGCACGGCCGACTCCATTTTCCCCTCGCGATTATCAATTAGCACAAATTTGTTGCGAGTTAGCTTCGCATGATTCCGATAGCTACGCAACACCCGTTTGAGCGCAAACATATTCTCGATTGGTTTGCGTTCAGTTCTTTGTGATAATCTCCTATCCACATCCTCTTCATCAGCGTCGATAATAAAAGTTATATCCGGATCCAAACATTGATTCAAAATATGCTCCGCCAAGGGCTCGATGTTTTGCCAAATAGCCGCGTATACACGCTGGCAAAGGGTCCATCGATCCAAAAGAATATAATCATACTTGTTCTGTTCTTCTTTGAGCTTGAGCGAAATTCGATACGTCTCAAATGCAATTAGCAATCGCAGTCTAGTGTTTAGGTCGCCGGTAGTGCCAGAGTATCCCTGCTTTATTGTCAGAAGGCTCTGGCAAAATGGAGTACTTTGCGCAAGGGGTTTAAATGCCTTAACGCTATACCCTTGGCTTCGCAGCATTTTCTCCGTTTCATATAACAAGGTAGTCTTTCCGACACCATCGCACCCGGCAAAGGCTATAATCATAGTCTCGTGCGTCCTTTCACATGTTGATAATCATATTGTAAATCGGCTTCTTGCCTTGCATCCAAATCTTTTGTCCACTACTTAGCAACTCATATTCTTGCAAAGAAATGTTACCTAAAATGAAATCACGCAAATACTGTACCATCGTGCCCGGATATTTCGCATAAAAATGTGCATAACTTTTTTCTATGCAATTTTCATAATCCATAGTGTTACGGGGATGGGCAATGTGGGTGTTGATTGCTCCTTTGTTCAGAACAACCTCCAACCCCTTTTGAACAAGCCGGTACCCGAGTTCAAAATGCTCAAATCCCCATTCTCGAAAAGACTCGTCAAAACGTTCGTCTCTCAAGTCCTCACGCCGTATAGCAAGATTACCAGATAGGGTGGCCAGCCAAACCAAGCCGGAATCAGATCTGCCTGCATCGTCAAACAGTTTTTGAATTGTTTTATAGTACACTGCCTTACGCGAAACGCATGCAGCGCCAGGCCGTTCTTGAATAGCTCGGACAGATTCATAGGTTTCCATTACTTTTCCGATACTAATGCATCGCGGTATCGTATCCAAACATTCAATATGATCTTTAATGAAGGACCCATGCGGAAATCGGTCGGCATCGCAGAATATAAGGATATCGCCGTGGGATTTATCAAGTAATATGTTTCGAGTGGCTGCCCTACCCATATTAACGGGATTCTCGGCAAACACCAATGAATAACGAGACATAGTAGAATATCTGTCGATCACCTGTCTTGGAATATGGGCCGATTTATCGTCCACTACCACCACCTCAAACGGCTCCAAATAGTCCTGCCGATTTAAGGCATCTAATGCTAAGGCAAGCTCGTCATACTGATTATAAACCGGAAACAAGACACTAACCACAAGCTTACGCTCCTGTCGATATAGAGTAATTTAATGACATCCGGCAATACATAGCAATCTACTGGTATTTTTTTATCATTTTACAAATGGAGCCGACTGTGCGCATATTATCCATCGTCAGATCCTCATCGTCGATTTCTATCTCATACTCTTTCTCGATAAAGGATATTATTTTTAAAACCCCAAGGGAATCCAGTCCTGCTAAAAAAAGATCACCGTCGGTATCTACCGATGTCCCCATTGCACTTTGGACTATGTTTTGCACAAAGTCTTCCATTATCGGATTCCTCCTTTTTAACGATATAGGTTGGTGTCGCATACCGGATGGGTTATTATCTTCACAAGGTTATTTACTGATAATACTGGCGCCTAATCAGGTGTTCCTGAAACAACTCATCAAGTTCACAGAAATAAGCGCTCCAACCCCACACCCGAACGACTAGATTGCTGTATCTTTTAGGATTTTTCTGAGCTTCACGTAAATCATCCACTGAAACCATATTGATTTGTAGCTGCTGACACCCAGTTACGTAGAATGTCTTAATGATATTGACTATCTGCGCTAAACCTTTTTTACCCTGAAATGTCTGCGGCATCAAATCTAATGTGATAGGACCACCGTTATATATTCGTCGATAGTCGATTTTAGAAAAAGACAACAGACAACTAATTGGCCCTTTAGTTTTAATACCCATCGAAGGCGACAAATTAGCCGAAATGGGATCCCCTGTTTTTCTGCCTTCCGCAGTCGCCTCCACCACCGGTTCAATCTGATTATCTCTTAATTTTCTTGTCAACCATAAGTAAAACATGGCGCTGCCACTACCTGGACGCACAACAACGGGTCGTCCGCTTTTTTGCGCTTTTTTTGTGACTTTCTCGCATGCATCTGCAAAAAAGGAAAACAATATAACTAAAAGTTCGTCCGCTAGATCATCGTTGTTTCCAACATGTGGACAATCGCGGATTATTTTGCCACGCAACTCTTCAGCACCTTCCCAATTGTTCTGTAAGGCAGATAAATATTCCCAAGGACTCACAACTTTTTTCCTATACACATTCTCTCTGATCGCGCACAAGGCATCGGCGGCGTGTGCGCTGCCAGCTCCATGAATGCCATAATTTTGATATATTGCCCCTCCATTGTTGACATCGAGTCCTTTTTCCACACAATCAGTCATATAAGCAGAATAAAGCGGAGAAGGAGGCCAGTAAGAAAGTTGCGACTTGTTATTTATATACTGTGATACTCTTTTTTCGATATTGCGTCTTGTGTTTTGCAGAATATCTCCAAATGTCAGATTTTTAGCAAGTCCATCGCGTATGGCATTGTCCGCCTCAGCCGGAAAAGACAGTGCGTTAATGTTAGGAACATCAATGCCTTTGCCAGGGATAATAAACTCCCAACATGCGGCAACCACATAATTTCTGGCATCTTGCGGCGCGTAACCATGTGCGATGAGAGCAGGAATCACGACATCATCGTTAGAGACTTGCGGAAACCCCAAGCCTCTTTGCACAAGTTTCCCTGCAAGTTGCATAATATCATCACTAGTATCTGAATGGATACGTAAATTGATTTTTGGATCAGGAAGAGCTAATTCACACGCAGCCTGCAATACTAACCGTGTCAATAGGTTATCCGCACTTTCTCCCGACGAGGTCACACCACCGACAATCAACGTTTGTCCATTGTCCCCCTGCTGAATCCCAGGATATACATCGGTATCCCTGTTGATAGCTATCAGGAACTCCCGCAATAATTCGTAAGCAGTGTCAGCCGATAAGATATGGTGTTCAAGATCGCGCTGCAAATAGGGCCACATATACTGGTCAAATCTTCCGAACCCGACATGATTATGTCCACACATCCACAGAACAGCTTGGAAAAACCGAAGTGATTGTAAGGCTTCATGGAAAGATCTTGGCTGGCTTTCCGGCACATGTGATAACATGGAGTAAATATCCATCCGATTTTTTTCTTTAGCGCAGGCCCTGTACTTGCCCACCAATGATCGGATGCTATCAAGTGAGTCCAGTACACAGTCTAAAAATATTTTTTTATCTCTAGCCTGTCCATATTTTTCAAGCGCCTCTAATGTGGCCTTTTCTCTTCCCGACAATCCTTGCTGCAAAATCATGCCCCAATCCGCGCAAATATTGTGGACGCGATTCCCAATCAGCGGTTTTTTCATTTTGTTTTCTTGTTCTACAAAAGCTTTTGGAACCGGATTTATGGGATGTGGCGTTGTTCTGGTAAAGACAATACGCTCATCATCTTCTATCACAGCATTTTCTCTATTGACCATAGTACGGAGCAACGTTGCCACCATTTCATCCCATGTCAGGCTTTCACAGTCGTTTTCTGCCTGTATATTGCTGATGGATGTTGCCCTGTATTGTTTATAATGGCCGGTCAAAACTTTTTCCTTTAATCGTTCTAAGCGTTTATCCTCCAATGCGCAATACCTCCACTTTATCGCACAATATCCCGTTCATTTCTAAATACGGTATATCTATTTCTGACTGGGTCGTCTCTTGATATGGACAAATCATATTTAGCGCTTCGTATTTCGAACGTGTGAACGGGTTGTAATGCATCAGTTCCCATCGCGTGACATTAGGAAGAGAGCCAACAATCCGGGCTATTTCACGCAAATTTGGCAAGGTATCGGTAATTTTCGGAATAAGTGGGGTGCGGATAATAACGGGTACTCCACACTTCTCCAACCACATAATGTTCTTTAATATGGGCTGATTGCTTTTTGAAGTATAGTAAATATGTGCCACATCATCCAAAAGCTTTAAATCAAAATAAACCAAGTTAACCAACGGAAGTATACTGTGGAATACCTCTTCATCCGCATAACCACAGGTATCCAATACAATATTTGACCGCAACCGAGTAAGGGTGTCCACCAGGAATGCATGCTGCATTAACGGTTCACCGCCAGAAAAAATAAGGCTCCCCCCAAGGCGTCTTTGTATCGGAACATACTGCTCCAAGACATGCACAAGATCCTTTGATGTATATTCGGTTCCTATGATTCCATTTTGGCTTTTCGTATACCCCAGTTCAAGGCCTTCAGGATTATGACACCACCAGCAACGCAACGGGCATCCTTTAAAAAAAACAGCGACATTCAAGCCGGGTCCGTCATATACTGTGAGTTCTTTTATATCAAACACAATTCCTGAGTGCATGAAATGTCACCCTCAATTATTCATTACGATACACGAAATGATTGATATAATTCGGATTGATCCGGAGCAGATTCTTTTGAAGAACAAGGGTGCTTAATTCCAATCTGCGAGCAAAATCTGCAAAAACCGATGTACCAAATACGTTATTAAATAATCGGTCTGCATCCACGTTGTTCCAGCCTTTTTCAGACAAATCGATCAACGATAAAGCAAGGCGAGTAAACCCATCCCCAAGCATCGTAAGAATATCCGTTAATTTCTGTTCGAAAACTCCTACATGCTCTACAGCATTGTGGTCTCCGGCCTTAGTAAAATACCGCTTAAGGTGATTAAGCAAATGAGAATAACTGGTGGCGTAGGTTTCAAGCTTAATCAGATCAGGATAGCGAATATGCAGTTCCTGCAAATATCGATAAATAAATTCGACCCTCAAATCATTGAACTTATAGTTATAAACTTGATGATACATTCCTTGCATCAAGCCGTCCCCTCTAACCTGATCACAAATCGGAGTACCGTCGAAAATCGTTAGTTCGCGTAAGAACAGCAGCCTGCCGCTGAACCCGTATTTTTGCAGCATCTCCGCATTTTTGCGCAAACTGCCGGTGGTAGCGTATGGATGGAAGTTTATCATACCGATATTAAGGTAAATCGGGTACGACTGAAGCAGTTCAATTGCCCTATGCGTATCATCTTCCGTAGACGACTTGTTGAATATTTTTAAATCGTTCCTATCAAAGGATTCAATCCCTAAAAAAATGGAAATGAGACCAGATTGGATTAATTTGTGCATCAAGGATTCGTCCAGTATTCGATGAACGCTCGCCCTGAAGTTGACAAAATAGGTGATGTTTAAATCTCTTTTTATCAACTCATCCGCAATCTGGTTCATCCTCTCGCTGTTTAGGTGTGGGTTTTCGAAACTGCTGTCTAGAAAACGAAAACGAGTAATACCGTCTTCTCGCAAAATCTGTTCTATTTCATCCACGATCACGCTGGGGCTTTTTGCCCTCCAGTTCCCCTGTTCTTGCTTGTTATTACACGCCCAGAATGCCTGATATGAACAGAATGTGCAGCGGCAGGGGCACCCCCTCGCCCCCTCAATCTGAGCAATAGGGATAGCGTATTGCCGCATAACAGAACGGTCAGGAAAAGGCAATATGTCAAGATCTTGAATCAAAGTACGGTCAATGTTGTGTATGAGCTTCCCGTTTTCCCGATAGCTTATTCCTTCCACATCACTATACGGCCTTCCATTAGCAATAGCCTGCAGTACGGCCAGGAGGGATAACTCTCCCTCGCCGCGAATGGCAAATTCAAATATCGGGATGTCCGTCATGACCGCCTCTGTATTATTGGATGCGAGGTAGCCTCCTGTAAAGAAGATGACATCAGGAATGAAACGACAGATGGTATCGCACACCTCACCGATGAATCCAATTGTTTCAAAATTCACCGTGATACCGACGATATCCGGTTGAAAAACCATGATTTGATCATATTCAACGGAATCTTTGGGGTAGGCACGCAACATGGTTTCATACCCATGTTGCTTGAGATATGCAGACAACGAGCCCAATCCAACCGATTCAACCACAATTCTGTCCGCAAACAAATCGAGCAACAAGACCCGCTTGATATTTTTCATAACTATGCCTTTCTCACATTAATGCAACATTTTACTTGTTTTTCCTTTTATCGTAAAACCATCCGAAGCAATGTTGATATAGGCAAGAAAACACTGAAAAGCCACGTATGATGTGTCGCACCGGTAGCAAAATAAATGTGCGTAAATCCATACAGGTCTTTTCGCCGCTATAAAGCTTGTTTGTAAGCAGCCCTGAAAGAAAAGAAATCAAGTATAAGAATATCACATAGGCTAAGACATACCAGACGGAACGCCACAACAAAGACAACGACAGTAGGAGCAAAAGCAAATATTGAATCCAGCTGATAATATCGAGGGCCATCCTCAACAAATAGACAGTCTGCCTGTAAATGGAAATGTGGGTAAGCTGCTTAGCCTTTTTCAATACATGGAATGTCTGCAGAGGGCTTCTAACCCAATGGCCCGCCTGACGAAGCAACGCTTTAACGGAAGGCACTACTTCTCCGATGTCTTTTGTAACACAGGGATAGATCGGTTCTTGCAACAACGTCATCATCATACCCATAGGCACATCTTCTAAAGGTGAAGGAAACAATCCGATATGATAAAGAAACGATGCGCGAATGCATAGCCCGTGGCCAACGCAATAATAAAATGGAACCAGCAACCGGTTAAGCGGCTCAAAGGTCGATATGTATTGCGCAAATCTTTCATAACCAAAAGCCCATCTTGTCTGAAAAATCGCTTCTACATTTAATAAAGCAGAGTCCCTATTAACAGACCAGAACCGAGAGCTTTGCTGCATAATGTTCGCGTTGGGCGTACTGTTAAGTATTGAACGCAAATCTCGAATAACATCCCTATCTGGTCGAGAATCACAATCGTAATCAATTACGAAGACATTAGGCTTGTCCAGTTCCGCTCTATGCGCATGCAGAAAATAATTCAGCTGTTCGACTTTGTTCCCTGTGGTTTTGGGATAATGACATATGAATACATTTTCGCAATGTTTTTCGCGCATAAGCGACTCGAGCACTTCTCTTGTCTTGCAGCTGCCTTGAATTTTTGTTTCTTTTTCTGTGGTTATAAACACACACTTAGCGTTCGGCGCGGCAATCTGATAAAAGAAGTCGTATACCTTTTCCGCTACCGACGATTCATCAAACATTGGAATCATCAAATAAAACTGGTAACCATCATCTGGATTTTCCGTATAGTTCATATAGCGTTTTTTGATCCGAGAATCACGGCATAGCAGTAACCCACTCAGAATTGAGAGCTCACTAATTATCACAAGCGTAAGTAAAATATAATATGTTGTTATCACCTTTTTAATAGTCCTTTCTATTTTTATATGTCATGAGCACAAAGTTTTGCAACCACATTATTACTAAGGATTGCGAGAAGGCTATCCATAAACTTACGTGTACTTTTATGTCGTATAAGATATGCGTAATCGTCCGCGCGTTGCATCAAATAAACAATACAGTTCACCTTTAGCACATGCTCGGTTTTGTCTATATTTTCTGGAGTAAGCATTCCGTAAAAAAAATGTGACATGAGACTGCGGATATCGTGAGAGGATTGGAAATCCAATACCCCATTGCGATACAGCAACGAATAAATTAAACTAGCTAAATCCTCTATCGGGTCCCCCAACCGAATTTCATCAAGATCAATAAAATAGATTTCATCACCTTTAACCAAGATATTTCTCAGGTTTAAATCTCCATGGATAACAGCGTTGCAAGGCCATACGGGCATATTCAGCAGCCGTCCGATCTCTTCAACTTTATCGCCTAAATATGTTTTAAACAATTGGTATTGTGGGTACGGTAGCTTTGAATATACCGACCGAGCAAACTGAATCCGATTATGTGTACTGCCCAGAATCATTTTGAATGAAGCGTCAGATATGCCATGAAGGTTTCGTAGAGTATCCGTTATTTTGATAACAGAGCGGCTATCTGCTACGTCTGCATTAATGAAATTGTAAACTAAATAGAACCCTGAACACGCCCGCATATAGAGCTTTCGTGTTTTTATGTTCTCTCTTACCTTGCAGGTGGGAACACTGTATTGTTCCAACAGACAATAAATTTGACCCAATCGGGCCAGTTCTGATTCTCCAAACGCAAGAGGATAATACTTAACAAACCAAATGTCACCTTTGTCATCGGTTACAACATAATTGCTCTTTATCATGATGCCGTGTGTTTCCTGACATCGAGTCGGCTGGATGTCGTATTCGTCTGCTAGTGTTTTCAAGACAATATCTGAAAGCATAGACCTCTCCCTATGACATCATACCGTTTT
>DHOG01000065.1 GCA_002410715.1 Ruminococcaceae bacterium UBA5396 | reverse complement strand
AAACCTTTATGAGACATAAAATAACGCAGAAATATTGCCGGAAATTTTGGATAAACCATCATGCAGTTCATGGCATATTCATAGAAACAGGGTTATCTCGCTCTTATAAATATGCGAAATCAGAAGAAAAACTACTTGCGAGCATTGTCTAGCCCGCAAGTAGTTTTTCGATAGAAAGTGCGGCATCATTCATCGCTGCTTTTGAATACAAATCCGTTCTCATCCGCATCGACCACAATATTGCTTCCGGCTTTAAACTTGCCTTCCAACAGACTTTCCGCCATGGCATCCTCAATCTTGGACTGAATGGCGCGGCGGAGCGGACGAGCTCCGTAAACCGGATCAAATCCTTCTTTAGAAATTTGCTCAACCGCTTCATCGGTCACCGAAACGCGTATGTCCATATCGGCCAATCGCTTGTCAAGCTGGCTGAGCATACGGCGGGCAATCTCCTGTATATCCTTCTGGGAAAGCTTGCTGAAAACAATAATATCGTCCACCCGGTTGAGGAACTCGGGACGAAAGGCACGTTTCAGCTCGCCCATAACATTGTCACGTATCCTCTTCTGATCGGCTTCATCGCTCTCCCCACGCCCCGCATCTCCGAAGCCGAGACTGTGCTTTTCGGTGATCAGTCTTGCGCCGACATTTGACGTCATGATGATGATGGAGTTTTTAAAATCGACTCTTCTTCCCTGTGCATCGGTCAGTATACCGTCCTCAAGAATCTGGAGCAGCATATTGAACACATCGGGGTGAGCTTTTTCAATTTCATCAAACAATAAAACGGAGTAAGGCTTGCGTCGGATTTTCTCGGTGAGCTGTCCTCCCTCATCATAGCCGACATATCCGGGAGGTGAGCCTACAAGGCGGGATACCGAATGCTTTTCCATATATTCAGACATATCCAGTCGAATCATGGCGTCCTCGTCTCCAAACATCGCCTCTGCCAGCGCCTTACATAACTCAGTTTTGCCAACACCCGTCGGGCCGAGGAAAATGAATGAACCGGTGGGACGCTTTGGATCCTTAAGCCCCACTCTTCCGCGCCGTATCGCTTTTGAAACGGCGGTTACCGCTTCATTCTGACCTACAATCCGTTCATGGAGAATATTCTCCATGCGAAGCAGTCGTTGCCCTTCCTCTTCGGTAAGCTGTACAACAGGCACGCCCGTCCAGCTTGATACAATCTCGGCAATTTCATGCTCGTTCACCTGACCGGTGATACCCGAATTCTTTTCCTGCCATTCATTTTTCATGGATTTTAGATTTTCCTCGACAATCTTCTGCTGATCGCGCAGACGGGCAGCACGTTCAAAATCCTGCTCGTTAACGGCTGATTTCTTTTCCTCATCCAACCGCTTGACCTCGTCTTCAAGCCTCTTTAAATCAGGGGGCGGTGTAAAAGCGCGCAGGCGTACTCTGGAAGCCGCCTCATCCACAAGGTCAATCGCCTTGTCGGGCAGATAGCGGTCGGAAATATAACGTACCGACAACCGGACAGCCGCTTCAATCGCCTGGTCGATAATTTTAACCTTATGATGCGCTTCATATTTATCGCGTAGTCCGCGAAGAATCTGCACCGCCTCTTCCGAAGTGGGTTCTCCTACCGTAACCGGCTGGAAGCGCCGTTCCAGTGCAGCATCCTTTTCAATATGCTTCCGATATTCATCAAGGGTGGTTGCACCAATGATCTGCAGCTCGCCCCTCGCCAGAGATGGCTTTAGTATATTGGCAGCGTCGACTGCGCCTTCGGCGGCACCCGCTCCGATTAGCGTATGAATCTCATCAATAAACAAAACGACGTCTTTGGCTTTGATTACCTCATCGATTGCATTCTTAATCCGCTCTTCAAAATCGCCACGGTATTTTGTACCTGCTACCATCCCGGTCAAGTCAAGTGTCACAACCCGCTTGCCATGCAGCAGCTCGGGCACTTCGTCCGAAGCGATCTTCTGTGCAAGACCTTCTGCAATCGCGGTTTTACCGACACCCGGTTCGCCAATCAGGCAGGGATTGTTTTTTGTACGGCGTGATAAAATCTGAATCACGCGTTCTATCTCGTTGGCGCGCCCAATAACCGGATCAAGCTTGCCTTCACGGGCATACTGCGTTAAATCGCGTCCGAACTGGTCAAGCGTCGGGGTTTTGCCGCCTGATCTTGCCACATTGGATCTTCCTCCGCGAATTCCTTCGGATGCAGTCTGAGGGGTACTCATCCCAATCGCCTGTGAGATATCTCCGAACAGATCATCGGTTCTTGCGCCGAGCGCAGCAAGCAGACGAACCGCAACACTGCTTTCATCACGCAGGATTGCCATCAAAATATGCTCTGTTCCTACATAGCCGTGCTGCATAGCAGCGGCTTCACTCATAGCCATCTCCATGGCTTTTTTTGCGCGGGGTGTAAAATCCTCGGGAGACAGTCTGTTGGGCTCACCCGACGATTCAGCATGGGCAATTGCCTCTTGATACTGGGCGGCTGTTACCCCTCTTGTGCCCATAACCGAAGCCGCAACACCGGTTCCCTCACGGAGGAGCCCCAGTACAAGATGCTCGGTTCCGATATAAGTATGGCCAAGTTCCTGGGCTGCTTGAATCGCAAGATTTAGAGCTGTATTTGCTTTTTCGGTAAATCCTTTAAAACGATACATAATAATCCATGTCCTTTCCGGATTTCATGTCCCCCAAAGGACATAAAACCTTTTTTATGAGGGCAATATCAGTCGCCCTTGTGACCAACAATCTTTTATCGATAAAATATCTTAGGTTTCTATGAAAGTTCTCCGGTACGGGTAAGCCGCGATCTCACCATGCTTGCACGTTCCACATCTCGTTGAGCAGGCTCCATATCCTTTCTCGCAGCCGCCATAATGGTTGCGGGCTGTGCGTCGCTGATTAGCCCGCTCAATGTGTCAAGACTGATTCCTTCCACAATACCAAGTGCCACGCCGACACGAAGGTTTGAAATCAACGTCATGAACTCGTCATGAGACAAAAGTCTTGCCGTCTGGAGCAGCCCGAGCGAACGCCAAACCATATCTTCAAAACGCGGGTTGCGGCGAAGCTGTTCCCGCCCGGCACGTTCCTCACGAATAATTTGAGCCGCAATTCCTTTCAAATTTTCAATTGCAGCCTGCTCGGAAATACCGAGAGTAACCTGGTTGGAAAGCTGATAAATTGCCCCTTCCGGCTTACTGCCCTCGCCGTACAGCCCTCTGATGGTAAGCCCTAGTTTAGAAACCGTATTTGCCAACTGCTGGATTGCTCCCCGCTCATGCAAGGCGGGCAGGTGAAGCATGATGGACGCCCGCATTCCGGTTCCGAGGTTGCTGGGGCATTGCGTAAGGTATCCCAGTCTATCGTCAAAGGCGAATTTCAGCTTTTCATCAAGCAGCGTGTCGATTTCATCGGCAATTTTGTAAGCTTCATCCAGATCCAGTCCGGGGCGCATCACCTGAATGCGGAGATGATCCTCTTCATTGATCATAACGCTTACGCTCTCATCCTTTTTGAGCAGCATTGCGCTGCCTTTGTCGCACTTGGAAAACTCCGGACTGATTAGGTGCCGTTCTACCATTGAGAGAGCATCTCTGGTTTCCATGTTTTCCATTTCAAGAAAATCATAGTCTCCCGCTCTGTCGCTCTCTTTCAATGCTTCCCGGGTTCTTTGGGTTACCTCGTTCCTGCGTTCGGCGCTCAGTCCCGCGGGAAAAGGAACGCTGCTTAAATTTCGTGCCAGCCGCACACGGGTGCTGATGACGACATCTCCTTGAGTGCCGCTTTTTTGGTACCATTTCGCAGATTTATTATACATATTGTTCACCATTCCTTTCTGGCTTAACGTAACCGGAAGGTTATTGCTCCGGATTCTCCTCTTTTTCGATTTCATGTATGCGATCACGCAGCGACGCGCACTTTTCATACTGCTGCGCCGCAATGCAGTCTGTCAGCTCCTTGCGCAGACGGTCAAGCTCTCTTTCATTTTTTAGCTGGATGCCGCCGCTGTTCGGAACCTTCCCTGTATGTCCTGTTTTGCCATGGATCCGCTGAATCGATGGAAGAAGGCGGTCATAAAAAGTTGTATAACATGTAGGACAGCCTGCCTTACCCGATTCGGCAATTTCTCGAAAGCTATGTCCGCAGCCCTTGCACCGAACCGCATCTGTAATTGAACGTGCAGACGGCTCAGCAAATAGGCTGCCCCAAAAATCTCCAAGGTCAAATCCCACCCCGTTAAACATGGAATCAAATCCCTGCTTGGCGGCGCATTCGGCACAAAGATGCCATTGCGTTGTTTTTCCGTTTATTGTTTTTTTAATAAAGGTTGTTGCCGTACGTTTTTCGCAATTTTGACACAACATAATCGTTCATCCTTTCATCGTTAGATATAAAACTTAAATTAAGTAATTAAAGCGGTAAGCATCTGCTTGAGAAGGCTTGCGCGAAGCATATCACGATACTCGGGCGGAACATCGCGGTAACCTTGGTCCGACAAAGCTGCCAGCAAAACACGCGCCGCAGTTTCCGAAATCATCTTCTGATACATCAAATTTTCAACAATGGCCTGGGCGGTTGCCGAATTGAGGGTATGCCCGACCGCATTAACAGTATGCATAAGCGGAGATGTCCCCCTGCCGAGCTTTACACGGCGAACGCGAATATAGCCTCCGCCGCCCCTTCTGCTTTCGATAATATACCCTTGCTCGGGTGTAAAGCGCGAGGTCAGAACATAATTAATTTGGCTTGGAACACAACCCAGCTCTTCAGCCAATTCGTTCCTTCTAAGCTCGGCTTCTCCGTCATCCGCACACTCTAGCATATTAAGAATATAGGCTGCAATCTCATCACTTAAACGCATAACGGTTTGTCTCCTTGTCTTTTTATTCACTGGGTCTGACCTTCCCTGACTTTCTTGACCATATTATACACCTAATGATCAGAGATAGTCAAAGTCAGAAAAGGTCAGTATTTACTTTATATTGTTTTTCTAGAGATGATTTTTTTAATTTATCTCACGTATGCTCCGGATTGTTCGTTTTTTCTTTGATTTTCTTGTTGTTATATTTTGGCTGTACAAACCTTCGCGCATGGATTTGTGAATGTTCCTCTTCTGAAAACGGGTCGGGGGATATCTCTTCAGCTACTTCCCAATCGTTATCCGGCAGATACCTCCTGCCTTTCGAATGACCGCCAAATCCAAAACCTGATTTTTTCATTTTAAACTCCATATCCTTTCCGGGTTTTATGCCCCCGAATAGACATAAAACCACATTTAAAAATAGGGGTTGAATATTTAGTCAAACAAGTACTTTCTGCCGATATCCTATGCAATCATGTTGTTTTTTATTCAATGTTATGTGGGTGCGGATTCTGTAACCACATTATATTCAATTTCATAATATATGATGAGCCCATGAAAGGGGGTAAGCGCATGAGTCTGAGAAATTTATTTGATGACATGGATTGCTCTTTGCTGCTTTTTATCATCATTATCATTCTGCTTCTTCAAGACTAGCGGAACAGATTTTCCTCCTCCTTAATCAAAGGATCGCTTTCTTTCGATTATCTATTTCGCCTTATGAAGTGAATCCTTCCCTCTGTCAAGCGACAGAGGGAAGGATTCATCTATGATACCATCGGCGAGAAATGATTTAACACCTTAAAATTTAATCGCAACCAAGTGTTCAGATACATGGTTATGATTTTCGAAAAAATTGATTCGGTCTAAATTAGGGGTTGCAAAAGAGCCGGTTTCAGTGTAGAATAATCGTTGCCTTCCATCCGCCCGTGGCGAAGCTGGATATCGCAGCAGATTCCGATTCTGAAGGCCGGGGGTTCGAATCCCTCCGGGCGGGCCAAAAAAGGGAGCGTTCCTCGTCAGAGGGATGCTCTCTTTTTTATTTCGGAGGGTTTCGAACCCTGAGAGGGTGAGGGGCGTTAAGAAAACAGTCTGGGGGACTGTTTTTAGCCCCGAAGTCCGCGGCGGCTATGCCGCAAGGATGCAAGACGGCAAAGCCGGCTGTATCCCTCCGGGCGGGCCAGAAGAAAGAGCGTTCCTCGACAGAGGAATGCTCAGACTGTCGAATCTATTCGGCAGGATTTTTGTTTTGGGCTTTAGGCGGCCTCTGCCGCAATCCAGCCCCTCGGCTTTCAGCCTAGGGTGGTTGAGTTATTAATTACAATAGTATTTTTTAAGCACATCCAAAACAGCTTCGACACGATGGTCGGCTATCGAATAGGTAATGCTTTGCCCTGATTTTGAATAATCCAGTATCCCATATGCTTTTAATATAGCTAAATGCTGTGATAACGCAGATTGAGTGATATTTGGTATTTTTTCGGCGAGCTTGCCTACCGACTGCGGGGCTTCAATCAGCGCACATAAAATCATCAGCCTATTTTCATTTGCCAATACCTTTAGCAGTTCAGCAACCTTCTTCACTTTCTCTTCCATTTGATATTTCCTCTCCAAGAACTTTTAAAAAGTTGCTATACTGTAATGGATGCTGTGGATTGGTTTC
>DHOG01000044.1:7438-7951 GCA_002410715.1 Ruminococcaceae bacterium UBA5396 | reverse complement strand
TATAATATTCTGGCCTAGTAGATAATGCACACCCCTATCCTGAAATCGTTCAAGATTGAAGAGGGGTGTGCATTGTATCATTGATGGTAGATTAGCTTAATAGGGATGTGGAGACTAAAATTCATTATAATATTCTCAACTTCACAAAATGAGCACTGCTCCTCATACAGGGAAACAAGGTCCAAAATTGATTATAGGATAAAGTTATGTTAATAACCTGACTTTTCATGATTCTTTCCCGGCAGCACTTAGTAATCTTATATATCCTGAAAGTGTTTTATATTTTCTAGCAACTGGCTTTTTGGAGAAATGCTGCACCATATGCCTATATGGACGCTCCCATAATACTTTAGTCTAAATAAAAGTAATCCTTTCGAATAGGTTTGACCAGTTGGGAAATTATGATATTATTAAAGTAGAAAAGTTTGGTAATATGATGTGATTTTTGCGGATATAGATATCGATTGAATGTACTGAGGAAGAAAAGGCTATTATTATGCGTTTTCATAATGA
>DHOG01000044.1:0-7213 GCA_002410715.1 Ruminococcaceae bacterium UBA5396 | reverse complement strand
ATATGATTACTTACAGAAAAGCAAAACCGGAAGATATTTACCCTGCTTTTGAGCTTGCGCTACGAGTCTTTATGGAATTTGAAGCACCAGACTATGAGCAGGATGCTGTTGGGATTTTCAAGTCTGACTGCATTGACAATGAGCAATACATAAACAACTATGTAACCGGTAAACACCTGATGTATGTTGCACTTGAGGGCAATAAGATTGCCGGGTTTGTGAATGAGTGTGGAAATGGTCACATCTCAATGTTGTTTGTAGATGGCTTACATCACCGCCAAGGCATCGCAACCACGCTTATGAACAATATAGTCTGCAATTTGAAATTGCGCGGATTTGATAAAATAACACTTAATTCTTCGCCGTACGGACTACCGTTTTATAAGCATTTTGGCTTCAAGCCTACCGACATCGAGCAGAAAAAAGACGGCTTCATCTTCATCCCGATGTCATATGAGCCAAACGAAATCTGGGACGTGTACGACAGCAACCGTAATAAAACAGGGCGTTATGCAGAACGTGGCAGGAAAATGGCAGCTGGGGATTATCACCTTGTTGTACATGTGTGGAAACACAACGGCAAAGGAGAATGGCTGATAGATAAACGCGTACCGCGTGTTAGTGATACCTTAGGCGGTATGTGGGAAACCACAGGTGGCTCTGCTGTAGCCGGAGATGACAGCTTGACGGCTGCCTTACGCGAAACTAAAGAAGAATTGGGAATTGACCTTGACCCGAAGGAAGGGATGCTGTTCCATCGTACTGCCCATAAAGGAAACAACGGTCACACATGGTTTCAGGACGTATGGATTTTTAAGCATGACTGTCCGATTGAAGCTGTACGCTTTCAAGAGGGAGAAACCTGCGATGCCATGTGGGTGACCGCGGATAAAATCCGCAAAATGATGGCGGCAGGCGAATTCTTGAGTGAGCGATTTTACCCATACTTTGATGAAATGGTGGATAATTGGAGGGTGAAACTATGACACTGAACGAAGCCATTCAAATAATGACCAACGAAATCGCAACTGTTCTTGCAGATAATAAACCGACCATTTATCTATTCGGCTCTGTTGCGCTTGACGATTTTCAGCTCGGTTGGAGCGATATTGACATCCTTGTTCTTACTAATTGCGGGATCACAGAACAGCAGGCAGAAACTCTGGTCGGGCTTCGTCAGGCTTTGCTGGAACGCTATCCCGGCAACCCGTATTTTCGGTTGTTTGAGGGTGGAATGCTTTCAGCGAATGCGTTCTTACAGGATAAAAAAGAAAGAACGGTCTATTGGGGAACAAGCGGTCAGCGCATTACCGACGGCTATAAAATGGACAGCTTCGGCATGGCAGAACTGTTTGACAGCGGTATGTTGTTGTACGGGGAAGATATTCGTAGCCAATTGACGTACCCTGCATACTCCCAAATGCGTGATGATACCGCTCGTCATGTTCAGGCAGCGCGAAAATACGGAAATTCGGTGGGCTGGCTCTTGGATATTGCGCGTGGGATTTATACCCTACGCACAGGTAAAATTGTTTGCAAAACTGCAGCCGGTGAATGGGCTTTGGGTGAAGGCCTTTGCGCCGATGCGGATATATTGCAAAAAGCTGTGCAAATTAGGAAAGAACCACTTCACTATTCAAAAGAAGACAAAAACGTCGATAATGCTGCAATTGGGCGGTTTGCGGATGTGTTGGAGGACGAAGTGGCAAACACTGTGCAATACATGGCGGAATCCGAATTGCAGCGCATGGGCATATCCTTTACATCCCTCTCTTTAATCCGCAATAAAGACGGCGTTTCAGTTTGGCGAGTAACGACAGCCGACAATAGCTATGTAATAAAATGTTTTGACAAGCCGGAATACCGCCGCGAGATTTCCGACTATCAGCTTCTAAAATCGCTTGGTGTTCCCACGCTGAGAGTAATCGCTCAAACTGACTGTTCTCTTTTACTTGAGGATATTGAGCGCAGTGATTACAGATTAGGCACAGCAGATGATATGTACGACCCGAAAACTGCAAGACTTATTGCAGCGTGGTATAAAATCCTCCACCAAAAAGGGCGGGATTATTTGGATACACACGATTTTATAGATGAATACGATAAACTGACGATTGAAAACTTAAAAATTGTTCAAGAACGGACAGGGACAAGCGATGCGCGGGTTTGGCAAGTTATTGAAGATAATTTTGAACAAATCCGTTCTGCCGTGATGAGCCTTCCGCGCACACTTGTCTATTCTGACTTTCATTATTCCAACCTTGCCGTGGCGCGTGATGGTTTGTCGGCATTGGTTTTTGATTACAATTTCTTTTACAAATCATATGTGTATTCTGACATTCGCAATGTTTGCTGGGATTTTAGTGAAGAAGCAAAAGCCTCTTTCCTGTCTGAATATGGCGAATATGACGAGCGTGAGGTTGTTGTTGATTATGTGGCAGATGCGTTGTCTGGATTGGTTATCGCTTCTCAGCGAGAGGTTTTTCCGAATTGGGCGAAGGATTCGGTGGAAGGAATAAAAAATGGCCAAATACTAACGGCTGTAGAAAGGTTATTGGAGGTAATAGCTTGACGAATGCTGAAATTTTACGTATTGCAATGGAACAGCACGCTATAGACGCGAATTGTTCTCCTGATGATTTTACAAGGACAGAAAATGTGGTAGTCATTTCAAAGCCGAACGAAAATGCCCGGCGTTATCTAAGTCTGCCGTTTTTCTGCGACTTAATTACATATGGCTCCAATATCGTTGCTTCTGTTGACGAACAAATTTATGATTTCGTCAAAAAGTATATTGACACAAAATATCCTCATGGCTGTTTTGAAATGCCGCAGATACATCATCTGACAAACGAGTTTATTAAATACGGCTTTTTGCCGTGCTATCAAGCGGAATATTGGTTGCCGGATGTTGATGTATTGTATGAGCTTCCATGCCGATATGACACAAGGGTTTTAGAGCCGAATGATTTGACCGACTTATATCTGCCGCAATGGAGCAATGCGCTATCCCCGGCAAGACCGCATTTAGATATGCTTGGGGTTGGTGCATATGATGACAGTAAATTGATTGGCCTTTCCGGATGCTCCGCCGATTGTGATACTATGTGGCAAATAGGAATTGATGTTCTGCCGGAGTACCGCCGACAAGGTGTTGCAGCAGCTTTGACTTCCCGGTTGGCTATTGAAATTCTTAAAAGAGAAAAAGTCCCGTTTTACTGTTGTGCGTGGTCAAATCTTGGTTCGGTACGCAACGCTATTAAGAGCGGATTACGTCCGGCATGGGTTGAGCATACGGCAATCGAAAAGGAAAAAGCATTGGAATGGAACGATAATATGCACTTTTCAAAGAATGTTTAAAGAGCATTCTGATCTGGAGGGTACGGTATGTTAAAAAACGGAAAATTCGCCAATATTGCAATATGTTAGACGGAATCTGCAAACGCACCGACTTGACCGAAGCGGAGAAAGAACAGCGCATCCAAAACGCCTATAAGATTGTCAGCGGAGAGAAAAGCATGGAAAAGCCGTGAGAGGTGACGCAGCTTGGCGTAAAAGAGATTGTCCGTGACGATAACACAACAGTTCAGCAAACGGTAGACAAAATAGCGGCATATTTTAAGTTTGATATATGGTATCACGGCTCCCCGATTGAACTAACCGTATTAAGGACAGGCAGCACCATTACCCGCTGGCGGGAGTTAGCGGAGGCATTCTCACATAAACCTGACAAGCTCTGCTATGATACAGTCGGCGGAAGCATCAGACATAACGGACAGATTGATGGATTTCTCCATGTAGTGGATGAACCATTGATTGAAGGTATAGACATTTATAAGCATCCGAATACCTCAATGGCTGACGGGGTGGAATGGCTGACAAAACGGCCTTTAAAGCTAAGGAAAATATGTAAAATAAAAAAACAATCATGAGTTTTGATGAATTTCTCAACTTCCGTGATGTCAAAATGCGAGCATTTACATATACACGATTGGTTGGTATTGATTGATGTATTGGAGGAACTGGCATGAATAAATATATCGCCGAAAACTTTTCTTTCACTATCACTGTCATTGGCCACGCCAAGGACGGCAAGCGTCTGCATTGCCGCAATGGTCACGAGGTTGGCGATACATACACCTGTGAATACGGTTGCCCTATGCCGACAAACGGCTGCGGCGGATTCTGTTCCAAAACTATGATGAATTTGTATCGGCTCAAAGAAATTATATACACTCGTGGAGATTTGCGCTTACTGGGTTTTCCTAACAACACCGACATTGAGTTTCCCTGTCCGGACGGAGCGGTGTGGTTTCGTATGCAGATTCATGACCTTGCAGAAATTCGATCGTTGACTGTCGAACAATTACCCGACTATGCCGATGTTATCCGCAAGAGCTTTGCAACTGTGGCGCATGATTTCGGACTAACAAAAGAAAACTGTCCCGGTCACACAAGCTTTATCACAGATGAGCGGCTTGAGTCAAAACTCAAAGACGGTTATCACCCTTTTGGGCTTTGTATCGGTGATAAAATTATCGGATTTGCGTCGCTCACTGATATGAGTGACGGAACTCATGATATGAATGATGTTTCCGTTCTGCCGGAATACCGTCACTATGGATATGGGAAAAAGTTGCTTGACTTCTGCAAGACAAAGGTCAAGAAACTTGGCGGAAGTAAAATCACTATTGGTATCGTGGAAGAGAACACCGTCCTGAAAGACTGGTATGCTGCGAATGGGTTTGTTCACACGGGAACAAAGAAATTTGACCATCTGCTGTTTACGGTGGGATTTATGGAGTGGGGGGCAAAAACGGATGGATAAGATAATTGATATATCAAAAATACGGATTGAAACAGCTCGTCTTCTTTTACGCCCGTTCTGCGAGGATGATCTTATCGATTTCTATGAATACGCCAGCGTTCCAGGCGTTGGTGAAATGGTGGGATGGCTTCACGCTGATATCTGTGGGTATATTGAAGCTGCAGGGTTTGTTTTAGTAAAGCAGTTTGAAACAGAGTTTGCTGTAATTTTCGCAGCAAGGAAAGGGGCATAATGGAAATAAATTTCAAATACATTCTATCCAACTTCGGAGTATGCGATCCATTATCCGTTACGCAAATATATAAAAGCGCATGGGATATTAATGATACATATGTGTTGAAAACAAATGGTGATAAAGGGCAGCTTGACAAAAGCATCTTACTAAACCGCTTGCTTCTTTCGGAAGGTGTCCCTGTCATTGAATATATAAATACCACGGATGATAAACCGTATATGCATTTAGCCGGTAAATACTGGTGTCTGATGAAAAAGATAAAAGGAAATTGTTTTGATCCTTTTGCAGGAGAATTGAAACACAATGGAATTATGCTGGGAAAAGCTGTTGCTGAATTACATAAGGCTATGAAAAGCATCGAGAATAAAGTCGATACCTACGATTCGGACTTTTTCAATGAATTATCGACATGGATTGCACCGGAGCTTGAAAAAAACAATGTATTCTTCAATGACGGTGTGATGGATGATATAGTTGCTTTTTTAAGCCGGGATTATAAAACCTTACCTCGGCAACTAATCCATCGTGATATGCACACAAGTAATCTTCTTTATGAAAATGGCATGTTTTCCTATATTGACTTCGACATGAGTCAAAGAAATGTGCGAATATTTGACATAGTTTATCTAGGCTGTTCGCAGCTTGTCGAAAACTATAAAGACGAAACTCTATTAAAACAGTGGCGTGAGATATTTATAGGGATTTTACAAGGATACAATGAGTTGTTGCCGCTGAGCGAAGATGAAAGAAACGCTATACCGTTTTTATTTGTTTTTGACGAAATGCTCTTTACAGCTTTTTATTTAAAAACAGGTCAACCGGAAATTGCAAAAAATTGTGTGGAAATGACAAATTGGCTGCATGAAAATATCGTGCCAATCATTCGTTAATTTTACATATGATGTAATTTCCGCAGTGAGGAAAGAATGATAAAACTATGAATCTTGAAATCAAACCTCTCACACCTGAGCTTGCAACAGACTTTTTTGACTTTTTCGAAAACCGAGCGTTCACAGACAATTCCCCGTATCGGTGCTATTGCCAGATGTATCAAATGACCAAGGAGCAGGCGAAAATAACTTCAGAAAGTATACCCGAGGAAGATTTGGGTCGTGTAGCACGAAAAATCGCCGAGGAGCAAATTAGCTCAGGTGTACTGCGTGGATATCTTGCATTTGTTGACGGAGTGGCGATCGGTTGGTGCAATGCCAACGACAAAGCAAACTACCCTGTTGAATCCTGTACCGGTGACAGTTTTTATGCACCGGCTGAAAAACGGGAAAAAGCCGTGGTGTGTTTTGAAATTGCTCCGGAATATCGGGGGAAAGGTGTTGCCACTGCTCTTTTGCTTCGAGTCACAGCCGATGCAAAAGCTGAAGGCTATATTGCCGTGGAAGGTTTCCCTGTTGTACGTGATGAAAGGTTTGAATGGGATTATCACGGACCTGTTCGATTGTATGAGAAGACGGGATTTACAAAGGTGGCGGAAACAGAGAAGAATGTGGTTATGCGGAAGGAGTTAAGATCATGAAATATGAGTTTGATGCTCAAATCAAAAAGCTTGAGGGGAAAATCCAGTGGAGTGTTATGTATTTTCCCGAGTCCGCAATAGACTGCTTCGGTTCGAAAGGCAATATACCTGTCAAAATAACAGTGGATGGACACAGTTTCGACCATACGCTGTTGCCGTCAAGAAACGGGCATTATCTGGTGTATAACGAATTTATTTACCGCGCAGTGGGTAAGGAATTAGGCGATGCTGTACATATAACATTGGAGAAAGATGATCAACCAAGAGTTTTTACTGTTCCGTCTGATATAGAATCGATTCTAAAAAGCGGTGGTGTTTTGGAAGTTTTTTTAAGACAGCCGGACTATTTGAAACGGGAGCAGGTGAATAAAATAGAGCTAGCAAAAAAAGAAGAAACCAAAGCAAATCGGATCAAAAAGCTTATTACGGATTTGGAAGGTAAATGAAGTGATTCCTATTCCACCCCGCAACAAAGCCGGGTTCGATGATGCGATAACGATGTCCGGGAGAATTGGAGAAATTAATAATGTCTAAAGATTTACAGTACATAATCGACTATCTTCAAATTACAGTCACTGATCCTTTCCCTCGATATATTTTAAAGAAGGAATTACTGCGT
>DHOG01000177.1 GCA_002410715.1 Ruminococcaceae bacterium UBA5396 | reverse complement strand
TTCCCCAATAACGTACGCTCTTCAGCATGTTTAGAATCGACTCTGGACGCACGTCTGAATTCGCATAGAAAACGGACGTGACTGCGTGTCCCAAAACAGTCAAATTTCCGACCGAAAAGATGTCTCCCAACGTGTCTGTATCCAATCGGGAAACAGGTACAGCAGTACAACAGTATAGAGACACAACAGTTATTAGCACAGCCCTCTGCAAACTTTAAAGCAGCTTGCAGGGGGACAACGCTTAATTAACGCTGTCGTCGTGGCTTTTTGACGATTACCGCAAAACAGTTTACCGTAAAGATAAAGTTTAGATAATCTTGCTTTGGTGGGCCATAAGGAAAAGAGGAATGCCGGACTCTTTAGGGCAGCTTAAATCTGTTGCATTCTGAGCTTTTTCAAATACGGTATTGCCAATGCGCCTGATACGATAAGCGCGATTCCATCCGCTGCCGGAGTCGCCCACGCTATCCCGCTTATGCCCATGAGCCGGTCGAACAGGAACATTAACGGAATATCAACTGTGCCCTTGCGCAGCAGTGACAGAACGATTGGCTGAACCTTTTTTCCGGTGGCTTGAAATACCGTGATAACAAAGAAATTGACTGCTGTCGTTGGGCACGCGAGGCAAATGATTCTGAGAAAGGTTCGTCCGTATCGCACCGCTTCGACGTTGTCAATGAACAGACGCGTAATCGGCGCAGCGGTAAGAAGCAGCGTTGCCATGCCAGCAATAGAGATGGCAAGACAATCAAAAAACAGCGTCCTGATCACTGACATCATTCTTTTTCGGTTCCCTGAGGTATAGTTGTATCCGATAAGAGGTAACGTTCCCTGAGTCATACCCTGTGCGATGGCAAACGAAAGAAGATCGATCTTCTTTGCGATTCCCATGCCGGCGACAGCTTCGTTTGAGTAGGTGGAGATGATCTTATTGAGGACGGTATTCGATATGGTAGCCATCATGGATATGATGAAGCTGGGAAGTCCCACCGCCAGCACCTCATCAGGTATATGATCTTTCAGCGTATACAGTTTAAGTGACACCGTTATCGTGCTGACATTCCTGATTTTATGGATAAAGCAGAGGAAATAAACTAATGCGGCCGCGTTTGAAAGCATGGTTGCTATTGCTGCGCCCATAATTTCCATCCTGAAAACGAAAATGAACAGCGGATCAAGCCCCATATTAAGAATTCCGCCGAACGCTACGCCGAAGCTGGCCTGCTTTGAATAGCCCTCCGCTCTTATAAGATGAGCGAGTTCCGGATTCAGTACCGTCGGAACAGCGCCGACGCCGATTGCCCAGAATATGTACTCGGAGCTATACTTCCACGTCCCACCGTTCGCACCTAGAATTGGCAGTAAGGTCGGAAGAAAAACGACAAGTGAGATACCGTAAAGAAACGCTGCGGCGACAGCTGTCCAAACACAGAAGGAAGAGCAGTGCAAGGCCTTTTCTCTTTCGTTCGCTCCAAGGCATCTAGAAATAAGGCTTGCGCCGCCGATCCCGAACAGGTTCGCTAGGGCGGTCATGAACATAAAGAGCGGCATTGCGAGCGTTGCCGCCGCTACCTGATCGGGGTTGCCCAGTTGTCCTACGAAAAACGTGTCTGCCATATTATAAATAACGGTGATAATCTGACTGATGACAGTCGGGATCGCCAGTGTAACTATAGCCTTTCCTTCCGGCATTGAAGAAAAAAGTCTGTATTTTTCTACGCCTGCATTCAAGACAGACGCCTCTTTTCCGCGCGATCCAGACTGTCGGAAAAACACCTGATCGCAAAATAAAAACTCTCGTCAGTATCCGCTGGATAATGTGAGAAAAATCCGGCATCCATCTCTGAAACATAACCATGCACGATGCTGCGGAAGAAACGCCTAAAGTGTATCTTTTCGTCTTCGTCAATGTCATAGTCCGCCAGCATTTTGACGATAGGCTCTGTAATGCGCGTTGCGGCTTCATCCAGCACATGATTGTCGGAAGCCGCAATGTTCATTACGAGCCAATACAGTTCTCTGTGCTCTTTTGCAAAGCGCCGATAGGCTTCGGCCAGCGCATAGACCGCCTGCCCGCGGTGCAGATCCTTGATGGCTTGCATTTCTGCGTTTCTCTGTAGTCTCAGCGCGTAATTGCATACCCCAACCAACAGTCCGTCCATATTTTCTACATGGTTATAAAGTGAAGCGGTCTTTACACCCAGTTCATCGGCAACGAGCTTCATTGAAAAGTTGTTCCGTCCATATCGTTCAATGACATTTACTGCAGCCTTGATAAGGATTTCCTTGCTTAGTCCTTTCTGTGCCATTTTGCAGCCTCCCAAAACTAACGGCGTTAGTTACATGCTAAGCTAATGCCGTTAGTTTGTCAATGGAACAAATTTCCTCTTTGCAGACCTATCTTAGTCATACAAGCACGGGAGACAGTATTTATAGTCGTTTAAGACCTCTGATTACAGCAATTTAGAGACTCTGCGATACAACTCATCTATTTACTTACCGTAAAATTCGGAATGTCATAATATTTAAGTTTTGCTGTCGACAATTCAACGCTTAAGGCTGCTGTGCGATATGTGAAAGTAGTATTCCTGCCTCCGCAACCATTCAAATATACGCCAATATTTACGGTAAATGAGCCGTCAATGTTGGCGTATGTTTTTAGCCTTGCAAGTGCGTGTGCGGTTCTTGTTGCCGCAGACATAATATCGGGTGCTATTATCCCTTAGCGTTGGTACTGCAATGGCCGACATAAGCAGCGCCGCAGCCGGTACACATTCTCTATAAGCCCGGTTAATAAATAGTCGGGCTTGGTCAATTGAATCGGGAGATTCAAGAAAACCTAAAGCGGTAATATATTCCTGTTTAGAATATTTCTCCACCGCTTGCCGCTGAACTCCATCCAATGTATCAGGATCGGCTCGCATTAATCTATCCAGTTCATTGGAATTATAATCTTCCGGGGAAAAACGAATTAAACCAGAAACATCATTTTTGGGTACGTCATAGCCAAGCAGCCAAGTTTCGCTAACTTTTAATTCCTGTGCTATAGCTTTTATTGTTGAAGCTTTCAGTTTCCGAGTTCCATTTTTATATGCGCTAATAGTTTGCTTAGAAAGTCCCATCTTTAAAGCAAAGAAAATGTTAGAGCGATTGCCTAAAGCTTCACTAAAGCATGCGGGAAATTAGGAGTACCCCAAAGATTATCAGCTTTGCTCCTCATCCAGTAGATCAAGATGTCTTGGAGTTCCAAAAAAAATGTACGACCTTAAAAGTCTGTATGACTGTGTCAATCGGGCCGGAAAAGCGATTGGGGAAGATAACTTGTCACTGAAAGTGTCAGAGATACTTTCAAGCATTCTAATATATTTTTGCAAACCGGCTGTGAGGGACTCAATCCGTCTAGTCCCGCCCATAGACTTCTCACATAAGGCGCACAAGGAGGAAACCCAGAATGAATGACATCACAGTCTTTATCCTATTTCAAAATCTGTTGCAGAGGACTTTTGAGCAGCCGTTGCCTAATCGTTTTTGGGTTACGGACATTACCTACATTCCTACCACAAAAGGAATGCTATATTTGTTCGCGGTAGTAGAGCTGTGCGGAAAAATGGTTTTGACCTATCGTATCGGCAATGACATGACTGCCTCATTGGTGACCGATACTATTCGCGATGCCTTGCAAAAACAAAAGGTCGCTGATGGACTTGCCCTCCACAGCGGCCATGGGTTTCAATACACCATACTTTGACCTAAGTCAAGAGTACCATTTTCGGCCGTCCATGTCCAGCCCTGGATGCACCGCGCATCAATAGCGTTTTTCTGCCATATAAAGCGGCAATTCATGAAAATACATAAGTAAATAATAATCACCGGTACACGGTAAAAACGCCGTGTGCCGGTGATTACACTTTCACTGGAGGCGTCACCCAGATTCGGACTGGGGATGAGGGTTTTGCAGACCCTTGCCTTACCACTTGGCTATGACGCCAAGGTGGAGGCAGCGAGTTCGATCCTCGTCGTTCGCTCCATGTTTGGCGTCATAGCCAAGTGGTAAGGCATGG
>DHOG01000103.1 GCA_002410715.1 Ruminococcaceae bacterium UBA5396 | reverse complement strand
ATGCCCCCGCCTGTCCTGCAAGGATAGCACTGTCAATATTTCTTCAACATACGCCTTATCCGGCTTTTTGTAATCAAGCAATACAGGGAATGTTATGTTTTGTTCTACGTTAAGTTCTGGAATCAGGTTGAACGCCTGAAAGATAAAACCGATATTCCTGCGTCGAAATATAGTTAGTTTCTCGTCTTTCATACGGAGTATATTGTTGCCGTCTATTAAAACGTTGCCGGACGTAGGTGTGTCCAATGCGCCAATCATATTCAAAAGCGTACTTTTGCCGGAGCCGGACTCGCCAACAACAGCAACAAATTGGCCTTTGGGAATAGAAAAAGAAACGTCTTTTAAGGCTTCAACCGCCGTATCACCGTCCCCATAAGTTTTGCATAATGCGTTTACTTCTAATAAGTTCAAGATATCACTCCTTTCCAAAACAACTTAACCGTTGTTTTAAAAGTATCTTATCATCTGTTCCTTACTCCCAGATGAATTTCAGCTTACAATGTAGTAAGGTTCAAAAAGCTCAAAACAAAGGTGCTGCCGTTACCCGGATCGCTGTTCACCGCTATGCTGCCGTCATGGGCTTCCACAATGGCCTTTGCAAGCGGCAAGCCAAGTCCCACACCCTGCGTATCCTTTGAAAACCGGCTACGGTAAAACCGTTTGAAAATATGGTATATATCTTCCGGGTGTATGCCGCTGCCATTGTCCTTTATAATGATTTGCGTAACAGATGGTAGCCTGTTCCACTCAATATGAATTTGGCTATTTGCGTCGGTATGGTCGAGAGCATTTTTGACTATATTGCTCACCGCTTCAATCAGCCAGTCCCTATCACAAAGCAGCATTTCGTCGTCCCGGCCTGATAAGATGATTTCTTTGTTTTCCTGTTCGGCGCGTATCTCAAAGTGGGCTGTCAGGTCATTCATCATATCAGAAATATTTTGGGTATGCTTGTCCATGATTATTGAACCGGCATCCAGCTTCGTAATCTTCATAAGATTTTGGACGAGCGTTTCTATTCGGTCAAGCTCCTTTTCTGATTTTGCCGCAAACTCTCGCATTGCAGTTAAATCCTCGCTATCGTCCTGTAAAAGTCCGTTGTAGATATTCAAGGCGGCAAGGGGAGTTTTCAACTGGTGGGAAATATCCGATATGGTATTGCGTAGAAAATCCTTTGTGTTCTGCTCACGTACTGCATGGGCGTTTAGGGTGGTCGCCAGCTTATTGACTTCATGAAACAGCTTGTATAAACTGCCCTCGCTTCCGCTTTCAATTCGTGCTCCGCTGTCACCTAAGACAAACAGGTTAATTTGTGATATGGCTTTTTCAATCATCTGCTGTTGTCGGTGGAAATATAGGTAGCACCCGGTTAAAACCCCTGTGGCAAGTAGCAAAGACAATAAGAAAAGTATCAAATTGGGCGCACTGGCAGACAACCAGCAATATAGCTGCGATAGAATGATAAATGCAGCGAACACGCAGGACAGCACGATAAAGAGTTTTTTAATATCCCGGTTTGTAAAAATGCTCATGCTCCACCGTCCCCACCTGTGATATTCCATTTATAGCCCATGCCCCGAATAGTCACGAGCATTTGGGGATTTCCTGGGTCTATTTCGATTTTTGTCCGTAGCCTGCGGATATATACCGCCAGCGTGTTATCATCAACAAAATTTCCGCTGCTGTCCCATAGCCTATCCAGTATCTTTTCTTTGGTAAGGATAATCCCCGGATTTTGCATGAACAGACAGAGTAATTTATATTCCACCGCTGTTAAATCAAGTGCGGTATTCTCCTTATGCGCCCGCCCTTGCAATAGCAATACCGTAATGCCATTAGACGTAATTTCCGTACCCGCCCCGTTAAAATCTTTTGTGCGCCGGAGCAGCGCGTTAATCCTCGAAATAAGTACGCCCAACTTGAACGGTTTTGTAATATAATCGTCCCCGCCAATATCAAGCCCCATAATCATGCTCACTTCCTCGTCCGACGCGGTTAGAAAGATGATAGGCACTTTTGATACTTGACGTACTTTTTTACATACATCAAATCCTGAACCGTCGGGCAGAGAAACATCCAAAATCAACAGGTCATATTTGCCGCCGCTCCAAAGGCTATCGGCCTCTTTCACTGTCCGGGCAATATCTATTTCATATCCCTGTTTTTTCAGGGAATAGGTAAGGCCATCAATCAGGCTTAAATCATCTTCAAGCAGCAATAACTGGCTCATTCTTGGTTCTCCTTTCTGCGCCCGTCTTTGGGCTTTTTCGCGTCTATGGGAATAATCCATGTATTGCCCATTTTTGCTGCACCCGATATGCGTCCGGTATTGCAATATTGCAATATACGCCTATCCGAAACGCCCCATTTTTCCGCTGCTTCCTTTGTCGTCATATATTCCATTATAAACACCTCCACTTTAAGCATACTACCGTTGTCCGTAGTTTACAATATTAAAATCGATATTAAAAACTACACAATGTACTCTGTATAATCGTTTAGCTTTTGCCATAGGATATGTAAAATGATAGAGGGTGAAATGATTATGCGTATAAAAGAAAAATACGATTTTATGGCAATAGGTCAAGCCATAAAAGAAGCCCGATTAAAACGTGGCTGGACGCGTGAAGATTTAGCGCAAAAGGTTGACCTTGCCCCCCGTTACATTATGTCGATTGAAAACAAAGGGCAGCATCCAAGCTTTCAGGTCTTCTAGGAGCTTGTTACTCTTTTGATATATCGGTAGATCAATTCTTTTATCCACTTAAAGATGCAGAAAAGACAACGCTCCGCCGCCAGCTTGACAGTCAGCTTGACAAACTGGATGAAACGGACTTAATTATCGTGGCCGCTACCATTACGGAAATACAGGAAGCCAAAGAAGCAAAGGAGTAGCGATATTAGCATATTCAATGCCCGACAGTAAACAAACACCACGTTTTCTGATGGGATAGAGTGGTAAAAAGGCAGCCCTGTTAAAAGCGATTAATAGCATATCACTGGGCGAAATCCCTTTTTCCTCAAAACCCGGAAAGAGCACAGGTGCGTAAAAAAGGGAGTACAGGTTTAGTATAAGCATCTAAATCTTATCTGGTGGCCCTGTTAGATCAATAGCAAAAAATAAAAGGAAAATACAGAGACGGCGCAGGCAGGTTGGGCGTTTCCACCCAGCCTTCCTTTTTGCCGTGCCTTTTATTCTGTGTAGGGCCGTCCAAAGCCCCATATGGGATAGCTACCGCTTTCCCACAGATCACGTACCAACACGCGTCCTTTTGAGGAACTGGCCTCCATGACCTTGCCGTCACCCACATAAATGCCGACGTGGTGGATTTCATTCCATCTACTACAACCCTCGCAGCCAAGATTCTGCCAGAACACCAGGTCGCCGGGCTGAAGCTCGCTCCGACCCACCAAATAGCCGTTGTCGTAGCACCATTTGGCCTGTCCCGCCGCGTTGGTGCGGGACGCGCCCAGGGGTGAGCTTGTCTGGCTAAGGCACCAATAGGCAAACCCGGAGCAGTCGAACTTATTCGGGCCGCTCGCGCCCCATACATACGGGCATCCGACCTTGGTCAGCCCGGCTTTGACCACCTCCGTCCCGGTCGTGCCCACGGGCAAGCCAGATATGATCTCGGTCATGTTCGCGCCGTCCCATACGTCCACGCCGGTGATAGCGGCAAACAGGGCGGCGTACTCGGGCTGCATCAGCTCGTCTAAAAGCTCACGTTGCTCCCCGTTCATATTGTAAAAGTCCGCCGCTTCCTCATAGGACAGGCTGGTGACGCGGACGCGGATGATAAGCGTCGTAATGGTGACAGTTTCTTCTTCGCCCTCGTCGTTTACCTCGGTATACGTTTCGGATTGCACCTCTGTGCTGTATGCCACCCGGTTCATATCCTCAAAATACGCCTTGAGCTTTTCCAGCTTTTCCGGCGTAATGGTCACAACCTCGGTGCCCGCCTCCGTGTCGGTATTTAGCAGGACTGCGTATACAGCCAGCACATCGCTCCAGTTGTTGACATGAACACTGTCTCCGTCGCCGTCCCCCTCGTAAATGATTTTAACATCATCGTAGTCGCCGCCCGCCTTAAGCTGTTCAAGCTTTGCGTCGATCCCGGCCTGAAATTCGGCGCTGATCTCGCTGACCGCTTCGGACATGGGCTGGCCGTCCGTTTCATTGGAAAAAAAGATACCGAATATGGAGCCAAGTAAAAGACCGACCAGCACAATCACCAAAATGACGACCACGGCCACCCATCCACCTGCGGCAATAGCCGCAATCAGCCCTTTAATGGCGGCAATCGCCATCTTGACAAAGGCAATCGTTCTCTGCGCCGTCTTGATGGATTTCCGCGCCGTTTTCACCGTACCCTTAGCGGTGGACTTGACGGTTTTTCCCGCAGACCGTGCAGACTGCTTAATCGTCCTTTCGGTCCGTTGCGCGGTTCTGATGGTGCGTTCCGTCGATTGCCGGGCGCGGGCGCTTGCATGGCGTATATTCTCCTGCGCGTGCTTTTTCATCTGCTCTTTCGGCAGATCGGAAGCCTGCTTTTTGATAGGGCCGGAGGGACGGCGAACAGTGTCCGCCGCATCGTGCGTGGAATCCGCCGCCCGTTTCGCATCTCCGGCACGGTGCCGTGCGTCCTTTATCTCTCTTACAGCCCTGTCGCCCTGCTTTTTCATCTGATGGGCGGCTCCATGCACGGCGTTGTCTGCCTTCTCAGTTATCTTATCCTCGGCGTACTCGGCAGGGGAAGCGTATTCCCGTTCGTCCTGCTGTGCCCGTGCGGTTCCATCCTTCGTGCGAACAAAGGCATCCTTCATGCGCTCGGCGGCGATCCCGGCCTTGTCCAGTACGCGAATGTCCCGCTTGGTTTCGCGGATTTTTATGGTTTTACTCAAAAGCTCACCTCCCTGTAAAGCCTCCGAAAAAAGGAACAGGGCGGGCTGCTCCGGCAACCCGCCCATATCAAAATAGTAAAATGGGAGCTTACAGCGTTTCCTCCCCAGGTTTGGTCGTCATTAATTTATACAGCCGGGTTTGGCGTGGAAACCTGTTAATAAATGGCACGAGCGCACTGCCGTATTTGATCAGGCCGCAGCCCGCATCCGCGTTGGTGATATAGCTCATCTGCTCGCTTGAGATGCTCAGCAGCTTGGACAGCTTTGCGCGGTCGCTCGCCGCCTGATTGAGCATGACGATGAACTCGGAGTTAGAAAGCATGGTGCTTGCCAGCACAGAATCCAGAATGTACTCCACATTCTGTGTAATGGCCGTGGGGAAGGCGTTGCGCTTTCTGAACCTGCGCCAAGCGGAATTGAAGAAGGACCCGCTGTGTTCGTTTTCAAATACCACATGGAACTCATCAATGAAGATGTGCGTCCGTTTACCCGCCGCCCAGTTTTCCGTTACGCGGT
>DHOG01000027.1:60413-79459 GCA_002410715.1 Ruminococcaceae bacterium UBA5396 | reverse complement strand
TGCTCTGACTGTTACGTCTGATTCAGACGTACCCGCACCGGCAATCAGATTAACAGACTCCTGTCCGGCAACAGCCGAAGGATAAAGTGATACGGTCATTATGCTTGTAAGCAAGACCACTATGGAGAGAATGCTAAGACCTGCGCGAAATTTTCTGCTTGTTTTCATGCAATTCTTCCTTTCATAATGAGTGTTGACTTAATATCCAGTTTCGCCCAAAACCCAACAAAATACGCTTACGAATTAGCCTACGATACCGGTTCGCTCTATGCTTTCAGTAAAATAGCGTTGAGTAAAAATATAAAGAATTAATGGCGGCAAGATTACCAGCAAAGGAGCGGCAGCCATATAAGTTCGTGCAGCATATCCTTTAACATCAACCGTTGAAGTGGCCAAAAGACGATCCAAATTATTAAGATTGGGAGTTAGAAGTCTTACATCTGTAAAATACATGGTCGCTGAATACAAATCATTCCAATGCCAGACAAATGAGAACAGTGTTACTGTGATAAAAACCGGAACCGCAATCGGCACAATAATACGAATAAATGTATTAAATGCGCTGCAGCCGTCTATTCTAGCTGCCTCCTCAAGGGCTTTGGGGATACCCCAAAAAAACTGCCTGAAGATAAAAATGAAAAGTCCGCCTCTAAGTCCTGAAGCAAACAGTGACGGGAGCACAAAAGTAAAAGGTGTATCAAGCAAATTAATGGTTGGTTTGCCGGGAATGAGAGATAGTATCCCTCCAAAATCGAAATAATTAAAATTAAGCGTCATTGAGGGCAGTATTGTCTGAGGCGGTAAGATGATGGTCAGAACCACCAGCATAAACAACAGGTTTTTTCCGGGAAACTTAAATCTTGCGAAACCGTAACCTACCAGTGAACAGGATAAAAGTGTACACAAAGTACTTATAACCGAAACAAAAATAGTAAGTCCGGCGCTCCGCCAGTAGTCAAGAATTATAATAGTTTCCTTCAAGCTAACCAGTGAAAGCTTTTTCGGAATCCAAATAATACTCGGATCATTTACCGAAGCAGGATCCTGTAAAGAAGTCGTTATCAGAAAAATGATTGGAAACAAGAATAGATATGAAAGACCAATAATAAATAGCCATTGAAGGATCCATACAACCATTGAAACAGTTTTGTTTCTAAGCACCTGAGGATCGCAGAAATTTTTTATACGTAAAGAACGAGTTGTATTAAGCACTACCCACACTCCCTTCCTCAATATTGATCAGATGCCAAGGCATTCATCTTACGAAAAATCAGCAAAACTATTAAAATGGTTGCACCGATAACCAGTGAATACACCCACGACATTGCTGAAGCCCAACCGTATTTTACAGCTTGACTATTATTAATTACCTGCAACATAACAGCATTTTGTGAATCAGTAAAATTATCTATTATTGTATAAATGATATTTAGTAGAATCATTGGAGAGAGCATTGGAATTGTAATTTTCCAAAAACTCTCCCATGCGGTCGCTCCTTCAATAGATGATGCTTCATAGAGTGAGACTGGTATACCTTGAATACCAGCAAGGAATATAGTCATTTGAATACCTGTTTTCCACATCAAATTAAAAAGGTTGTTGACCACAATCATAATGCCTGAAATCGTATCTGATGATAATCCTGAGTTTATTAGCACTTGCTTTAGCGTATCACTCTGAATTGTTTGGCCGCCAGCTGCAACATTTCCTGACATAACACTGCCGGCCGCTGCATCTCCCTGAATCAATGTAAGAATTATTCCCGAAGAAATTATTACCGGAAGAAAGAATATAGCTCGTACCACGATTCTTCCTCTGAATTTTTGATTTAGAATAATGGCAAAAAACAAGGCTGAAATAACAATAATGGGTACTTTCCAGAACAGTTCAGTAACCCCGGAAATTAGGTCAGTCGTGTAATCTACATTCTCTTTAAAAATATAATTAAGATTCTTCAATCCAGCAAATTTAGTATGGTATCCACTCAACTCAACGGTCACATCACTGAACACAAACTTCAACGACTGGAGCATAGGTCGAAAGAAGAAGATTAGAAACCCAATGATAAAAGGCATTACGAAAAATAATCCGGTCCATGAATCACGTGTAGATAAACTGATTTTAGAGGCTTTTTTCAATTTCCTGCCTCCTCAATCACGATATAGCCTTCGGCATCTATATGGCGGCCATCAAAAGTAACTTCCGTTTTATTGTAATTTATAATTACGCAGATCCCGCCTTCAAACTCAGTCATTATTAGATCAGGCAGAAGCTCTTTATGGCGGATGATTGCCTTATCATAGACTTTGTCAAGTAACGGCATATACCGCTGATAAGCATCGACTGCATCATCAATCCATAACTGATAATTGGTGCCATAAAGGTAATCAAATCTGGTGCCTGTCACCTGCGAAGCATCCGCGTACATTCCTCCGTAAAGCAGTTCACTGCCGCTTTCAACTGCTTTTAACAGGTTGACACGTCGATCTGAAGATAGTGCCATCGGCATTACAGTGCTACTGACATAGCCGTGTGTAACAAGCTGATAAAACGGAATTTCATAATCAAACATATCGTATCCACTGCAAAGGGTTGGGGCATCATAAATACGTTCCGCGTATGGTATCGCATAGGCGTTTGCATTACTTAATGCAAGGGATGTTCCCTTATCTTTATAAAATTTCATAAGTTTTTCGATCTCAGCAGGAAAGTAATAACGATGAAACCCATCCTTTTTCAAGGTGTTGTTTGAGTAAGAATAGCTTCCTGCAGTATCGAGTGAAATAGAATTGATCGAAAGTTTGGCGTATGACGATAAATACCTGTTGGCTGCACCGACAATCTTTTGAGGCGTTAGCAGACGAATGGGGTCCATGCCCAACCGGGTTGCGTATACCGAACGCAATCGGTCATTCCGATATACCACCTCATTAAATACAGTTTTAACCGCGTCGGCACTGCTGCCTTTTCTATACTGCATAAAATCGACGTTTGGATAGAGGGAAAATCCCTTATCCTTCATGCTATTAGCAAAGGCAATAAAATTGTTTTTGCCACCAAGGGAGGATACCGGTACAGCTTTCTGAGGAATTTTACTATTCAGCATACCATTATTGTCCCATCCGAGGTATCGTACTGACAGATTTTTAACTCCTCGCTCGGTTAAATCATTTATAATGGTTTGGGCTTGATCAAATGTAGTCAGAGGAAGTTGCTTATTATATTCAATGCCCATCATAGCCGCTTTTTTATCAATTGAGCCATATATGTCTATTGCAAGAGACGGCTTCTGTGAGTTTCGCTTTAATCCCTTTTCAGCAATCAAATAGTCTCTGTATTTAGTTGCTACATCCATATAGTTGCAGTCGTTATTGTGAAGCGGATAATAACGAATCTCATACTTTCCTGAAAACATTTCGCTAACCCGGCTTATTTTCCGTGAATTGCTAAGTTGGTTTTTAAACATGGAAACAGTTTCAAGGGCGCGCAGATTTACTTGGCTGCTAACAGCGTTGTATCCCCTGCTGGGGTTTCCGTTCATCGCCCGGATTGAGGCGCTGCCGTCTCCTGACGTAATAATACCCATCAATGCTTTATTTTCCTTGATTGTGGCAAAAACCGGAAGCCGTACCGCCTCCCTGCGCATAGAATTTAGCTCTTTAAAAACCTCTAAATTTTCACCATATACCGGAGATTCATAGGCGGGACAATCTTTCCCGTTATTAAAATCAAACAAGGCACCCGATCCATCTGGAATTAGAATACTTCCTTCTTCCTCCCAGTTTCCGGCACCAAACGCCGGAAGCAGGCGAATATTGATTAAAACTGCTTGATTCCCCTCGTCAATCTCTTCTGTGTCGATACTGGCGGTTAAATAATCATTTTCCAATTTATATGTAACTGGAATCGTAGAGCCTATTTCTGAAAAACCGTATTCGACAATAATCCCGTTCTTGATTCTTGACACATTGATTGTGCCATTTTCAATACATCCTTTTTGGCTATTAATATTTTTGTAAGTTTCCGCCGTTAAAAGATCTTCATTGTAGATATATCCAACATCAAGCTGTGAACGGAGTGACCATAAATCGCGACCAACCGTTATTTCATCCAAAAGTGCATCAGGAGGTGTGCTATACCATATATCATTACTTTCCTTGTTTTTTAATGCAAATAAACCTTTTTTAAAGTCGGCATATAGGATATTGATATCGTTTTCTGCTGCCATCTCATAATTAACAACATCCAATTCATCCGTATATTCGTCCACCCCCAACTGAATTGGTAAGCCGCCGCTATCATTAACCGCATACACAATTGTCGGCAAAGACAGGGAGACCATCAAAACCAGAACGACCAACTGTATCCTTCTCTTTTTGAACAATTTAACGCCTCCTTTACCTTAGTGACAATTCAGACATGACCGAGCGTACAAAATTTACTGTCTGATGTAAAAGCGTGTAGAACAAAACAATTAAGAAAACAATAATAAACATGCCAATTACCGTCATAATGATTGAGCTAATTGTTTTTAAAAAACTGTATTGGTGGATTGATTGCAGTCCAATTACCAACAACAAGGCTGACCATAATAAACCAATGACAGTCACCAAACTGATAAAGGTTGCTTCTTCAACCGTCAGTATATTGCTAAGCATTGTACTTAATAATATTGAAACAAGATACGGCAACATGGAGTATGCACAGACTGACATGATCTCTTTTAACGATCCCTTGCCGTCTAGGAGTGTGCATACAGACCAGTTTGATGAAACAAACAAAATGAAAAGTCCAACGCTAAAAAACAGAGTTACAAAGAAATCATAATCTAAAGGCCGATTCATATTAAAACTAAACCCAGTATAGAAAAACTGACAAGTTTTTAATAAAAACCATGCAATAACAAATCCAAAAATCATCCTATATGAAGTGATCTTTCTGGACTTGAATTGATCAAAACCATCCGAAGGATGAATTGCTGTATATAAAGGAAAAGTAAATTTAGTTTCTAGGACTGAGTAAGCGGTTCCGTGTGTTTCGGCAAATTTCTTCTTACCAAATCTCACCAGAAAGATCATCACTGTTACTAAAAATAGGACACCTGCAATCAGCAGCAAATAATTTTCGCCAATAAATATTTTTCGATATTCGCGCAATGCTTTGGAATATTCGACATGAGCGCCTGCCAACTTAAACTTCTGCATTGCCTCTACATATTTGCCTTGTGCATCAAGAGAAATACCTATGCCAAAATAGGCGCTTTGACTGTTTGTATTCTGTTTCATTACATTTGTCCAGGCTAGCTGCGAATTTTCAGGATCACTATTTTTTATGGCTGTGTATGCATTGCGTAAATCAGAACAGTATTTTGTGGGTACAAAACAAACAACACTATTTTTCTTGCTATCCAGCACATAGACTTTTTCGTCTACACTCTCTATTGCGATAGGTTCCTTAAACCCACCAAGCTGATCACTATACGTGCCAAAAACTGCAACCAAGTTTCCTTCCGGTGTATATTGAAATACCCGCCCGCGCCCAGAATCCAGCAGGTTTACAAATCCGGATGAATCTACATCAACATCGATAAGAGATGTGCGCATAGTCTCCGAATAATGGGCACGATCCCATTCCAAATCACCAAAAATCGTGCCTGAGGGAACGATATTTTTACCTTGATAATTTAGTAGCCTTACAGTGTCGGGTACGGCAGTACTGCTGATTGAAGCTGTAACCGTATAAAGAAACCCATTCTCATCGAAATCAAAATTACTAAACATTGTAGGCATAGAGGGTTTAAGCCCTTTACGCTGTTCCGGCGTCATAAAACGTTTTCTTAAAAAATTCATTATGACTTCACTTGTTTTATACACTGGATTGGTTCCAAAGAAATTAAGGAAATTGCCATTGCTGTCAAAAGTAAAGGCGCCCTTGTTAACGCTGTCCACAATTACATATAACTTGTCTTTACGGTCTACAGTTACTTTGGTTGCGCTGAAAGGAGCGTCCGTATTGGCTAATGCATCATCGGGTCTAACAATAATCTTCTGCACTCGGCAATCTCTGTCTGCTTTAAAGACCTCATTGTTCGTTGTGTTTGCAATGTAAAAATTGCCTTTACTATCAATAGTAAAGCCTTTGGCACCTACAATGCTTTTGCCTCCGTCCTCTGACTGGAAGTTCTCATACGCTTTAATTAATTTAAAATTATTATCTAGCTGAAGAATCCGCTCATTTTCGCTGTCCAATATATAAAAATCTTTTCCATCATAAAGCATGTCAGTAGGCACATCCAGCGGTACCTCAAGCCCCATGTCCCTGCTATAATACGATTTAAATGGAACATAACCTACTGGCGCAGCAGTAGACTCATCATAATCGTTATATTCGTAGCCATAGTAAGGGGCATATGAAATCGATTTAGCGGATGCAGTGGTAGTTGGTAACACTGCTGTTAGTAGCACAAAGACGGCAATCAGCCAAATCCTTTTCATGACATATGCCTCCTCATTTTAATCCCGAATGGGTCATGGTTTCCATAACTGAACTTTGTGAATATAGAAAAATAATAATTGGTGGAATCATCATTAATACAGCAACAGCACAGGCTGCGCCAGTACGACCGAGTCCACCAGCCGCAATTGATGACATTGCCGCATTCAATCCCTTGAGACTTTCGCTGTATATATAATCGCCGGAAGATCCACCATTCCATAAATCCTTGAATGCCAATATCGTCAGAGTAAGCCATGCAGGTTTTACGCTGGGAATTACAATAGAACGAAAAATACGATATTCGCTGGCGCCATCAATTCTTGCGGCTTCAAGCGTAGAGTCAGGGATAGAAGATACGATAAATTGTCGGACTAGAAAAACGCCAAGCGTATTAGCAAAATACGGGAAAATCAAGGCCCAATATGTATCAACCAGACCTAATTTCGCTACCACCAAATATTTTGGCACAGCTGTAACCTCTGTCGTAAATAACAGCGTCCAAACCACCATATTAAACACCAGTGCTTTACCCGCGAATTTCCCTTTGGCCAGTGGATAAGCCGCAGCTGTAGAGATCAGAACATAAATAACTGTACCGATTACTGAAACAAAAACACTGTTAAATAGATATCTTGTAAAGGGTACCCATAAGCTATCTGAAAGAATAAATACCTGCCTAAAATTACTTATAGTGGGTCGCTGGACAAAAAAGCGAGGAGGATAAGCAAATATTTCGTTGATTGGCTTCAAAGATTGGACAATCGCATATACAAGCGGCAAAGCCATAAATAAACTAACAACGGCTAGGAACATGAATATCATTATGGTGCCTGTCGTTGAACGCGACAGACGTATATTTTGACTCGGTTTTCTATTATCTGATAATTTATTTAAAATATTAACGCTCACTTCCTCACCCCTAACAATTCAACTTTATTATTCATCATTAAACTTTTTCAACACCTTATTAACCAAAATCCAGGACAATATCATCAATGCAAACAGAATAACCGATACAGCAGAAGCATAGCCGAGCTCATAACGATTGTCAGCATAATCCAATGCGTGAAGCAAAATTGTATGTGTAGAATAATCGGTACTTGGAAAGCCCGTTAATGCTTTGTTATGGTATCCCACCGCAAAAGCCCCTGATATTGACATTACAGCTCCAAATAACAGTTGGGGTCCCATTTGCGGGAACGTAACATAATACAGCTCCTGCCAACGATTTTTTAGACCATCCAAAGCCGCAGCCTCATAATAAGTTTTATCCAATGCCTGAAGTCCTGAGACAAATGCCAAAAATCCTGTTCCGAAACTGAGCCAGATAATTACAACCATAACCACGCTAAAATTATATTTCACATCAGTTAACCAGTAAATTGGATCACTAATAATCCCCATTTTAATTAACAGGTTATTAAGAAAGCCTGAAGTATCAGATGAGAACAAGTAAGTCCATATAAAATACACGTTGGCAGTAAGACTTGGCGCATAAACCAAGAAAGTAATAACAGTACGTGTTTTTCTGCCCATTTCGTTAATCAGCCATGCTACTACAAAGCTCAGGATATAGCCGACAGGACCGGTAACTGCAGCAAATACCAGTGTGTTTCTAAACGCCTTCATAAAAACTTCATCATTTAGAAATATCTGAACATAATTTTTTAGTCCAACTATATGAGGAACCTGCACCATATTAAAATCTGTAAAGCTCAGTGCTATCGCCGACAGGACCGGAATTAACATAAACACGATAAAAAACAGCAAAAATGGCGCAAGCAACACATAATAAGGTGCACTTTTTCTAATTTCGGCTTTACTCAAAGATTGCGGTAAATTCATTTGTACTATCCTCTCCTCATCCGTCTAGCCCAAATTCCTGACGCTTCCGCATAATTTCATAATTAATATCTTTATTGTAGATTGCAAGTGATCTTCGGGGTGTATTTGTGTTATTGATGGCGCCCCGAATTGCGCTTGTCAATGATCGTGACAAAGTGTATCCAGCAAGAACTTGTGGTGGATTCTTAATCTGCTTCATCTGTTCACCGATTACCGCAAGTTCATCACCCGACCATCCAAGATTCTCTAAAACAGCATGATTGGCAGGTGCAATCCGAAAGGTCAGCCCATTAATCGCTTCAAGCTCGCTGCCATACCGAATTTGCGTTTCAGAGCCTGTCCACCACTCCATAAACTGAAACAACTGATCCACCCTGTCTTGCTTTATGTTAGAAGAAATCATTACGCAACCTGTAACTGAGGAACTTTCCAAACGATTTATTGTTCCGTCTTTTTGCCTTGTTCCAGGTATCATTGTAAATGACCATAAGCCCCTAAGTTCGGGCGCTGCTGCCTGAAGCTGCATATAAGTGCCATAACCGGCAATACCAAGGGGGGCTTCCCCACTTCTGAATCTATTAAAAAAATTTATATCACGGCTGATTCCAAATTTTTTATACAAATCAATGACTTTTTCAAAGGAACTGTATGCAATTTCAGTATCAAATTTGGTTTTACTTAACTTATCATTAAAATAATCGCCGCCGTTTTGGAAAAAAAATTTATTAAATGTGTTGATCGCATGAGAATTACCTTGGTTGTTTGGATCGACCTCCTGCAGCCCGACCTGGAGACGGTTGCTTTGCAATACTTCCAAAACATTATAGAAATCATCCCATGTTTCAGGAGGTTTCAGACCAAGCACATTAAAAATATCTGTCCGGTAAAACATGACATCAAAATTCATGGTTTCCGGTATTGCATAAATACCGCCGTTATATTTAAACGGCTCCCATGCCGTCTCATATATTTCTTGTTGCAGTTTTGACAAATCGAATCTCTTGAGATCAACAATAGCTTTTCTGGCTGCAAGATTAACTGGACTTGTCTGAGCAACATTCAAAGCAACATCGGGACCTTTGCCTGCCAAAATTGCTTTCAGCAAAACCGCATCGCCAGATACCATGTTTAAAACAACCGGTATACCTGTATGTTCCGTAAATTGCTCATCCTTAAGACGATTAATTAACTGTACCTGATCACGCCCTAAATTCGCCCATACAACAATTGCCTTTTCCCCATCTAAAACTCCAAAAGAATTATAATCATTGAAAAATGAGCTTACAAAGCGCTTAAAGCCATAACTTAAATTTGAAAACAAACTTGCACGCGCTTTAGGAATTTCAACTGATTTAGGTATAAAATAAATACAATCAAGCTGAAGAGGCTGACCACCAATTGTCAGCAATAATGATGATAAACTTTCTATACCGCCTTTAAAAGTACCTAATCTTTCTGGAATAAAATATGTATCTTCAGCTAGCTCATCAATCACTTTGATTGTCTTACTGATGGTTAGCCCTTCGGGGGATTCGCTTCCAAGCAAATCGTTAATTTCTTTAAGCACTTTATTTAATCGGCCGCGAACTGCGTGCATTCGTTCCTTTAGCCCCGGAATCTGTTCCTCAAGCATATAATCCTGATAAATATCAGGTGTAGTACCTGTAATGACAATGATATCACGATATATATTGTTTAGCTCAAGCACAGATTGTTGAATTTCACGCATTGGCATACTTAATTTACTGGAATCACATTCCAACGTCAGAATATCGCCATCCTTAAAATAAACATATAATGGCTTATTATCGCCTAACGTCTTAATATACCAATTTTGTTTATAATCAAACTCAATTGTATCCGCTTCCTTAAAAGGTACCTTTCCGTTTATATAAAGACGGCGATAGGCCTTCATACCCTCACTGAAGTTTTGCTTGGCTCGAAAAGCCAGTTGATATAGCCCTGCTTCAGGAACCTTGACAGTCCAGCTTATTGAGCTGCCTGGTACATTCCAGTTCCCGCCTCCAATTGTGTTAATTCTAATCTTTGAAGCATCAATCGGAAGTGTGGCTGCATCACTTAAATCGTAGGACGGTGCCAATATACTGCTGTTTTTTAAACTTGCTTTCTCAGCCTCTAAACGCACCGTTTCTGTGTGCTTTGCATAATCAGATTCATTGTACCTTGAAATATACTGTTGATAGTCGGGAGCCTCTTTTTGATTCCCTAATGTGATCTCGGAAAGGGCGAAAGCTTCACGTTTTAGAGAAATTCTAATCCTGTGAGTACCCTCTGTTAATTCAAATAAATACGGCTTCTCATACAAGCCGATTGCATCCCTTAGGCCAATTATATTCCACTGCGGTGCCTCCACCTGCTGTGGTCTCAAATCGTTTCCATACATGTCCTGTTCTATTGCATCTATGTTCCCTTCAGACTTATCTTTCCAAAGTCTCGGTATTGACATATCAGAAGCCTCGGAAAAAGGCATCTTATCATCAACGATTACTGAAATCAAAATATCCTTGCTAAGTGCAGGCAACTGATAATAGGTGAGAAAAAGGGAATACAATCCGCTTTCTTGTATGGTTACCTCCCACTCAGCCCATGAATTCATCTCATCAAATACAAGTGATTGTTTTCCTTCAATCGTTTGAACCTTGGCATCTCCCGCTTTGTAATCTATAGCAGGTACAGATATCATTAACTCCGGTCGAATAATATCTTGGTGGTTATTGAAATAGTCAAAATAATTTGAACCGACTTCATTAGCAGTAAACGCCGACTCATCATTGTGTTCAGCTGCAATGTTTTCAGAATTAGCATAGGAAAAGAATGCCGATTCACATGCAATCAAGCTGAGACAAGCCGCTAGTGACAGGATTTTGACGACGGTTTTAGCCTTTCTCAACAATAACTCACTCCAACTAAATATAATATGTTAATTATCTATTTAATCAATTATTTCAGTAACAAACTTATAAAAAATAGATAATTATAGATTACTCTGTATGTATATAATAGACTACTTTCTTATATTTTGGAATGTACAATCTTGCGATTTTCACTGGTTTAGCATGGACGATTTTGCTTCACCATGATAAATTTTCAGTTTTCAATCCAATTTGATCCTATTCTCTAAAAGTATTGAGTAAATGATAATTCGTATTGATAAATAATATGTAACATCCAAATTAGCCTACTGATCTCAATTTTATGCGCCTACACGCAAAACCGGGACTGTCACACCAAAAGAGTGTGTTACTGTCCCGGTTTTATTTCTATTAAATTAAATCGTATGTGGATATTTCAACTCAATTTGTGGTCAGAGGACTGGCGGTAATCGGTTGGCGATTTCCCTGTAAACTTCTTAAAAATCCGACTGAAATAAAGTGCATCTGAATACCCAACGGTCTCTGCAATTGAAGAAATACTAAGCTTTGTAGCAATTAACAAATCCATTGCCTTACAAAGCCTGATTTTTTTAAGAAAATTAATAGGAGAATAGCCGGTATAATCTTTAAATTCTCTGCAAAAATGAGATTGACTCATATTACAGCGTGCTGCATATTCCTCCATGCTTATATTATCAAAATAATGAGTATACATATGCTCAATCGCAGGGTTAAGCCGATTAACTTCGTTAAGTATGCTACTAGGTGCATTTTTTTTACGTGCAATACTGGTAAGAAGATCAATTACCAAACCGTTACAGACATCGTTATGAAAAGGAGGAGTGGTATCAAGTTCATGATAAATTCTTATAATGATGTGCTCAATAAAACTATCCTTATCAAGTCTAAACAAACGACTCCTGCTCAGACCACAATTATTCAGAATCTGCTCTACGCCGTATCCGAAGAAGTGCACCCAGTAACAACAATGCTCTTCCATGGATTCAAAATACTGCGCCTCCCCTGGGAGGAACAACATAGCTGTTCCAGGCATGACAGGAATGCGGTGTGCATTTTCATTCCCCGAGCTCTTAAGATATCCCTTGCCGGAAGAAAGATAAATAATGAGATATCCCTGAGTCCCTTCTGGTCGGTCAAGTATATCATAAGAACTTGTATACATGCCACTATTATGCACATGCAGATATTCAGAACTATATTTTAACATTTCAATATCCGGCTCGTTTGCTGCAAACATTTCTGTTTTTGGCACAGTTGCTCCCCCCTCCCATAAAAGCGAGCTATAAAAAGCGATTATTACTATCATACTGGTAAAAAGGTATGCTTTATTTTATCACAGATTATTCCCGCGTGCAATTATCGGTATAATATAGGTTGCCACAAACGCCGCATTCTGACTCCATCCATAGATATCCCTGTTTTGGCTTCACCCATCATACAATCATACAGTTTAAGAACGGAAAACTGTTGATTCAAGAATAGAAAACTGATACAATACTTAATGTATTAATAATTTATGACCTAGCCATAAGTCTCGAAAGGAACGGTATACGACATTGGATCTGGTAAAAAAATTGAAAAGCGGAATATCGTCGTATATACGAAACTCAGATTGGCTGTTGATTTTATCCTGTACAGCGGCTTCTATGTATGGGATTGCTTTGGTGTATTCTGTTGGCCATACGTCAAGTATTGGCTCCCGTGATTTCATTATACAGCTTTTAGCGTTCTTAATAGGTTTAATCGCTGCTTTGGCAATTTCAAAGGTGGATTACGAAATTATATGCAGATTATGGCCAATTTTATCAGGAATCTCTTTTGTTCTGGTTCTGCTGACCTTTACACCCTTGGGGCTAAAGGTAGCGGATGACCAAGCATGGATTCCCATTCCGGTTATTGGCACGTTTCAACCGTCCGAGCTTCTTAAAATTACATTTATTATTTCATTTGCAACCCATCTATCAAGAGTTAATGAACGGATTAACGAATTCCGTACCGTTTTATTATTAGGCATTCATGGTGCGATTCCGATATTACTTGTATTTAAACAGGGGGATGACGGAACCGCTCTTGTTTTTATATGCATTTTCACTTCTATGATGTTCATTGCGGGACTGCGACCAATTTATTTCCTGATTGCAGCGACCGGTGCTGCCGCCGCGGTGCCTGTTTTGTGGAACTTCATGGATGCAAGTAAAAAGGCACGTTTCCTAAGCTTAATTTTTATTGATAAATACAAGGATAATGAAGGCTGGCAACAATACTACGCACTGATTGCAACCGGATCCGGCAAGCTCTGGGGCGTCGGATATCTTGAGGGTGGAAAGCTTCCTCTTTATGCAAGAAATAACGACTTTGTTTTTACCGTGGCAGGTGAGGAATTTGGTTTCGTTGGCTCTCTTGCAGTGATTGCAGTGCTTGTTCTGATTCTGTTCGCCCTGTTCAGAGAACTTATGACAGCGCGCGACCTGCAGGGAAAACTTCTTTGCGGAGGAATCCTTTCAATGATCGGCTTTCAGTCGATCATAAACCTAGGTATGAACCTGCGGCTGCTGCCTGTTGTAGGTATTACCCTTCCCTTTTTCAGTAAAGGCGGGAGCTCGCTTGCCACACTATTTTTGGGAATCGGTGTTGCGTTGAGTGTTTATTACTCTAGTAAAACACGTGTACATGATACAATTTTTTCTAAACGACCGTCTTAATATAGGTTTGGCACTCAACTATCCTCGGCTGAAAGCCGAGAAGATCGGCTGGCGGCTGGAAGCCACCTAAAGCTCTTTTACTCTCCTCTATGCTCAAGCTGCATGCCGAACGTTCAATCTTTCACATATGAAGGGCGCGAATTTTGTAAAAGAAGATGACGCAACAAATGAATATGCGTCATCTTCTTTTCCGTATATGCAACATCTTATTTTGTATCCGCTTCTTGTTCATCGCCATTATGCAAAAAATCCGGACAGTATGTCGGCACCACTTCCTGCATAACACGCAGGAGAATGTTTTTATCTTTGGTTTCAACCGCAGCACGCAGCTTTTCACATTTCTGTTCGATTTCAAGTATTGAAACCGAGGGCTGGTGACCAATGAAAATACGTCTGTTGGCTGTGGATTTAAGACCTTCCTCATTCATTAAAAGCTCTTCATAAAGCTTTTCACCAGGCCTCAAACCGGTAAATTCTATATCAATATCTTCGTATGGCCGCAAACCTGAAAGACGAATCATTGACTCAGCGAGGGAAAGAATACGAACCGGCTCTCCCATATCAAGAATAAATATCTCACCGTTTTTTGCCATAACAGCTGCCTGCAAAACCAACTGCACTGCTTCCGGTATGGTCATAAAAAAGCGGGTTATCTCAGGATGTGTTACGGTAACAGGACCACCGCGTTCAATCTGTTTTTCAAACAGAGGAACAACCGAGCCCGACGATCCAACTACATTCCCGAACCTGACTGCTACAAATTGCGTATCCGAAACGCCTTTTCGGCTTTGCACAATCATTTCCGCAAAGCGCTTTGTTGCACCCATAAAGTTAGTGGGGTTAACTGCTTTATCGGAGGAAATTAGTACGAAGTTACTGACCTTATACTTCTGCGAAGCATTTACAACATTAAGGGTACCCCACGCATTGTTTTTGAGAGCCTCTTCAGGATTATGTTCCATCAATGGTACATGCTTATGTGCGGCAGCATGAAAAACAACATCCGGACGATATTTGCAAAACAACTCATCCATCTTATCCGCATCACGAATCGTCGCAATCTCAACTACCAAATCCAGATCTTTATAAGTGGTACTAAGCTCCATTTGGACACTGTACGCGTTGCTTTCAAAGAAATCAAGAATAATTAGTTTTTTAGGCGAGGATAAAGCAACCTGCCTGCAAAGCTCAGATCCGATTGAGCCGCCACCGCCGGTTATAAGAACGACCTTGCCAAAAATAAAATTATTAATACAAGGCTGGTCAAAGTTTTTTTCCTGGCGGCCTATCAGATCCTCTACGCGAATGGCACGCAGCTTTTTCTGAAGGTGCACCGGATCGGTTATTGCATGATAAACTTCAGGCAGTATCTTTATTGTTGCCGAGGTTTGGGAACAAAATTCAAGGATCCTCCGGCGCTGAATGACAGTCGCAGTTGGGATACATATGAAAATTGTGTCAACTGCATAATCGATACACAGTTTCGGAATATCTTCAATATTTCCGCATATTTTTAGTCCATTGATAAAACGTCCCTGCTTTTCGAGGTTGTCATCCACTGCACATACCGGGAGAAAGCGGTTATTTGGATTTTTTCTAATTTCACTAATCAGCGATGCAGCAGCCATGCCGGCCCCAACAATCATCAGCCTTTTTTTTGCCTTTGCGCTCCACTTTATATTTTTTTTACTTAATATGCTGTAAACGCAACGATATGAAACCAAAACCAGCGCGGTGGCGTATGCTGCCAGTATATTATTCAGCATCGGGACAATTCCCACGAGAGGCTCATAGCCTGCCGCATATAGAAGCCCTGCAGTCAATGAACCTACTGTACAAAAGAAGAACTCTTCAATTTCAGCGTACTTCCACAAACTCCCATAAACTTGAAATGCAAGGAGAGTCAAGATATATACCGCAACCGGAACAATTAACGAGAAAAGAATATCTCCGGTGGATAACAATCCCGCCTTATTATTTAGTATTATACTGCAAAAAAAATACATGCTGCCTACCAGTATCATATCAAATAACACGATCAGCAATGATTTCCGTTTTTTCACCCATTTTATAACCTGCAAAGAAGAGTCCCCCGATACTCCGTACTGCGGTAATCGTAATAATCGCATAGGAAATATAACGTAATGTATTCAGAAATGAATACATTTTACCTTTTTCAGCCGAATTCGACACGTTGTATTATAAAGTATTATAAATTGATACCAATAACTTGTCAATAAGATTGACATTTATAAAGCAAACACATTATTAATTATTAATAAACTGGTGTTTTGTTTGCTATTGTATAGGAATTACAAAAACAGCCACGTCCACCGACTGGTGAACATGGCTGTTGGTTTAATCAATTAAGATTAGAGAGGTCTAACATTAGCAGCACGAAGCTTGCTGCTGTTTTTGGGATCCTGCTCAACGTCAAAAGTAACCTTCTGACCTTCCTGCAAGGTCTTAAATCCTTCGCTTACAATGCTGGAAAAGTGAACAAAAACGTCATCTCCGCCTTCGTCGTTGGAAATAAATCCAAACCCTTTGCTTTCGTTAAACCATTTGACTGTTCCTTGATTCATGAAAAAACCCCCATGTTTAAAATAGTAATATTCTCGTACATAAAATTAACATGATTTATAAGCCATGTTACGAACCATGACTTATAAATCATGTTAATCAATTCGTACAACTCAAATATTGTTTATAGTATACCACGTTTATTATAATTTGTAAAGCAAATTTCAGTGTAAAAAATGGAATAATAAAAAAATTTATATGCATGGCAGCTTAGGTTTTTATTTTTGGCGATTTTGGAATCATGGCAATGTAACCTTCATTATTGCAAAACAGCTGCCGGCATTCATCCGACAGCTGTTTTTCTGTGAAGCCTAATTAGCAGGTTTTATCCGGCTGCCTGTTGTTTTTTGCGCGATTGTCCTGGCAATTATTCTGCGCACAATTCTGATCACAGTTTTGAGCGTTCTGCTGGTTCTTGTTTTGCTTATTCTGCTTTGGCTTTTTTCCATTACGGTCCATAAAGCGTCAAACCTCCTGTGTAAAATAATCTCAGGAACCAACAATATTTTCTGCAGATATTTGCAGATTATACTATAAAATCCGTTCAGTGTAATTTGTTTTTTCTTACCCAATACGCAGCCATACCATAAGACCGGTCCTCGGTAACTTCTTTCCCAAGAAAAGCAGGAGGCTGAAATGCCAGCGCCTGTTCAATCGTATTAAATTCAACCTCTGCAAACATAAATTCAGTCGGTTCGCCCCGATCAACAAGACTGCATTCAAGTTTTAGCTCATCCGACAGCTTATATACCCGATAATCCTTGACAATCATCGGTGCTTTGAGAAAACCTTTCAGTCCATCAAATGTTTTCTTGGTAATCGGTATTTCGATTTCTTGTCTGACCAGAGTCCCATCACTTTTGAAGCAGAGAATGTAATCCATCTCCTTCATGCTTTTTTTACTGCGTATTCTAACCACCGGTTCAACCGAGATATACCCTTGATATACCACGGTTTCACTCAATAGCGGAAGTTGATTGGGAAAACTATCAATTAAAAATTTTCTTTCGATTTCCATAACCTAATCCTTTTTAATAATTATTGTATAAGAAATGTGTTCTTATATATTGGATATATGCAATCAGTTCAACCATAATAATGTGAGAAGTCTTGATTTTTTGTTACTTTTTAAATATTGAGGTGTCGATATGGCAGTTTCAAACAAATCAGTTATCTCTTTTGGTCTGGTAGCAATTCCTATTGCGATGTATACAGCAACACAGGATAATGACATTCACTTTAACCAACTTCACAAGGAAGATCAAAGCCGCATTCGGTATAAAAAAACCTGTGGTCACTGTGGTAAAGAGATAAAAAGTGAAGATATTGTAAAGGGCTACGAATATGATAAAGATCATTATGTAATTGTAACAGATGAAGAACTTGAAAGAATTAAAACCGAAAAAGAAAAATCAGTGCAAATCCTTCATTTCGCCCAACTTAATCAGATTTCTCCTGTTTATTATGACAGGACATATCAGGTAACGCCCCAACCCGGTGGAGAAAAAGCTTTTGAGCTATTACGCGCTGCTTTGATGGCGGAGCAGAAAATTGCAATCGGGAAAACCGTAATGGGCACAAAGGATACCCTGATGGCGATTATCCCACGTGAAGATGGAATGATTATCTCTACCATGTTTTATGCAGATGATATTAAGGCACTTCCAAAAGGTTATAACAAGCCTGAAGTCGCAGAGGCTGAGTTGAATATGGCAAAGACACTGATAAACTCGATGAATACGCCTTTTAACCCCTCTGAATACAAGAATGAATATCAAGTCAAGCTTCGCAAGATGATCGAAGACAAAATAGCCGGCAGAGAAATTGTTGCGCCTCAAGAAGAAAAGAGTAATGTAATCGATCTTATGGAAGCGTTAAAAGCAAGCATCGAAAAAACAAAGCAGGGTGCATAATTATATGGGATGACCACCCTTTTTCTTAAAAGGATGGTCATTTAGCAAACAAATATCTTACATGATCGGTGGATATCACTAATGCACCGAATCAGATACAGGGAAGCTGAACTGCCCCACATCATAGACACCCGTAAACAGCATACCGACATATTCCAGTGATTTTCCCGTACCAATTGCCACGCAGTCAGAAGGATTTTCGGCAACGCGGCATTCAACCCCGGTGACTCTTGAAACAGCCTCCGCCATCCCCGGCAACAGAGAAGCTCCTCCGTTAAGGCAGATACCGCTAGTCATAATATCTCCTGCAAGCTCCGGTGGTGTGGTCTCCAATACCCGTTGAATTGCGGAAAATATATCTTGTATAGGCTCACTGATTGCATCAAATATATCAGATGTACTTACTTTCTGCAAACAAGGAAGGCCGCTGACCGCATTTCGTCCTTTCACTTCCATATACCGATTAACCTTTGAAGGTAGTGCACAGCCCAGTGATATTTTCACCTGCTCCGCAGTAAGTTTACCGATTATATGATTATATCGGTTATGTAGATATCGAATGATTGCCTCGTCTATGTCGTCCCCCCCGACAC
>DHOG01000027.1:17950-60242 GCA_002410715.1 Ruminococcaceae bacterium UBA5396 | reverse complement strand
GTCTATGTCGTCCCCCCCGACACGAACCGAAAGAGATGAGGCTATTCCCTTCAAAGACAAAACGGCAATATCGGTTGTACCGGCTCCGATATTAACAACCATTGAACCTTGCGGCAGATCAATGGAAATACCGGCACCAATTGCAGCGGCAACCGATTCCTCAATCAGAACAACCCGGCGTGTACCTGCAGCCATTACGGCTTCAACAACTGATCGCTGCTCAACCTCGGTTACGGTAGCAGGTATACTGACTGCGGCTCTGGGCTTGATTACTTTATAGGCGCAAACACGTCGTACAAAGGTGCGAAGCATTTGCTCTGCATAGTCGTATTCGGAAATAACCCCTTTCGTCAGTGGTCGTACTGCATATATAGAATCAGGCGTACGTCCCAGCATCATATATGCCTCTTGCCCGCAGGCTATCATCTTATCAGTTTGTTTATCAACAGCAATGACAGATGGCTCACGCAGCATTATCCCTTGACCCGGCACATAAATAGTTACATTTGCTGTACCAAGATCGATACCGAGACTAACACCAAGCATAAAGCTATCTCCTTTCACCAAACGAAACAATACGATATATTTACATTTTAACCCTGCATATTATCATAGCAACTGAAATTATACATTATTTTTCAAGTACTGACAAGCGGGAAGCTGTGGCAGTAATCGCAAAAACCGAGCCAGCGCCGTAAAGCTTCAATATTTTAGCACACTCATCAAGAGTAGCGCCTGTCGTTACAGTGTCGTCCACCAATAACACATTGAATTCCGGTTGTTGGGCAAACACATCAATCTCGGTTTTAACCACATCAAAGACGCCCAGTACATTGCCGCTTCTTTTGTATGCAGGCAATTCACGTTGCGGTATTGTTTCAACCACCTTAACAAGGAGCTCTTTATACGGTACACAAAGATACCGTGCCAACCGTTTCGCAAGCAGAGCGCTTTGATTAAATTTTCTTTTTTTACTTACTAAGGAGCTTAACGGGACGGGTACAATACAGCTGAATGATACGTCTCTGTATTCCCTTTTGACCGTCTGCGCCATTGCAAGACCAAACATCTCGGTAACATATGTCTTACCCCCGAATTTCAGCCTGTGAAGAGCAGCCTTAGCCGCACACTCATAATAAAAAGGTGCGGCACATCTGTCTGTATGCCTTTTGTGATGTTTACAGCGGCAATACCTTTTTTCACAACCGCATACAAGGCAGAGCGGGGGCATTATGCGAATCAACCTTGGGCGGCAACTATCACAGACGATACTGCCGCAGTTAATGGTTTCCCCACAGGAACAGCATCGTTCCGGATACAGCAACGCCAATAAACTCTCCCATAATCTACGCTTTACCACAATGTCACCTCCAAAAAGAGGTTAATAGCAATCATTTATGATATTTACCACCCGATGAAATTTGAAATGCGCGGTAAATCTGCTCGAGCAGCATAACCCTTGCAAGCTGGTGCGGAAACGTCATGGGTGACATGGACAATTTAAAATCGGTAGAAGCTTTCACCTCATCCGAAAGCCCCAACGAACCACCAATTAAGAAAGTAACATTCCCATGACCATGTATAGCCAGCCCATCCAGATACTGTGCCAGCTTTGGAGAGGACATAGATTCGCCTTCAATGCAAAGCGGGATTCTGATACTACCTGAATCCGTCTTTGCCAAAAGCCTGCGGCCCTCGACCATCAATCCGTTGATAATCTGAGATTGTGATGGCTTTTCGGGAAGCCTCTCTTCATCAACCTCAATGATTGAAATTTTGCAGAAACCGCCTAATCGTTTTATATATTCGGCACACGCATCCCGCAGGTAAGATTCTTTCAACTTACCGACACAGGCAACCGTTACATTTCTCATCTATAATAATTCCTTCCGCGAATAGCTGCAAATTTTCCTTGCAGCCTACAGCACCATGACCGGACGGGTTGCGGTTCTGGGCGCAACTTCTAAAATGAAATCATGATTTTCAATAAACCCGGCAGCACTAAGGGCAGAGAGTGATGTTTTATATGCGATCTCAGGCATATTGTTATCTCGGCTTAAGTGTCCGAGTACAAAACGTGTCGTACCGCTTTTTGCCAGAGCCGGTAACTCGGCTGCACAGCAATCATTTGAAAGATGTCCCGTATCACATAAAATGCGTTTTTTTAGAAAATAAGGATAACCACCGTTCTTAAGCATCTGAACATCGTGATTTGATTCAATCAGTGCAAGATCGCAGCCACGCAATGCGCTTCTGACTTCGTCTGTCATACAGCCGGTATCGGTAGCCACCGCAAGGATTCTTCCGTCGCCTGTCTGTATTCGAAAGCCTATACTTTCACGGCTATCATGTGATGTACGGAATCCGGTGATCATCAAATCCGCCGCGGCCACTCCCTTACGCGTCATTACATCAGCATGATTACCTTGCGCAATCACATTGTTTTCTGCTAGCGCATTCATTGTTCCTTTAGAAGAGTAAACCTTATATCCGTATCTTTTTACAAGGACACGAAGTCCCGAGATATGATCCGAATGCTCATGTGTTACAAAAACTGCAGCAATTGATTTTGGATCAATCTCACGTTCAACCAGTGCACATTCAATACGCTTTGCACTCACACCGGCATCAATCAAAATTCCGCCTGCAGCAGTTCCTATATATGTACAATTACCGCTGCTGCCGCTAAAAAGCGGGCAAAACCGCGCCATTTATGATCCTCCTTTTAATGGACAAGTACCGCTATGTATCCATAAATCTTTATTGAAAACGGCATTATAATAAGAAAAAGACTGCTGCAATTCTATTATTATGCAACAGCCCTTTATAATCAGTTAATGTATATACTATCAGGCTTGGATTATAGCGCGTGGCTGACAATATGATCAGGCACAGAAATGCGTTTTATATCCGCACCCAAATTTGTCAGTTTCTCAACAATATTTTCATAACCGCGCTCGATATGATGAATATCCTCAATTTCGGTCACGCCTCGTGCAGCGAGACCTGCGATAACCATCGCAATACCGCCTCTTAAGTCCGTTGCCTTAACAGGAGCGGCGGTAAGGAAATCAATCCCCTGAAAAACCGCAACTTTTCCATCCACCTGTGCCTGTACGCCCATACGACGAAGCTCGTCTACGTACCGAAAACGGTTGTCCCAAACACTTTCCGTAAGAATACTGGTACCCTGTGCAATTGACAGAAGAACTGATACCTGCGGCTGCATATCTGTCGGAAATCCGGGATGGGGCATGGTTTTTATATTGCAGTGTAACAACTGATTTGGCCTACTAACCCGGACTGCTTCGTCATATTCTTCAATGTCTACGCCCATTTCCTGAAGCTTGGCGGTAATTGACTCAAGATGCTTTGGGATAACATTACGGATTAAAACATCTCCACCGGTAGCGGCAGCAGTCGCCATATAGGTTCCGGCTTCGATTTGATCAGGGATAATAGAGTAGGTTGTTGTGTAAAGCAGATCAACTCCGCAAACCTTAATAACATCCGTGCCGGCTCCGCGTATATCCGCGCCGGCAGAGTTAAGAAAGTTAGCCAAATCAACTATATGCGGTTCCTTTGCTGCATTTTCTATGATCGTTACTCCCCGTGATTTAACAGCGGCAAGAATTGCGTTAACGGTTGCGCCCACCGAGACAACATCCAAGTAAATGGAGTTACCAACCAAGCGATCGCAAACCACTTCAATCATGCCGTTTTCCATTGGAGAAACGGTCGCACCAAGAGAGGTAAATGCTTTCAGATGCTGGTCAATCGGACGTACACCGAAATTGCATCCGCCCGGCATTGATACCCTAGCAATACCGAAACGACCGAGCAGGGAGCCAATGAAATAATAGGATGCCCTCATATGCCTTGCAAGATCGTGTGGTACATCATGCAATCCTAACGAACGGTTATCTATTTCGATCGTATTCTTATTGAGATAACGGATTTGTGAACCTAGGTATTTCAATATTTTCAAGGTTATAGAAACATCGGATATATTTGGTATATTTTCAATACGGCATACGCCGTCAATAAGCACTGTAGCAGGAAGAATGGCAACTGCCGCATTTTTTGCTCCGCTTATTTCAACTTCGCCGTAAAGACGCTTTCCACCACAAATCAAAAATTTCTCCAATCGACCCACTCCTCAAGAAATTTAACATTCCTATTATATCACTAATTTCTCAAAATTCCAACCCTATTTGTTACATTGCGACGGTTTTAATTATCAGGAATATTTAACCATATTTTTTGTTGTCTACCTTTTTCTTTGTTAATTAAAATTGCCATTGTATAACCAAGCTGGTATACTATAAACGGTTGCCCAACGTATAGATAAGAATATGTTTGGAAAAATACTTATTAAAAAACGGGATTATGTCCATTTTGGGCATAACCCCCAGAAAGGATCCAGGTTAGAATATGGATAAAGGGCTGGTGCACATATATTGCGGTAACGGAAAAGGTAAAACGACCGCTGCCATGGGATTATGCCTGAGAGCTGCAGGAAACGGGTTGCACGTGGGCATAGCGCAATTCCTAAAATCTGGGGATTCAGGCGAACTGAATGCTTTATCAACCTTTAATAAAGTAAAGATTTACCCCTTTTTACCAGGGGTAAAATTTACCTTTGCAATGAATGAGATAGAAAAAAACCGGGCAAAAGCATTTTATAGCCAATTACTGGGGCAGATTAGAACAGGCCTGGAAAGCCTTGACGTCCTGCTTCTTGACGAGGCAATTGCCGCGGCAACCGAAGAGTTAATTGATATAAACCAACTCATTGGCTTAATACAAGCCAGACCGAAAAAACTTGAAGTCGTTCTTACAGGAAGGGTTCCTCAGAAGGAATTGATTGTTCTGGCGGACTATATCAGTGAAATCCACTGCGTTAGACATCCGTATGATCAAGGAATCCGGGCACGCAAAGGAATCGAATGGTAATGTTTTCATAACATCGGACATATTTATTAAATTATTATACCCAATTATCCGCCGGTTAAAACCGGCGGATAATTATTTTTTATTATGAACTGGCATACATGCCGACATTATTCGCTCTACACCAGTTTTCATGCTCCGCCAGCGTAATGGAGTAATGTGTTACTCCGGTTCTCATATTGGTTGCAAAGTAATAACGGCCTTTCACATCACTTTCATCCGACGGATCAATTGCAGCCTTGATGGCTTCCAAACCGGGGTTGTTGATTGCACCGACAGGCAAACCTTTGCGTTTATAGGTGTCGTAGTCAGGATTATCTACCCTCTGACCACCTACCGGTGGTGTCATTTTGTCAATATATTTTTGGGTTGAGTCACATTGCAGCCTAGGGAATAAATTCGGCTTTTCAAGTCTGTTATAAATAACCCGTGATATTTTATACATATCTCTGGTCTTGGCAGCCTCCCACTGAATGATCGAAGCTAAAATAATAGTATCGTTCAGTGTCATTCCCTTCGTCTTGATTTTTGCTCTTAGGGTTGCATCAACGCGGTTGTCGAATGCGTCAAAGAATTTCCGAAGCACCGCTTTTCCGGAGCTTCCGACATAGAAATCATAGCTGTCCGGGAAGATATATCCTTCATATTTATTAAAACGACCTTCGTATGCATCGCCGTCGGGTATTTCATTAAGAAAACCATAAGTAAAATCATGATTCTCCATTGCAAGATAAAACTCAGATGCAGAGCAAACCTTGTTTTTTTCAAGTCTCTCTGCTATTTCCGAAATTGTCATACCTTCCGGGAATGTAACACGTACAATTTCACGTTTGGTTAATCTAAGTACATTAATTATTGCCTTATATCCCATATCGGGAGAAAGGGTTGCTTCATCCTGTGGCTTAAAATCATCGGCGGCACCTGTAAGCTTGCAGAACATTTCAAAGAAGAAGGGTTGATCTATGACCCCTTCTTTTTTGAGTATCATAGAGACCTTAGATACATCCTTTGCCTGTTCTTTCGTCAGCGTAACCGGCACCTTGGTGTCGGATTTAAACAATCCGGTCATATCGAGTGCACCCACAATAATGAAATATGCCAAAACGCCCGAAGCAGCCAGAACCAAGATGGCGTAAATAATACCCCGAACGCATCCCCATGCTGTATGGGCTTTTACGTCTTTGCCTTTACGATTCCCCCCCGGTTTCTCTTTCTCATCATTTTCGCTTCTGTCATTCGTATCGCCGGCATTTAATACAACAGGTTGATTGGATATGAAGCCTGTTGTATCTGTTCTTAGCTCGACAGATTCAACAGTGGGCGAGACTGCGGTATCCACTTCACCGTTATTCTCATTTTCGGATTCTGTTTTTATCGTTTCCTCATCAAGATCGAGCTGGAGCTTAAAGCCGGACACCTTATTGCGTCGCTGCTGAGCCAGCTTTTGCTCAGTCTGCTCGTCAACATGAAGAAGAAGCCTTGTTGCCTCCTCTTCATGAGTTTTAGCCAGCTTATCAGCCTGAATGTCATTCAAAATTTTATCGATATCGTCCGGCATTATGACCATACCTTTCATATGTTTGAGTTTATTGCCTCAACCTTGTACTCATAATTGATTCTGCGGGAATTGCGCCTGATATATCTTTCTGTTACCAACAGTTCCACCGGACGGTCAAATCGTCCGTGCGGAAGACTTCGTCTAACACAGCTGCTATAAGCAATACCGGCAATGGTACCATGATATCCATCCAAAAACCTATCATAATAACCCTTGCCGTATCCCAGACGATATCCTTTCCAATCATAGCACAAAGCGGGTACAAGGCACAAGCTGTTTGTGTAATTTGTCACCTTTCTGCCCGCTTGGGGAGCCGGTTCAAGTACACCAAACGCACCCGGAAACAGCTCATGTAAGCCGGTGATGCGAAAAAACTCCATCTGGTGCGTCCCATCAATGCAACGGGGAACAGCAACCTGCTTGCCATCAGCCAATGCGCTTTTAATTAATTCCTTGGTGTCGACCTCATAGTTTGTAGACACATAGGTCAGAATCAGCCGACTTTTTCTGTATTGCCAAAGACCGGTCACCCGCTGGGTTATCTGACTGTCCTGCTTTTCTTTTGCATCGGATGGTATATTTTGCCGAAGGGTTCTATAATACTCGCGTAGCTTGGATTTAAGCGGTCTGATATCCTCTTTCATACAGCAACCTCACATAGGTTTTTTCACGAAACACATTGCATGGAAGCCTTTATTTTTTCTGCACGTTCCTTAGATGCTATCTCTGCTACAATGCGAAGTGCAAATTCAATTGCAACGCCTGCCCCCCTCGCAGTGATGAACGGTCCATCCACTACTACAGAGGAATTTGTTATTTCCGCATCTGTGAGCTCATCCTCATAGCCCGGGAAGCACACCGCCTTTCTGCCGGCCAACAAACCACGATGCCCCAGAATAGAAGGTGCGGCACATATGGCACAGATAGGCAGTTCTTTTTTTATTGCCACATCCAGAAATTTCTGTACTACCTCAGAATGTTCAAGATTCAGGGTTCCCGGCATACCTCCGGGCAAAACAACCGCCTCAAGTCCTTCGAGAGAGGCCTGTGTATCTTCAATATCGGCAGCTACCACAATTCCATGAGAGCCCCTAACCGTACGTCCGCCCACACCGATTGTCACAACATCCAGTTCGGCACGGCGGAGAATATCAACCACAGCAAGCGCTTCTATTTCCTCAAAACCCATTGCAAGAAAAACCGCAATCATTACAAACACTCCTTATGACGCAAATATAGAACAAGGGTTCGCCCTTTTCATTTTCTACAGCCGATTTATTCATATGTGTTAATCAAAAGCAAGTCCCATATAGGGAATTGCAGATTCAACGGTTTTAATTTTTTCGGCAGCCGCATTTGTAAGCGGGTAAAGCATGCCGAAGGGTTCACTTTGCAGTATCTCAGTTTGGTTAACAGGTCTTCTGCGAATAATATCCAACCCGGGAAAACGCACTGCAACTTTACGACGTAATGCCTCTTCCATCTCAGGTCCACAAAGCCATTCACGTATGAACAGCTTGTCCCCGTATCGCTCGCAGATTGCCCAGCCTCTATCGCCTCCGATTACCGCTCCCCCGGTTTGAACGGCGTTTTGCATCGCAAAGGATAACAGCACATCAGGCCACCGCACCCAAGCGGAATGGTTCTCCAACAGTTTGTTTCGAAATGCTGTTTCCTGTATTTCAGTAAAATCATTAAGCGATCGGTCAGTGTTAACCTGAAAATCATCCGAAGATAAATTCTCTGATATAAAATAAAAAAATGGCTTGTAACCGAGACGCCCGTAATAATCAAATAATCGAGGGCTCGCCGGACGTAGAAAGCATGCATCTACACCATTATTGGCAAGCTGTTCCTGGACATTTCCAAGCAACCTTGCGAACAAGCCTTGCCCCCTATATTCAGTTAGGGTTGCCGCAGCATAAATATAACAAAGATTTAAGCTACCCGATTTCAACTCCAGTACGGCTGGTAGAGTAAACGCCATGGAGACAGGATGGCCATCTTCTTTCCAGACTGCACAATTATATGTTTTTAATGCAAGTGTAATAAATTTCCTAATATCATCGGCATTGTCTTGCGGAAAAGCATCTGACCAAATTCTCATCAGATCATAAGCCATTTCAAAGCCGGCGTATTCGAACGGCATCTCATCCCTCCGAAAGTTTTATTGCCTCTGTTCCAAGATGTTTTTCTACGATTTGTACCGGTTTATAAGATCTCTTAGCGCGTCTCAAGCCTTCAATACCCATGTCATTTTCTCGGTTGATCAAGGGATAACGCCCCAAAAGCTCCCGCGCGGCGAATTCCTTGTTGATCACGGCATATGCACCGCTGAAATCAGACAACGCTTTTTCCGAATGGATATCAAAAACGTCATTACTGATTGGTGAACCCATGGTCATGGCAACCACTTTACCGTCAACCCGGATTAAACCACCAATGATTGAAAGCTCGGACATATGCGGGAGTGCCTCCCCAATAGAGCGTCGTTCGTTGCGAAGACCTGGATCGCTACAATTTCCGCGCTCCCGACACCATTCGGTCACCATTTCTAATACTTCCTGCGAGTTATGGGAATCAATCCGCTCATAACTCCAATTGTATTGGGCATCAAATGTGGAAATATGATTTCTCTTTGAATGATACTTTCGACCACTGAGAGCGGCGAGATCCTCGGTGTTATAGATGTAATCAAAATCTCCTTCCGAAGGCTGCCATTCAAACACGCCGGGAAACCATTGATTAATCTGCTCTTTTATATCATTATCGGCACCGAAAATAGATAAAGACTCACCGCGGCTATGCTGATATTCAAAAAGCAGTTTGATATTCTGGCGCAGATCCCCGCCGACCGGCAGAAGATAGAAGGGCTCTATATCTCCGGATCGGATAAAAAGTGAGTCTCCGACACGGGCAATTTGATTATTATAATACCTTCGCCATAACCATATCGTGGTAAATGAAAACTCACATATCTTCATTCCGGCTGCTCGAAGCATGGGCGCTACCCATTCGGCATCTGAAACTTCAGGTTCTTTAAATAAAAGCTTTAACGAGGTTACTGACATTAATCATAACATCCTTTTAGTCGTGGTATTAAGGTAGTAGCTTGATTAGGCTACGGGTTATCTCCGCCTCCGGCAACGGATGGCCATCAGCCGCACAAGGAACAACCTTCCAACCAAGCTTGTCTGCCGCATAAAGCGCTGATTCCCGGCATCTAATCAGATATTCCTTATCGCGCTCGTGAATATCTTTGCGGTTGTCATCACCTTCATATCTTTGGCTGAGAAGCCGCTGGGATACCTCCGGCGGCATATCCAGAAACGCAACCAAATCCGGACGGGGCAAACCGAGTAGATCATATTCATACTGCTCAAGCCATAGAAGATAGCCATCCCATTGTTGCCGCGGCAGCTTGGGCATCTGGTGGATTGCATTCGATGTTGTATAGCGTGCCGCAAGAATCAAACGGCCTTCTCTATAATCCTTTTCCCAGAAGCGCTTGTAGCTTGCATAACGGTCCACAGCATAAAAGGATGAAGCAGCATAAGCATTTACAGCATCCGCTGACCCACCGAATTGACCGGCAAGATACATTTTCACAAGTGCGGAGGAGGGTTCCAGATAATCAGGAAAACAAATCTGTCTATAGCTTGTCCCAGCAGAACTAAGATACGCATCAAGCCGATCAAACTGTGTTGTTTTTCCGCTACCATCCAGCCCGTCAATGACCACCAGCCGTGCCATATTTATGTCCATTCCCTTCTTGGTACTTCTCAATTCAAAAAGAAAAAAATTCATTTGCTAATTTTTTACTTAAAATTTACTCGATATCGTTCCCGTACTTGGGTGATTTTGCCGCAGGTCATTTTTCCTTCAGGGCAGCCCCCGCGTATACACGGGGGACCCGACCGTTTAAACAGATGGGGAGCAGCCTGTTGACACAACGCTAGCATTTTCTCAGCAAGCGCACGAATTTCCCACTGCGCACGATTGCAGCAGCGGTGTGAAAAAAAGTTCAGAAGACTGCGCGCGTTCATTGTAACGACCATCTTTGTCGTGCAGGCGTTTGGCAAAACAAAACGGGCGTCCTCAATGGCTTTTTTTTCTGCTGTACGGTCAGCTGATTTTTCGTCCATGCCGCCTTCGACCAGATCGGCTCTATGTTTCTCTTTTAAAAGAGCTGCTAACTCCTCATAATTCTTCTGATCCTCTTGCATTGCCTTTATATAGAGACGGCAGGCTTCGGGAATGGCATCAATTTCGGGAGGAATCACATATTCAAAGCTATTTTCACGGACATAGCGCTGACTCTGTACACTAAAGGAAGCAATCCTGTGACGTGTAATCTGAGCAAGCAGCGAACGGGATACCCCCTCAATACCAAACGTAAATACAGCGTGTTCAATCGGACTTTCGTGACCGATTTCAGAAAGCATGTCTACAAAAGATGATGCCTTTTCATCGGTAAAATTTTCACGCAAATCATCAATTGATGATGGTGAATAACACAGTTTAGCAGCTGATGCGACTATATGTTCCGGCTGGGGTGTATATGCCAAAAGCGTAACCCTGGGCATCGGGCATTCTCCTTTTAATTAATTCTTGCAATCAATTATCCCATATTTATAAGCTACAGTATACCAGAATCTAGAGGTGGCTTCAACCGCTTTTCAAGTGCAATATAAAAAAATGACTAATTATAAAAAGGCAAATATTACTTATATTGCGGTTATTTTTCTAAAGCCATCCACAATATAAATAATATTTGCCTCTATTCTATTTGTTGCATCCCTTGCAGCCGCCATCCGGCAATACACTACTTATTTCTGCACGTATTTCAGTCGTAGAAGAAGAACCATTATTCTCTGCGAATCCTAACTTCTTTAATAACGGGAAAAGGTGAATATTGCAGCATCCGGCTACAACAGCGCCTTTCCCAGCAGAGGCATTTAGTGCAGCACGTACCATACTTTCTGCAATTATATTATCCGATGTTTTGAGTTCAAGAATTAATACTTCCTGCTCATTAATTTTGCAATAAATATAACCGATACAAGTGTTACCGTCATATGTAGCCAAACAAAATGACGATTGCATTTCATTGTCCGGTTGAGTTACATGATTCTTAATAAATTGCTCATCGGCGGGGACGATGGACACCATGTCTGCGCTCCTCCCCTCTCGCTGCCGCGCGGGGTTTTATCTCAGCAGCAGGGCCTAACGCTGCGCTTCGGAGTGATTGAACCTCACGCGGCTCAAGCTCCCGCCATTTTCCAGGCGGGAGCATGCCGAGCTTAACATTCCCGATAGCAACACGCCGTAGACGGGCAACCTCAATTTTTATGCTTTCAAACATCCGTCTAATCTGTCTGTTTCGGCCTTCGTATAAAACAATTTCTGCAACTACGCGCTCCGATCTTAATCCGTCAGCCTTTTCCCCGAAAATAATAACAATATCCGCTGGAGCGGTTTTCCTTTTTTCGCCTTCCAGGAGTATTCCTTCCCGAAACATCTGCATCTGTTCATCTGTCGGAGCCGGTCTCAGCGTAACACGATATACCTTTGGTATATGTTTGGCGGGGTGAATGATGGCATTGGCAAATTCACCATCATTTGTCAAAATAAGCAATCCCTCGGAATCACGATCAAGCCTTCCTACAGGAAACACCCGAACTCCTGCATCTACCATCAGATCGGCAACACATTTACGACCTTTTTCATCGTTCATGGTAGTAACATATCCGCGCGGCTTATTAAGCATGATGTAAAGCATCCGTTCGGGCAAAGCTATTCTTTTTCCATCTACCGTTATAACGTCCTTGCGTATGTTTGCCTTATCTCCTAAAGAGGCAAGGTGACCATTTACCTTTACTTTTCGCTGTATAATCATTTCTTCTGCTTTACGGCGTGAAGCGATACCGCATTCAGAAAGCAGTTTTTGAAGGCGCATTTCACTCATTTATTAAAACCTGTTTCCTTTCCGGGCTTATGATTCCTTCGGTATTTATTCATTAAATGCGAAGCCATTCGTGCAGCAAATTCGCAAAATACCTATGCATTCTCGTCCAAAACCCTGCCACAGGTCTTGCATTTATATTGTCAGCGGCTTTAATTGATAGGGTGCAAAGCTCCCTTTCGCCGGCGAAATATTTTACCTCTCCTACAACTTCTCCTGCAATAACCGGAGCGATTAAAAATTTCGGTAGAAAAAGCTCAGAACGTAATTTATTCGTTTCATCACGAATCAATGTAACAACCGGAGGCACATCCGCAATTAAATTCACCTGATGCGCTGTCCCTCCGGATACAGGCGTTTTGGGCAAGGCTATTTCAGGCAAAGAAAACGACTCTGTGATTGAGAATCCATGCTCATATATAGCGATATGGTCATTCCAGTCATCCCCCGCTTTTAATGTAACGGCAATTAGCTTTACACCGTCCTTTTCAGCGGCAGAAACCAGACACCTTCCAGATTTTTTGGTAAATCCGGTTTTCATTCCGATTGCGTATGGATAAAGCTTCAATAACCGGTTGTGATTTGTTACTCTGATTTTTTTGGGAGGATTACCAAACTCTATCAGTGCAGATTCAGTATCGCAAATCTTTGCAATTGTATCATTCTTTAGTGCTTCAGCAGCAAGCAGAGCCATATCATATGCTGATGATGAATGGTCGCCCTGATCAAGACCGGAAGGAGTAACAAATGTTGTATTCTTCATGCCGATTGTAGCGGCACGTTCATTCATTAGATTGGCGAATTCCGGTATACCACCTGATATTGCATATGCGATTACATTCGCAGCATCATTTCCGGATTCCAGAAGCAGACCGGTAACCAAATCGAGCATCATAATCTGATCACCGCCGCGAAGCCCCAGAGCCGAACCTTCTACCCTGACTGCTTCACCTGATACAGTCAGAATCTTATCCGCCGGACACCGCTCGATTGCCAGCAGAGCCGTCATAATCTTTGTGGTGCTGGCCATCGGACGCGGAGTATGGGCATCCTTCTCGTAAAGAATTCGCCCCGATTCGGGCTCATATAGAACCGCCGACTGCGAAGATAATGAACCGATACCGGCCGCCTTGGTTCCCATACCAGTTGAAAGAAGCACAAGGAATGCAGTAAGGAAAATTATTAAAGTTTTTTTCTGCAATATTACCACCTGCCCATAAAAACCTATGCAAATGGTAAGAGGGAAATACATAATTTATTAGGATTTTGTTGTTGTCTCCGTAACGGTAACGGTTGGATCATTTCCACCTGAAACCTCGACTTTTTCGGTTGATTCCTTTTTTTTGTGAAAAAGAGAAGTAATCTTATCAAACATTTCGGGTACAAGATTGATCATCTTATCTGCAGAATCAGGCTTAGACACAATCGGAATCACCTGAACCCCGCCGTTTGAAATCACAATAAAAGCAACCGGTGTAATGTTAATACCGGCACCGCTACCGCCTCCAAACAGCTCGGACGCAGACTTAGTAGGTATATTCGACCCTCCCGAAGCAAAACCATAAGAAACTTTTGATACCGGAATCAATGTTAAACCGTCCGGAGTATGAATCGCATCACCAATAACTGTATTGACATCAACCATTTCTCGGATTTTATCCATTGATACGCCCAGTATACCCTGTAAATTGTTTTCCGCCATTTTCACAACCTCTTTCATAATGCAATTCAACTGTCCGTAAAAATTATTGAACTGTTTTCGTTGATGTAGTATTTCCAATATAGCCTATAAAAAACATCAGCAATGCCCATAAAACCCTGACTGGTAAAACATGAAGCCTGATTTCTCCGTTCACATTCCCTTTTTCGAGCAAAAAATCCGGTTTGATGTTTATGTCTCTCTTTTTTACCCGCACGATACTTTCTATTAGAGCCTGCGCCGGATAAATCACAGAACACACTCTTCCGTAATTCACAGCAGTGTCCGAAGCATCATCCGAAGCTACAATTAAATTCAGGATAAGCTTATCCACAGTAATGGTTCTGACCAATCTTTTTAAAGCAGTTCCGATGAGACGTGTCATTTCAATATAATAATGAACAACAGCCAATACACCCTCACTGCGTAGCATCTCCTCGGCTCGGGACAGTTCCTCTTTTTCCTTGGCCTGTTTTCGTTTTTCCTTTTTAGCCTTTTTTTGTTTCCTCTTTTCAGATATAGGCGGTCTGGGATATAATGTAAAGTTAATGAACAATACACCTGCTCGAATGACTAATTTCTCATGGTAAAATACATGGAGATGAACAGGTAGCAATAAAATTAGTAGCAAGAGCACGATAACTCCAAGAGTTATCTGCAAAATTAACAACCTGCATCCCCCCATTCCATTTATAGTACAGCGAGTATTTCTTTTGCACTTTCCTGGATATTGCCAATTATTTCTCACCCACTTCATAGCAGAGGGGAATTATAGAAAACTATCAATATAATTTAATTCACCCAAGGTAGAGCAGGATCAAACCGAGGAGGCTATTGAATCTTCTATTACTTCATCCAAAGTAGTTTCCTGCATTTCAGACTCTTCATCCTTTTGAGGAAGGGGAGGCAATTCATCCAGTGAGGACACACCAAAACATCTAAGAAAATCGACTGTTGTTCCATATAACAACGGGCGTCCGGGCAGTTCCAACCGTCCCTTTTCTTCGATTAGATTTTTTGCAACTAGCCCCTGTACAACCGCACTGCAGTCCACACCACGTACTTGGTCAATAAAAGCGCGAGTAACAGGTTGATTGTATGCAGCAATCGCTAAAACTTCCATAGCCGCCTGTGATAAAGGTGTATTTTTCCTAATATCCAACGCCTTTCGAATATATTCCGCATAGGCTGACTTGGTACACATTTGAAAGCTGTCGGCAAGACGCAGTATCATTAGACCGCCTGTTCTTGTATTGATATCCTGCATCAAATCATCTGTTAAACGTTCCACCGTATCATAATCTATCTCCAAAACCTCCGCCAGGCGGGAGATTTCAACCGGTTCGCCGCTAGCAAACAGTACAGCTTCAATAATTGCCTGATATTGCTTTATTTCCATCAGGTTTCACGCCTTTCAGTAATCAGGAGATTATTTTCCTTCTTTCTGCCTGTACCCTCAATCATATAGACATTCCGGTTTTCGCCTTCACCTTCAACCCCGATACGGCAAGCCTTGACAAGTTCCAGAAGAGCCAAGAACGTAGCAACCAATTCGGACCTGCTTTCTGCCTTTTCAAACAGATTGAAATATCGCATTTTTTTATTTCTATAAAGACGGCGCAGAACAAAGATAATTTTTGAAGATACTGAGACAATCCGCCTTGAAACAATTCCGCTGAATGCCTTAGCAGGCGGTGGCAAACGGCGTTTCCCCCTTCCTGCAGCAGCAAGATAAGCATTCAAAATGGTTTCCGGAGGGTGAATGCGGCGGTATGTGCGATCCGGTTCAATTTCAGCCGGGTTTCGCACAAATAGGCTACCTCCCACATTTTGTCCTGCGAGACGGCCAGCAGCCTCCAGACAAAGCTGGTATTCCATAAGCTCGCCACTGAGCTCGCGGCGCATTTCTTCAGCTTCATCATGCTTCGGAAGAAGCATCGCGGTCTTAATATGAACAAGTCGTGCAGCCATTTCCAGAAATTCGGCAGCAACCTCAAGATTGATGCTTTTCCATTCTTCTATCGTCCGCATATATTGATCAAGCAGCTCTGCAATCGGGATATCCAAAATATTTAATTTGTGCTTTTGAACAAGATGCAAAAGCAAATCGAGAGGCCCCTCGAATCCGGGAATTTTATAGGATATTGTTTCCATAATTTCTCCTGATAAACTGGAATCTACTTATAATCCAAGAATTCTGAAAAATAAATTGTAAATCGGATTTGCAATTCTGGTAAGAACGCCTCCGAATCTGTCGGAAACAACTAAAACGAAAAAGGCGATTGTAATATACCATTGATAGCGCTCAATAAAGAACACCCATCTTGGAGGTAGAAAGCTGGAAGCGATCCGATAGCCGTCAAGGGGTGGCACAGGCATAAGATTAAAAACTGCAAGAATAATATTGGTATAAGCAAAGTTTACTATAAATAATGATAGAAAATAATAAAACATATCTGAAGAAGAAGCAAATAAAATTAAACGAAATATTAACAGGGATAAAAAGCCTAGGATGAAATTTGATAACGGGCCGGCAAAGGATGTCAATATAGTTCCTTTTTTATAATCTCGAAAATTACGCGGGTTGACTGGAACAGGCTTTGCATAGCCAAACCCAATCAAAAAAATTAATGCTGTTCCTATTACATCAAGATGTGCAAACGGATTTAAGGTTAATCGACCGTTCCAGCGTGCGGTTTGGTCACCCATGCGATCCGCGACATAAGCATGCGAAAATTCGTGGATTGGCAGGGCTACGAGAATAACCATGGCATATGCAAAAAACACCAGAATGAGACCTATTAAATCGAGTGAATCCCAATTATTGATCATATAGTACAGCATAATAAAACTCCCAGCAATTAAAAAATATGACTTAAAATATGACTTACTGTAAATAATCTTTATTGTTTTAGTATTATACTGGAAATCTATAATAAATACAAGTGGACGAGTGAATCCTCTATTTTGTCTTGAAATATTTTCAAGTTTGGGCTTAATTCAGGAATCCGAATAGAATTGCACGAATTGCACAATTACAGAACTGTAATCCCAAATGTATGGACAAGTATTCAAGCTGAATGTATAATAGTAATTATTGGCGGTATTGCTGTATGTTTCAAATTAATGGCTCCGGCATATTGAAAGGCAGGAAAATGAACATGCATCCCACAGAACTCCTTGACCGTATACGCAATAATATCCGAAAAGTCATAATCGGCAAAGATAATGTTATCGATCACCTTTTGATCTCTCTTTTATGTTCGGGTCATGTACTGATTGAGGACATTCCCGGCACTGGTAAAACAACCTTGGTGTCGGCACTTGCCGCTTCTCTGGGTTGCTCATTCAGGAGAATTCAGTTCACACCCGATGTTCTGCCTTCAGATATTACGGGTTTTAATATGTTCAATCTTAAAACAGGCGAGCAGGAGTTTCATCCGGGCTCCATTATGCATCAGATCATTCTTGCGGACGAAATCAACCGCACCAGTCCCAAAACGCAGTCTGCACTTCTCGAAGTCATGCAGGAAAATCAGGTCACGGTTGACGGTAAGACCTACGATGCACCCCGCCCGTTTATGGTGCTTGCCACGCAGAACCCAGTTGATATGGCAGGCACTTATCCGCTGCCTGAAGCCCAGCTTGACCGCTTTATCATGTGCATATCAATCGGATATCCTTCTCATGAGGAGGAGGTTCAGATACTCACAAATCATCGTACCCGCCGCATATCTGAAACCTTATCACCGGTTGTGACTGCACGGGACGTGCTGAATATGCAGCAGGAGTTGGAGACAATCAAATGCTCCCGTGCTGTAATGGATTATATAACTGCCATATCTGAGGCCACGAGATCCATGCAGGGGATCAGAATCGGGATCAGCCCCCGCGGTTCCATTGCCCTCATGCTTGCCTCAAAGGCATGTGCCATGCTGGACGGGCGCACATTTGTCTTGCCGGATGATGTTCAGCGCATGGCTGATCCTGTTTTGTGCCACCGCCTGATTTTAAAGGACAAGTCAGGACAGCAGTCGTCTCAGTCGGTTATTGCCTCAATACTCCACTCCACCAAAATTCCGGCGGCAAGATGACCAAGCGCGGGATCCGTTGTTTGATTGTCTTTGCGCTGCTGCTGCTTCTGGCTCTTGCCACCGGCCTCAGCGAAATATTTCTGGTTGTTTTCTGTCTTGGTATCGTTTTTGCGTTCGCTCTAATTTCGGCCACTGCGGGCGTTTTTGCGATGCAAGTTAAATATATTCTGCCGGACAACATTGTTGTCCGCGGCGATACAGCACCATTTGGACTGTACTTTTCCGGCACAGTCCTTCTGCCTGTGATTGTTCGAATCAAACTTATATATCCCACCAATAACAGGAGGCAGTGTGCCGCTCTATTTTGGGGAAAGAATCATAAGTCACTGTTTTACCGGTCTCTTTGTTCACATCGAGGATTATGGACATTCGGTATAGAGTCGGCGCATAGCTGTGATGTTTTTGGTTTTTTCTCCCTTACCATATCCAAGCGTAAGCTATCACATGCCTTTGCATCGGTTACGGTTTACCCCCGCGTTTATGATATTCCGGGTACACCTCCCCCACCAACACCCACCATGGATTACAACGAATATAATCCCATCATATCCGATAGTGGAGACAGCTTTACCGATACACGTCTGTATCGTGACGGAGATCCGCTTAAAAGAATACATTGGAAGCTTTCGATGCGTACTCAAAAGCTTCATACCAGAAAATATGAGATGTCGGTGGACCGTATGGTCGGGATCGTCATTGACACCAATGAAATGTCGGATAATCTATTTGAGACTTTGAATTATGCAGATATGGCTGCTGAATGCGCGGCTTCCCTAACTTCCTTTTTTTCCGACGGCGGTCATACCGTTCGGATTTGTCCCTCCGGTGATTTCAGTGGAGCAATTATATATACAAAAAATGAATTCAGCCTTGCAAATAAACTTCTGGCAACAACAGAATTTGGGACAAATGAATCAATTGAGACAACAATTCATAATCTTCTGAATGATATTTATTATTTCAGTTTCTTTTATGTTATCACGCCCACGCCTTCTTCAAATCTAATTGATTCATTATCACGTCTGACTTCAATGCAATGTAATGTATCAATTATTTATCCCGATGCAACCCAACCTGCCAGCGCTTGTGACGCTTCATACAACGGCGTAAATCTTATCGCAATCGCGCGCCCTCAGAACATACCCGAAAGACTGGGGGAAAGCATATGAGCATCATAAAAACGCAGCCTGTTCGTAAACTGAGGGAAAAGTATGCAAAGGATGATGTTTTAACTGACTCGATATGCTCCCTGCTTATTTCGATCGGTGTCCTGCTGGCTTTGCGCCAGCTGTTCCGCTTTGATAATCCTCTCATCTATATCCTGCTGCGTTCAACCATTGTCATCGGGGTTACTGCTCTTGTGACTCGCCGCTGGTGGTCTACCGCCCTTTTCTTATTTGTATTTGCTTATATCGTCTTCGTTGCCGTGACGATTGTCCATGGTCGGGGCTCTTTTTGGGATTATATTTATGGCTTTGCGAACTGGTGGATTCATTTATTTCCATCATCTTCTCAATACAATACACCGTCAAACGTTACACTGGTTCTCTGGATTATTACCATTTCTGTCTGCATTTCGGTTTTCTTTCTTGTAAGATGTATTCATTCATTCTACCTTTTTGCAGTATTAACAGGCGTATTGTTTACTGTAATATACGTAAATGGGTTCCGTGAAAATCTTGGTGCTCTTGCACTGATTGTATCAGGCTCTGTTCCGATGCTTGCAAGGGGATTCCATAGCAGTCTTATTGTTCGCATTGATGAGGTTTTTGTTTCAAAAAAACGGGCGGTTGCCGCTGGTATGGCCATTTGTATCCTGTCCACTCTAATGGCCTTTCAGATTGTACCTGTTGATACCACAGGATGGAAGAATCCACAGCTCGCTGAAATCTATAACCGAATAAAGGATTCTCAATCTGAATTAAGCCAAACTCCGTTTAATTTGAACTCTTTAGGGCTACAGCCAAATCATGATAAGCTGGGAGGAGATATAGAACTGGATCACAAGCTGGTTTTGATAGTCGAGACAAAACAGCCGGCACCCATGAAAGGAAAGATATACGGTCACTATACAGGTGCAGGTTGGAAGGAAGACAGCGCAGCTGCGTTTCAATTCGACAGCTTTTCAAAAGAGCTGGCAGATGCATTTTGTTTGAACCTTCCTTTAAAACAAGAAGGTGTCAATCCCTTATGGGATATTATGCCGGAAACCCAAACGAGGGTTTCAATGGTATACGGTGGTTATGCCTTATATTCATCCGGCAGGGTTTCAAGGCTATCGGCACAAAGCAGGAACCATACTTTTTATTTCAGGGACAACTCAGAACTGTATTCGGTAAAACGTATGCCCACACGCTTCAAATACAGCTTTATATCAACATTTTTTAACCGCCGTGGCAAAAATTTGGATTACAGAATAAATGAAATTGAAAAGCAAAGTTCACAAAAAAACAGTTCATCCTATGACTTTCAATATGATTCAATTGCAAAAAAATATTTACAGCTCCCTGAAAATATTCCGGAATCGGTGTATCGTACAGCTGCAAAAGTTTCAGGAAGTAATACATCTGCATATGAAAAAATGATCAAGATCGAACGTTACCTGCAATCAAATTTTAAGTATACTTTAAAGCCGGGAGACGTACCGGCCGGAGAAGACTTTGTTGCATATTTTTTAAAAACCGGTCAAGGCTACTGCACTTACTACGCATCAGCAATGGCGGTTATGGCGCGGACGCTGGATGTCCCTTCACGATTTGTGATCGGTTACGGACTGGTTCCGGATGGGCGGAGCTATGCTGCATATACAGACAATGCCCACGCATGGGTTGAGTGTTATATCCGCGGCGTTGGGTGGGTTACCTTTGATCCTACCTCGGGATCGAGTTATACCCCGCCTGTCGCAATTCAAGCAACAAATCCGCTTCCACAGACAACAGTAGAAAACCCGGAAGAAACTACAGCTTACCAAGGCGATAAAGCAAAAGCTACTACAACCACGACCCCAAACGTAAAGTCATTGTCAAAGCCAGCGAGGACATCACCCAACCAAAAATCCTTGGGCGATTCAATCCTTTGGCTTGTCCTTATCCCGATTATACTGGTTTTTCTGGGGATTGCAGCAGTAATCCTGCGTGTTCTGCGGTTGCGTAACGCATATAAGCTTGATACAGTCAAAGCGAGGTTCGGTCATAACTCGGCATGTATCGATTATTATTATAATGATCTGCTGCGGCAGCTTAACATCCTAAAACTATCTCCTGATACAGGAGAAACCATACTCCAGCACGGCGGTCGTGTACGCATGGTTTTAAATGATGAAAATACGGAGCCCAAGTCAGGCGACGGAGACCGATTGATTAATACATTTCATACTGTTATGAACTGGAGATATGGTAGAATTCCGCCGTCAGATCTCGAATTGAAACGGATCGCAGAGGTTCACGATTTACTTGAAAACCGACTGCGCAGCACCCTTTCACCTTTACAATACTTTATCAGGCGTTACCTGTTTGCATAATTCAGTATTCGTGTTATACTGCATTTAAAAACGCAGACAGGTCACAGCTTTCAATCTAAGGATTTATGCTTGTATTGTAAATCCCGAAAGAAAGGAAATGATTCTTTAATGAATGATGGATTCATTCGTGCAGCGGCAGCAACGCCGAAAATTATAGTTGCCGATTGCAGCTATAACATGGAACAGATACTGAAACTCATAAAATCTGCCCCCGCTGACACCGCTTTACTAGTATTTCCCGAACTATGCGTGGTGGGATACACTTGCGGTGATCTCATGTTACAGCCTACACTTCTTCGAGCTGCCGAACATGCTGTTACACGTATTCTTGAACAAACCGCTGACCTTGACACAGTCCTTTTGTTGGGGGTTCCAGTTGCGGTAGGTTCTTCTATCTATAACTGTGGCGCGGTTTGTCAGCGCGGTAAGCTTTTGGGGCTTGTTCCAAAGTCATTCCTGCCGAATCACGCCGAATTCTACGAAATGAGATATTTTACTCCTGCCTCCGATAAAGAGCTATTAATCCGATATGCAGGACAGGATACCGTATTAAGCCGAAATCAGTTGTTTGTCTGTCGCAACCTTCCTGATTTTTGTATTGGTGTGGAAATCTGTGAAGACTTGTGGGCAGCTAATCAGCCATCTCAGGGTCTTGCTGGAGCAGGTGCTACCGTCATTGCAAATCTTTCCGCCAGCACCGAAGGGATCGGCAAACCTGGATATCGCCGTCAATTGGTCAAAACCCAGTCGGCACGACTGACTTGTGCATATATATTTGCCGACGCCGGAGAAGGCGAGTCAACTACCGATGTTGTTTTCTCCGGTCATAATATGATCGCTGAAAACGGGATCATGCTTGCCGAAAGCAGGCGTTATTCAACCGATATGATTTCATCCGAAATTGATCTTTCACATCTTATGTTTGACCGCCGTCGCATCTCAACCTTTTTCGGCGGCGGTTCCATGCGGCTTGTTGAATTTGATATGCCTAAAAAGGGTCTAACGCTTACACGTAATATCAGCTCCACCCCCTTTATTCCATCGGATATCAACGCTCAAAAAAGCTGCTGCGAGGAAATTCTAAACATTCAGTCTACCGGACTGATAAAGCGGCTGACACACACTGACACAAAGGCAGTAGTCGGACTGTCCGGCGGTCTTGATTCTGCACTTGCTTTACTGGTCATTATCAGAGCTTACGACTGGATGGGCAAACCGCGAAGCGATATTCACGCCGTAACAATGCCCTGTTTCGGTACTACCAGCCGAACATTGAGTAACGCGCGGACACTTGCCAAAGCATGCGGCGCAACACTGCACGAAATTGATATAACAAAGTCCGTCACACAACATTTGCGTGATATAGAACACGATGGCAAACATGACATTACCTACGAAAACGCTCAAGCTCGTGAACGTACACAGGTGCTAATGGATATTGCAAACCTTATAAACGGACTTGTAATCGGTACAGGTGACCTGTCCGAGCTTGCACTTGGCTGGGCAACATACAACGGTGACCATATATCAATGTATGGCGTAAACGCATCTGTTCCAAAAACGTTGGTTCGATCTATCGTTTCATACCAAGCCAAAAGATTAGGCGGTTCTCTCGGTTCTTCCTTAACCGACATTCTGGACACACCTGTCAGTCCCGAGCTGCTGCCGCCTGAAAACGGTGATATTTCACAGCAAACCGAACAGATCGTCGGTCCTTATGAACTCCATGATTTCTTTTTGTATCATTTTGTTCGCTTCGGCGATTCGCCTTCCAAAATATTTCGTTTGGCGGATTACGCCTTTAAGGGTGGGTATCCGAAGGATGAAATTTTAAAGTGGCTGAAGGTTTTTTGCCGCCGTTTTTTTTCGCAGCAATTCAAGCGGTCATGCTTGCCGGACGGTCCGAGAGTGGGCAGTGTGGCACTTTCGCCCCGCGGTGATTGGCGAATGCCGTCTGATGCAAGTGTATCTGCGTGGATGGCTGAAATTAATAGCATAAATATTCATTTAGACAAATCGGCGGACTCTTCCATACGGTAGTAACTGAACTATGCCGGCTGTAAGCATCTGAAGTCCTGTATCCGTTGCTACTACTCCACCTATCAATTATATTTATATTTTAGAATCTCCAAGTATGCCCGTAAGGCAAGTTCTACCTTACCGTCTAAAAAACAAAATATGGCAAGAGCAAGTGACACAAATGTGTCCTTGCTCTTGCCATGCAACAATGATACCAAAGCCGTATGGCTGCGAAAACTCGCAGCCATACGGCTTTTATTGAATAAGAAAGGACATTTGGCACAGAATAGACTCAACTACCAGTTGAGACAATACATCAATACAAATCTAAGTTGAGTATTGTATTCTACGTAGTTTAGTGCTATACTTTATATGGTTTATAAAACTATATACTGTTTATTTGTTATTGTATGATAAAGTATTAGGAAAGGAAGATCTTACATGAACACAAGCATACAGCAAAGAAATTCACTTTACACCCTGAGCGAAGAGATCGGTAACTGTCTAACCCATGGGCTTGCTGCAGTAATTTCTGTCTGGGGAATTATCATGCTGATTAACCTGACAGAAGGTAGACCTTGGGAAACAGCAGCCGTTTTAATTTATGGGATATCCATGTTGATACTATTTAGTATGTCTTCTCTTTATCATGGAATTACAAACGTTCGAGCAAAAAAAATACTTCGATCTCTGGATCACTCCTCCATATTCATACTCATTGCCGGCACATATACGCCGTTCACCCTTATTACACTTAGAGGAACAGTCGGCTGGATTCTATTCGGTATCGTGTGGTCGATTGCAATATTCGGAATTTTACTCAATCTCATCAGTGTTGAAAGATTTAAAAAAATTTCCATGTGCTGTTATATCGCAAGCGGCTGGTGCATCCTTACCGCCATTGTTCCACTTAGCCGTTCTTTGTCGGTAAACGGACTTTTACTACTGATGCTGGGTGGGATATTTTATACAAGCGGGTTATTGTTCTATCGGCTGAAAACACCTTATATGCACATGACATGGCATTTCTTTGTACTGGCGGGTGCGTTGACACATTTTTTCAGTGTTTACTATCATGTAATATGACCTACAAAAAACTGGTTGTGTGCCCACACAACCAGTTTTAAATTCGAGTGATTTATTATTGGATAAGCTCATTCAATGTTCCGAATCCATAGCCTTCAGATTTCCATTTTGTAAGCAGCTCATCAAGTATTTCAGCATTAGTCCTTGAAGTGCTATGCAATAATACGATGGCACCCGGGTGAATACGCAGCAGCAATTTTTTAAATGCTTCATCACGTGTCGGCTGATTATCGGTATACCAGTCTACATACGCAAGACTCCAGAAAAATGTATGATATCCAAGCTCCTTTGCCATCTTTAAATTACTTTCACTGTATTTTCCCTGTGGCGGACGATAATACTTTGGCATATCCTTGCCGGTTATTTGTTTATAAAGCGATTCAAACGACTGCAGCTCTTTTTGAAAACCGTCTTTATCTGCAATTTTTGACATATCGGGGTGATGGTATGTATGATTTCCTACGATATGTCCTTCATTGCACATCCTTTTTACCAGTTCGGGGCTGGATTCCATATAATTTCCCACCAAGAAAAAAGCTGCTTTCACATTATGCTTCTGGAGCGTATCTAAAATAGACGGCGTATATCCGTTTTCAAATCCTGCATCAAATGTGAGATAGATGGTTTTCTTGTTACTGCTTCCGATATAATACGCATCATATTTTTGAAGATAATCGGACGAAGCGTTTCCTTCCGGTGCTGTTCCAGGTTGTCTAAAACTTAGACCCCAATTGGTGCTGGCAGAAGCGGTATGGATTGCTTTACTTCCCGAAAGATTTGCAGCAACAATCGAAGCGCCTATCAATAAAGTGCAGCATAACACTGCGGCCAATATCTTTTTGCCCGTGATAATAAAATACATGACCCTCACCATCATTTCGAATAATTATAAACACAGTTCACCTATAGACCTGTGTTATATATATGGTGAAGAGGCACGAAATATGTTTCGCCGAAATATGTCTTATATTATAAATCAGAAGTACAATACGGACAGCGTGTTGCCTGTATATCAATCTCACTACAGCAGTATTTGCAGCTTTTAGTTTTTTCCTCGGGAATGACTTCTTCCTGATTTTTGCGCAAGTCTCCCAGTCTGTTAATAAATTTGACCATGAGGAAGATTACAACTGCCATAATTAAAAAATCAATTACAGAAGTAATAAAAGCTCCGTAGTTAAAGGTGGGAACTCCCTGCTCTTTCGCGTATTCCAGAGAAGATCTTAGCTTTTCCTTGTCAATGCCTTCCGGATAACGTAGCGGGATAAATTGATCATTAAAATTAACACTGCCGGTCAGTAAGCCAAACAAAGGCATCACCAGATCATTAATAAAAGATGAAACATTTTTTTGAAATGCTCCGCCAATAATCACACCGACCGCAAGATCAATTACATTACCGCGCAGGGCGAACTTCTTAAATTCTTCCAGTATCGTCGGCTTCGATAAGGTTATTCTTTTAAATATCTTTTTCAATAAATTCATTTCCTTTATTTCATTTATACCTGTAAGGGCATGAAACCCGATTAAGGGAGTTTAGTACATTCAGGTTGAAAGAATCTTGGTAATCCCCCCGAATAGTGGCATCTTACAAATCATCGGCTTTCGATTCTTTTTCTGCTATTTCCTCGGCATGAGGAATCAATGTTCGATTGGTTTCCGCACCGCTGTATTTCAGCTTAATCTGTACGCGGGCAGTATATTTACGGTTGCAGCCCCTACACAGAAAATCAGCGCAAAAGGCACGGTTGCGAAACCTCCATTCACCAATACGATTTAACATTCTGTTACAGTCCTCACAGCTGAAACGCAGATCTGATATTTTGACATGCTCACTGCTAATATCATTTACAACAGACACTTTAAAAGTCAGCCGTCTGTAGAACTCGGAATCCGCATAGAAAGTCTGATGCTCAAATGATTTGGCTTCATAAATTTTCGCAAAAATCTTCCCTGACAGAATACTATCATCTAGCGCACGGTGCAAATCCAACTCTTGGTCACTGATTTCAAGCATTTCGCACGCTTTTCCGAGACTAATTTGCTGTGCGCTTCCAGTACCCATTCTGTTCTGAAAATAAGCCTGCAAATCAGCATAACGGTTCATAAACGGAATATGTTCTTCTCTAAGAAAATAGCGGCAATTTTCAAGCATCACAATCAAATCGGTAGTGCTCCACGTCATTATAACCGCCTCTGGGTCTGTAATCCATTTGCGTAGCTGTGAGACGGCGCGCGAAAAGGGCATCCCGTCTTCAAGCTCCTCTTCCTCAATCCCTGTTAGATCCTGGACGATGGAACTTAGTTTTCGACTAACTACCGGACGAATGACCGCATGAAACGAATCAACCAGCTGAAGTGAATCATCCATCTTCACTGCGCCGATTTCAATAATTTCGTTAAAGTATCCCCGCGTACGCCGTGCATACGCACCGTTCCATTCCAAATCTATAATTATATATGTCATGCAGTCACCCGTTCAATTTTTTTGCGACGTGCGCCAAGCAAGCGTTACTGTTACAATTAACTAGGGGCACCCTTATTATTCTCTCAACTCGGACAAAAGCGCAGCTTTTGTGGCGACGTGCTGCGACATCTTAATTCAGCAGAAAATTAATGCACGTCGTGTTACGCCATCTCCCCCAGTACCCTACCGGAAAGTACATGAAAATGCAGATGAAAAACAGTCTGACCAGAATCCGTTCCGTTGTTGGTCACTACCCGATAGGATGTAAGACCCAAATCCGCAGTCACCTTGGCAATCACTTGATATATATCAGCAATTACCTTACTGTTTTCTGCTGTAATCACATTTGCACCGGTAATATGCGCTTTGGGAATCACCAGAAAATGTACCGGCGCTTTTGGTTCAATATCATAAAAAGCAAGCACCCTTTCATCCTCATAAACTTTTTTGGAAGGGATTTCCCCGGCTATAATTTTGCAAAAAACACAATCCGCCATTAGACCCATCCTTTCTCATATTATTTTTTTATTAATCGCTCTACAATTTCGGGAACCGCCTTAACCGCATCCTCCGCTTTATAAATGTCTTTTCCGCCAGCCATAGCGCAGTCCGGTCTGCCGCCGCCGTTACCGCCGCAGAGCTTTGCCGTTTCACGAACAATATTTCCCGCATGGGCACCTGATTTAACAGCATCCGAACCGCAATAGCAACCTAAAGCGATCGTACCCGCCTCTTTCATAACACCTGCAATGACCACAACCGCATCTGTCGGCGCAATGTCTCGGCAACGGTCACACATAGTACGGACACCGTTTCCATCAACCCCCGAAAAAATGGCGGAAGCAACACGGACACCGCCCACCTGCTTCATGTTTTCAAAAAGCCCCTCCACTTTGGATGCAGCCATTTTAGCATGCAGGGCATCCAGTTCACGCTGCAGCCCTTTCAGTTCCCCGGAAAGCTGTGAGGCGCGGCGGGGCAATTCCTCCATATTTCCTGCTTTCATGGCATCCGCTGTATGAGCAAGCAGATTGCGGTATTGGTTCAATAGCTCAAGTACGTTATCACCTGTTACGGCTTCGATTCTGCGAACACCCGCCGCTACCGAGCTTTCTGAAATGATTTTGAACAGTCCCAGCTTGGCCGTATTGTCCATGTGCGTTCCGCCGCAAAGCTCTGCTGAAACATTTTCCTCACCAATACCCATACGCACAACGCGAACAATATCGCCGTACTTTTCTCCAAACAAAGCAATGGCACCAAGTTTCTTTGCTTCCTCAATCGGCATTTCCCGAATATCTGCAGTCAATCCCTTTAAAACCCACTGATTGACAAGCGTTTCAACCTGATTCAGCTCTTTTGCTGTCAACGCCGCAAAATGCGTGAAGTCAAAGCGCATGCGTTTGCTGTTGACAAGCTGTCCTGCCTGCTCAACATGGCTTCCAAGCACTTGACAGAGCGCCGATTGCAACAGGTGCGCCGCGGTGTGATTTCTCATTGTCGCGTACCGCTGTGGTTCATTCACTTCTGCGGATACAACATCCCCCACGCTCAACTCTCCGGCAGTCAGGCTGCCGACATGCATAAATACACTGCTCTCACTTTTTAATGTATCCGATACATTGAATACAGCATTGCCATTTTTTATTATCCCTGTATCGCCCACCTGTCCGCCGCTTTCGGCATAAAACGGAGTTACATCCAAAACAACAACGGCAGATTTACCCTCCGAAAGGCTTTCGACAAGCTCATTTTCACGAACAATGGCGGTAACCTTTGCCTGTGCGCTCATGGTTTCATAGCCTACAAAGCTGCCAGGCATCAGCTGCTCGAACACACCTGCATCGCCTTTCCATGCGTCGGCGCCGGCATTTTTGCGGGCGGCACGCGCTCTGGCTCGCTGCTCTGTCATGAGCCTGTTAAATTCTTCCTCGTCAACCTGTATACCCTTTTCCTCAAGAATATCACGGGTAAGATCAACCGGAAAACCATAGGTGTCATACAGCTTAAATGCGGCAGCACCCGATAATATTGTGCCGGACAAGGATGACAGCATTTCGTCAAGCAGTGCAAGACCGCTGTCAATTGTTTTGCCGAATGCTTGCTCTTCAACCTGCAAAATCTTTTTAATATAATCTTTTTTCTCACAGAGTTCAGGATATGGCAATATATTTTCCTGAATCACAGTATCACATACCTGATATAAGAATGGTTCGTGAATGCCCAGAAGTCTTCCGTGGCGCGCAGCACGGCGAAGTAATCTGCGAACCACATATCCCCGACCTTCATTTGACGGCATAACTCCATCGCCGATCATAAAGATGGTGGAACGGATATGGTCGGTAATTACTCGCAATGATACATCGGTCTTTTCACTCTCTTTATACTTCACACCGGCGATTTGACTGATATGGTTCATGATATTCTGAACGGTGTCAACTTCAAACAGATTATCAACGCCCTGCATAATACAGGCGAGCCGTTCAAGCCCCATACCTGTATCGATATTGGGATGATCAAGCGGTGTATAATTTCCTTTTCCGTCGCTGTCAAACTGCGTAAACACATTGTTCCAGAACTCGACGTACCGGTCACATTCGCATCCCACGCCACAGTCCGGCGAACCGCATCCATACTGCTCTCCGCGGTCAAAATAAAGCTCCGAGCAAGGTCCGCAGGGTCCTGAACCATGTTCCCAAAAATTATCCTCTTTCCCCATCCTGACAATACGGTCGGGGCTGACGCCTACTTCCTTTGTCCAAATATCAAATGTCTGCTCATCCTTTTCATAAACGCTGACCCAAATTCGATCCACCGGCATGTCAAGAACCTTTGTACAGAACTCCCAAGCCCATGCCGTGGCCTCATGCTTAAAATAATCACCGAAGCTGAAGTTGCCCAGCATTTCAAAATAAGTGCCGTGGCGTGCCGTCTTTCCAACTCTTTCGATATCCGGCGTTCGGATACACTTCTGACAGGTTGTAACACGTTTGCTGGGCGGTGTCAGTTCACCCGTAAAATATTTTTTCATCGGAGCCATACCGGAATTGATCAGTAAAAGAGACTTATCATTTTGCGGAACCAAAGAAAAGCTGGGGAGCCTGAGATGTCCCTTGCTTTCAAAAAATGATAAAAACTTTTCCCTTAATTCGTTTAATCCGGTCCACTGCATAATTTGTATCTTCCTTTCAATTGTCGTGTATAGAATCTTCTTTCTGGCTTCTATTGTTTGAGAAAGCTGTTCGCAATTCAACTGCTTTCGTCAAAAGCAGATGGTTAGCATCCATAAAAAACACCCCCGCCCATGTATGGGACGGAGGTCCGTGGTACCACCCAAATTGCGCCGAAACGACGCCACTTTTATTCCTTAACGCGGAAAACGCCGCCGCTCTTCACGGTGGAACTCGGGGATGGCACTGCGGTTTTCAGCATAGACGCCCTTTCAGCCATGGGGCTTCCTCTCTGAATGCCAAGCAACCGCTTATTTCCCGTCTTGGTCTTTTGAAATGTTTATCATTATTATATTATCACGATAAAATATTGTCAATAGTTGTGAAACTGAAATACGCGAATAAGCAAAAATGAACATTTCAATTTGCTATGTTTGGCGAAACAATATATAATAGTATCTATACACTAAGTTGAAAAGGTGACATAAATGAATGATAAATTTATCAAATTTACAATTGAAAAACAAAAAAACATCGCTTTAATTGCCCATGATGGAAAAAAGAATGAATTAATTGATTGGTGCGCCCAAAATCAGGATATCCTAAGAAATCATTTTTTATGCGGAACAGGTACGACCGCAAGGTTGGTTGCCGAAAAGACAGGGCTTCCTGTCAAGGGATACAACAGTGGTCCTTTAGGAGGCGACCAGCAAATTGGGGCTAAAATCGTAGAAGGGAAAGTTAATTTTGTAATCTTCTTTTCTGATCCATTAAAAGCTCAGCCTCATGATCCGGATGTAAAAGCACTATTAAGAATTGCTCAAGTATATGATATTCCAATCGCGAATAATAAAGCGACTGCGGATTTTTTGATTCATTCAACTTTAATGAATCAAGAATATGATCATAGTGTAATTAATTTTAAACAGAATATCCTCGACCGGGTAAAAGCCAAAAGTTAATTATTCAGAGATAAGAAGGAATGATACCTATTATGATGACCGTAAAAATACTGATTGACAGCGTTGATAAGATTAAAACTTTCACATCCATTATCTCAAAGGAAGATGTAGAATGTGAACTCATAAAAGGTGTGCATATTGTTGATGCTAAGTCTGTTATGGGGGTTTTCAGCATGGATTTGAGGGAGCCTGTTCAATTAAATATACATTCAAGTAACAAAGGGATATTAAAAAAAATAGAGGATTTTATTGTGTAGAAAATCATTGCCAGGCAAATCATGGAAAGTTAAGGAAATTGAAAAGCACAGGAAACCCCAAACGCTGGAACCACTAAAATTCATCTTGCAGAAAAAAGCAAAGCGTGTTATAATGCCACAGTAAAAAACACACGCAGAATATGTTTGCGGTGGGTGCCGCCATTGGCGGTTGCCGTTTATCGGTTCTGCGGAGGAAAAACCAAGGAGGAAATAAGAATGGCAGTAGTATCTATGAAACAGCTGCTCGAGGCAGGTGTCCATTTCGGACATCAAACTCGTCGCTGGAATCCTAAAATGGCTCCCTATATTTTCACGGAGCGTAATGGCATTTATATCATCGATCTGCAGAAGACTGTTCGCAAGCTGGAGGATGCGTATATGTTTATTCGCGATCTGACTGCTAACGGTGAATCGGTTCTTTTTGTAGGCACAAAGAAGCAGGCACAGGATTCAATTCGTGAGGAAGCTACACGCGCAGGCGCACACTATGTTAATGCCCGGTGGCTTGGCGGTATGTTGACAAACTTCCGTACCATCCGCGGACGTATTGCCCGTTTAAGCCAACTCAGATCAATGGAACAGGAAGGCATTTTTGATCTGCTCCCCAAGAAGGAAGTAATCAAGCTCAATCATGAAATTGAAAAGCTTGAGAAATTTCTAGGTGGCATCAAAGATATGAAAAAGCTTCCCGGTGCGCTTTTCATTATTGATCCCCGTAAAGAGAAAATTGCTGTAGCAGAAGCTCACAAGCTCGGTATTCCTATTGTGGCGATTGTTGATACAAACTGTGACCCCGATGAAATTGATTATATTATTCCGGGTAATGATGATGCAATTCGTGCAGTTAAGCTGATTTCCGCAACAATGGCCAATGCAATTATTGAAGGCCGTCAAGGTGAAGACACTTCTCTTGAAGCTGAAGAGGAAGCAGAAGCCGGGGTCGAAGCTGCAACTGAATCGATTGCAGAAGCAGCTGTCGAGCAGAAAACTGGAGCTACAGCTGAATAATTTTATATTCATATTATTGGAATGAAAGGGATGGTGCCCTATGGCATTTACAGCAAAAGACGTGCAGCTATTGCGCGAAAAAACAGGCGTCGGCATGATGGACTGTAAAAAGGCACTGACAGAAACCGACGGCGATATGGAGAAAGCAATTGACATTCTTCGCGAGAAGGGTTTGGCAGCTGCTGAAAAAAAATCTAGCAGAATCGCGGCTGAAGGTCTGGTTTATGCTTTTGTCGACAATGATAAAAAGATTGGCGCTATGGTAGAGGTTAATTCCGAAACAGATTTCGTAGCTAAAAATGCTGATTTTCAGGCTTTTGTACAGAAAGTCGCTGAAATTGTCATTCATGAAAATCCTGCAGATATTTCTGTATTACTTGAAACAGGTTTTGATGGCAGCATGACGGTTGCAGATGCATTGCGGGAGAAAATCCTTGTAATCGGTGAAAACCTCAACATCCGCCGCTTTGCAAGATATGAGGGAAATGTCGTTTCTTATGTTCATGGCGGCGGGCGTATCGGCGTTCTTGTCCGTTTTGATGCAGATGATGCCACAGCCTCCTCAGATCAGCTTCAGGAATGTGGTAAGGACGTTGCAATGCAGATTGCAGCATTGAATGCAGCCTATCTGGATAAGAATTCTGTTCCTCAGGAAGATATTGAAAAGGAAAAAGAAATTCTGATTGCCCAGATCAAGAACGATCCGAAGAACGCCAGCAAGCCGGAGCAGATTGTCCGTAAAATGGTTGAAGGGCGTATCGGTAAGTTCTATGAGAACAATTGCCTGCTTCAACAAGCATTTGTCAAAAATGGTGATATTACTGTTGAACAGTATGTCAACGACATGGCAAAGACAGCCGGCGGTTCCATGAAGATTGCAGAATTTGTCCGCTTTGAAAAAGGCGAAGGTCTGCAAAAGCGTGAGGATAACTTTGCAGATGAAGTTGCCGGAATGATAAAGTAATTTAACTCAATGAAAGGAGGGTTAACGCCCTCCTTTCATGTTCTTTGCCAAGAACATGGTTGAGCATGCAAAGTAACGAAAAACCAATCACAAATTGTATTGACAACAAACATAAAGTGTATTATTATATAAAATGCTTTGCCGCTGTGGTGGAATCGGCAGACACAAGGGACTTAAAATCCCTCGGTAGCAATACCGTACCGGTTCAAGTCCGGTCAGCGGCACCATATATATACATACTCAAATGGCACTGCTCTTTTGAGTATCATAACAACTTAGAAGCGGACGGGATTATACCCTGTCCGCTATTTATATAGCAATATAACCGTTACTGTGAAGTTGTAGATAAATTTGCGTATTTTTTTCATTATGTTATAATAATTTACAGATGTACTATATCTTGTGAAATATAATAAGGTGTAGTCGCCAAAATGAGGTACTATGTAAGCAAAGGAGAATGATGATGTTTATTTTAAAGGCAGAAAACAGGAATATGGGCTTAAAACCCAATCAACTGAGGCGAAAAGGTATTATTCCCGGAGTTTTATATGGCAAAAACCTCAAGGAGTCTTTAAGCATACAGTTTACCCGAAGAGAAATCGTGCACTTTTTGCATGCCAATTCTACGGGGAGCAAAGTTGAATTGGTGATTGGTAATAAGAAATTTATGGCATTATTGCGGGAAGTATCTTATATACCTACGACTAATGAGTTGGAGCATTTAAGTTTTCAAACATTGCTGGCTGATGAAATTATTGAAAGCACGGCGAGAATTGTGCTGGTGAATAGGGAAAAGGTTTCGGGAATGGTTCAGCAGCCGCAGTCTGAGATTTCTTATCGGGCATTACCGTTATATCTTGTTGATAAAATAGAAGTTGATATCGCCGGATTAAAAGAAGGAGACAGCATCAGAATCGGTGATCTTGACGTTGCGAAAAATCCTAACATTGAGATATTAAATCCACTTGACATTATGGTTGTTTCTATTGTTGACAGCCGTTTAACCCAAACATCTGAAGCCCAAGATGAAGCGCCTGAAACCGAAATGGAGTAAAACACCTATCCAGATGTAATATTTCAAAGCAGATGTGGCAATTATAAATGTAATCCATTTCGCATTGTAAAAAGCAAAAACAGCGCGTAAACTCCGGAGCGGTAGTTTACGCGCTGTTTTTATCAGAAACCAAACCAACCGAAAACCAACTTTATAATACCATATACCGCGTTATTGCGGGTATACTACTTTTCGAGAGAACTGCGCGAAAGGAAGGTCACATATGGACACCAATGAGGTAAAGCTGGAAACTATAAAACGTAGAATACTGGATGAAGGTGACAGACTGATTAGAACCCGCTCCCAGAACGGCAGGTATTTTGTTAAGCTGGAACACGGAGAGGAGATTTGGTTCGAGGACAGCTTCAAGTCTGTTGTGGATGATGCAATTAATGAGGCCATCCACGGCGACCGGATTGAGCAAAACGGCAGATATGACCACATCAATGGGAGATATGATAACTCGATTGCAGATCATTTGACCTGACGGATAATCATAATATAATGTATAACGTATTGTTTTTGCTTATGCTATTTGGCTTTCCGCAACTTAAAGTCTCCGCTTGTCATTTTTGCGTAATATTTTCTTCCCGAAGCAGAACCTGTTTTGTAGGTATATTCGTCGTTCGACTTGCGTAGCGAGGTTTTGAGATCAAAATCGTCGCAGTCGATGTCGCCCGACGTCTTTTTGACTATCAAAACAAAGCCGTCATTTTCAGGGATGGTAATAAAAGTTTTACCCGATGTAATTTTTGATTCAATACTCTCCGAGGCTATATTGGAATGGATGATGATTTTTCCGCTGGTTAATCCGCTTTCGATCCTAGTGAATGCCCCGGATAGCTCGGCTTTGCCCGAAGTCACTTTTATTGCAAGATCTTCTGCTTGTATGTCTGATGCATCGATATTTCCGCTGGTCATGGTAGCGGAGATGTTTTCTGCTTTCAATCCGGATGCGTTAAGGCTGCCGGACGTAAGCTTCAATTCGATATTTGATGCTTCTATTCCGTTAAGATCGGTTTCACCGCTTGTCATTTTAAGTACTAAATTATCATATTGTTTTTCTGGAACCGACAATTCCAAATTGGACGGACGCGAACCAAATCCAAAAAAGATAAAACTGTAATTTCTTTTTTGCGTAATGGTTAATTTCCCTTCAGACATATCCAGCACCAGCGGGTCGACATCATAATATGATGTTTGTTTCAGATGGAAAAGGTTGTCTTGGGATGGCGTAACCGAAACATGTCCGGCAAACCAGCTGATTTGAATACTGTCAAATACAGTTCCGTCCTCCTCGACTGAGTAGACTTCATGAATGTCTCTCTTTACTGAAAAGTCTCTCGGGTTCATAGTAGAACCCACAATGAGCAGGACAATCAGACCAACAGCCGCAACCGACCAAATAACAATCGCAGTAATCGCACCAGTTTTCATTGAAATACACTCCTTTCCGGTTGATAGTCTCATGTCATTTCTTGCCAAGCTGTATTACAGCGCGAATAATCTCCTGTACGGCTGCGCCAATCAGGAAAATAATCCACGATATATGCCAGTTGCCAAAGCTAAAGCTGATTATAAAATACAGGGCAAAGACCACCATCCACAGCGCTCCGGAGACAGCGCCGAATACCCCTTTGTTTTTGTCGCGCTGCTGCTTCCACTCTTTGAATTCCTCAACCATCGTATCATCCAAGCGGTGATATTTGGGGCGCGTCATGCTGTTGTAAATTAACAGACCGGTTGCTAGTGCGCAAATCATAAACATTGCAACCAAACCAAATACCGGATCATATTCCGCTGCATCGGATAAAAGCAGCGGGATAACGCTTATGATATACAGCCCAACGGCGCTCGCAACGAAAAGTGCGTTTCTCTGCCGTGCCTTGGGATCCTCGAATTCATCATCCTGCCGAATCAACTGCTTGAGCTCGTCGATGTCTCCGATACTTGCAACTGCGGCGTTATATGCTTCTTCTTCCGACATACCTTTACCCGTAAGGTCTACAAATTTGTCAATCAGATTTGAGCAAACCTCTTCCTTCAGGTCTGCTGCTTTTTTAGTCTGCGGCGCATCTGCAAATAGTTCATTTACATAAATCCTGATACGCTGAATCATGGCCGTTTCCTCCTTTAATCAATATCAATTAGTTTATCAATCAATTTCCTTACCTCTTCCCACTCAGATCGGTACTGCCGATAGACCGTTCGACCGAGATCGGTTATTGCGTAATAACGCCGCCTTGCGCCGGTTGTTTCGTCGCCCCAGTAAGAAACGATATATCCGGCTTGCTCCAGCCTTCGGAAAGCGGTATACAGCGTTGCCTCCTTCAGCTCATATCTACCTTCAGTGGTGGTATGAATCGCCTTGTTAATTTCATATCCATAGCTGTCGCTATGCATTAAGTGGGCAAGAATAATTGTGTCGGTATGCCCTCGTATCATATCCGATGCAATGGACACCCTCTCACCTCCAAATATATTTTTTCTGACGCTATATATTATATTTCACAATACATCACCTGTCAAGGTATATTTAAAAATAATATACCTTGACATAAAATAATAATGGTTTCACCCTATAATTTATTACATCGCATCATACTCTTATGATTTCGGTTGCAATTTACTTAACGCTAATTTTAATTTTAGACCGCGATTGTCCATTCTGTAAAACAGAAGGGCAGTTGCGCTTTTTTGTATTCAATCATCCATTTTCTGTGTATGTTTCGGCTAGCAGCGGGAAACCTACTTTTTGAATATAAAAACAACGATGTTGATTTCATCCACCCCAATTTGCTTTCATTTTTTCATAAAACAAGGTCATTGTTAACATCCTCGTCTGAAAACCGAGGGGTATGACTAGCGGCTGAATGCCGATTGTATTCAAGCTGCAAACTGAAGGTTAAAACCAATTACTGAGACAATAACCTTTAAATTTACCTTTATATAATCTTTGTGCCTTTCAGACTCCTTCACTCAGAGTTTACAGAAAGGCGTGGAAAGGCATGGATCTTATATGTCGGAAACTTCATCCAATATGGTTCATAACCCGGAAAACATCGGTGATAACAGTGCGTTTTTTCGCTCGCTTGCACAAGAATTCATCGCCGAACCATACCCACCCGCCGCTCTACACCCGCTTCGCAAAGAGGTTAAGCGTGCACTGCGAACGCTCAAAAAAGCCAGCCATCGACCGCCGTCAGGAACGAAATCCCGTGAAACTGAAAACGGATTCTGCGAATGGCTTGATGATAACTATCATCTTCTAATGAGAGAAGGCGCCGGTCTGCTTACCGATCTTCGCTTTGCAGATCAACAGCCAAGCATCGACGGATTGCCCGCAACCTGCCTGCTTCTACGCAAGCTCGTGAACAAAATCGGCGTACCCGATGCAGAAGAATTTGAAGATCTAATTGACGCCGTCCAACGTGTACGGCCGTTGACGGTTTTCGAGCTGGAGCAGCTTCCGCTCTGTCTAAGAGTCGCTCTGCTTCTTACCGCAGCCGATGCCTGCATAGAAAGCGGAAACCAAGCCGAACGGATGATTGTAATTGCAGTCAATGGTCTTCGTCGGGCGGTTGGAATTGATTTTGCCGGTCTGACCGAAAAGCACAGTATCGTAGAGCGAATTCTGCGTGACGATCCTGCAGGTGTTTATCCAAAAATGGATGAAAAGTCTCGCGCCGATTATCGTCGCCGCACAGCCGTTGCCGCAATTAGAAGCGGACGAAGCGAGGCAGCAACCGCTGCCGAGCTTGTGGACAAGGCCAAGCAGGGAGGCAATCCGAATGAGCGTCATGTAGGCACCCCGCTGATGGCACTTGTCAATGACGAAAATCGACGCACACGCGGCCGGGTGCTTTTACTGACCTCTTTTATGTTTCCTGCCGCTGCTGCAATTGCACTGGCAGCCTATTTAAAACACCCGCTTTGGACATTGCTTTTGTATCTTCCGCTTTATGAATTGTTTCGTCCCGTCATACAGCAGATTCTTCTAAAGGGCATACCCCCCCGTCGACTTCCCCGTATTGAGCTGAATGGCGTTATTCCAGAGGAAGGAAGGACGGTGATCACCGTTTCAACCCTTCTTCCGGGAGCGAAAAGTGCCTCTAAAACTGCGAAACATCTTTACCAGATTTATAATACGAATGGTCAGGGGGCAGTACAGGTTTGTCTGCTGGCCGACCTGCCACAGGCAGATTACCCTACCCTTGCACGCGACACAGCAGATATATCGGCCATGAAACGGGAGGTACGTCGCCTTAATAAAAAAACAGGCGGGCATTTCATCCTCGCGGTACGCCCTCGCGAATACAGTCCCACTATGAAAGCATATACGGGCCATGAGCGCAAAAGAGGGGCTATTGCGGAATTAATACGGGTAATCCGTGGCGGAGCACCCCATTTTATTGCGTTTGAGGGCGATATATCACAGCTTCGGCAGACTAAATACCTGCTTGCGCTTGATGCCGATACCGGAATGCTGCTTGATACAGCTGCCGAGCTTGTAGGTACGGCGATGCATCCTCTTGTACATGCGCAGGCGGATCCAGACAAAAAGCGTATTGTGCAGGGGTACGGAATTCTAATACCGCGTCTCGGTTCCGAAATTCATTCGGCAAACCGAACGTCGTTTTCCCGCGCCACGGCAGGTGTCGGCGGTATAACGCCTTATGATATTACGGCTGGCGATTTATATATGGACTGCTTTTCATCCGCAATATTCACCGGCAAAGGACTGATTGATATTGAGGTCTTCCCGGTAATGGAAAAAGCAGATTTCCCGCCGGAACAGGTGCTGAGCCACGACATTCTCGAAGGCTGTCTCCTACGTGCAGGACTGGTGTCGGATGTGGAGATGACCGACGGTTCCCCCTCCGCTATGAGCGGATGGCTGGATCGACTTCACAGGTGGATTCGTGGTGACTGGCAGAATCTCCCCTTCCTGTTCAACCGAACACTGCCTTTCACCAGGCTTGACCGCTGGAAGCTTATGGATAACCTGCGCCGCTCTGTTACACCCGCAGCGGCATTGCTTTGTTTGCTGCTTTCACCCCTTTTTCCGTGGCGCACAGGGCAAATTCTCGCGCTGGTGGGATTACTATCTACAATTTCCGGAAACCTGCTGACGGCAGTGCTTTCCCTGATACAAGGCGGTTGGATGACCATTGGTGGGCGGTATTACTCCCGCGTTCTTCCCCGTGCCCTCAGTGCACTGACACAGGCATGGTTCACACTCATTATGCTGCCGGCCACCGCGATTACTTCTTTAGACGCTGTAATACGCGCTGTTGTCAGACTTTTTTCAAGAAAAAGAATGCTTGAATGGAAAACAGCGGCTCAGGCCGAAAAAAGCGGCACCAGTTGGATGAATTGCATCAAGCGGTTTTGGCCGACTCTGGTAGTTGCCGCCATTCTTATCTATTTCGGGGCGGGTTTTACAAGGTTGGGCGGCATTCTATTCGCCATGCTTCTCCCCTTTGCAGTCTATTCCGGGCGACCCGGGACACAAAACCTTTCTGAGGATTCGCTGTCGACTGGTCAGCGTGAACAGATTCATGCATACGCCGCTGCAATGTGGCGGTATTATGAGGAGTATTGTACGGCAGAGGAGCACTTTCTCCCCCCCGATAACGTGCAGGAATCCCCTGTCTGGCGTGTCGCACACCGAACATCGCCAACCAATATCGGTTTATATTTTCTTTGTATCTCTGCGGCACATGATTTCGGCTTTATTGATGATGATGAAATGCTTACCAGAATCGAAAACACCCTCACTACAATCGAGAAGATGGAAAAATGGAAAGGTAATCTTCTTAACTGGTATGATACACGAACCCTTCGCCCTCTGTTTCCAAGATATGTATCATCGGTAGACAGCGGTAACTTTGCCTGTTGCCTTATAGCACTCCATCAGTCACTTCTGGAGCTGGGCGGCACGCGTGCACAAGAGACGGCGGCGCGGGCAAAAAAGCTTGAGGAAGCAGTAAACCTTACGCCCATGTACAACCGCAACCGCTCTCTGTTTCATATCGGGCTTGATCCAGACACAGGTGAGCTTAGTACTTCCTATTATGACCTGCTGATGAGTGAAAGCCGCATGACCGGCTATTATGCAATTGCAAAGCGGATTATTCCGAAAAAGCATTGGGGGGCGCTCGGCAGAACCCTGACACGTTCCGGAAACGCAGTCGGCCCGGTATCGTGGACAGGAACCATGTTCGAGTATTTCATGCCGCGTATGCTGCTTCCCTCAGAGGAGGGAACCATGGGCTATGAAGCACTGCGCTTCTGTCTGCACTGTCAAAAGCGCCGACCGCCCAGAGGCGTCCCGTGGGGGATCAGCGAAAGCGGATTTTATGCTTTTGACAGTAATCTCAATTATCAGTACAAGGCACACGGTGTTCCCCGGCTGGCTCTGAAACGGGGACTCGGAACCGAGCTTGTTATATCCCCATACTCCAGCTTTATTGTCCTCACAACCGATCCTACCTCTGCCCTTCGCAATCTAGCACGTCTGGAACGCCTCGGTATGACCGGAAGCTGCGGATTCTACGAGGCTGCCGATTTCACACACGGGCGAACGGCACGCGGCGGATATTCCATTGTACGCAGCTATATGGCGCACCATGTCGGTATGAGCCTTTTGTCCTGTGCCAATGCCGTTATGGATGATATTTTTGTAAGGCGTTTTCTGCGTGATGAAGACATGGCTCGCGCCCTTGAGCTTTCCTATGAAAAAGCGCCTACAGCGGGCACAGTTTTCGAGCCTGCTAGAGAAAACAATGTACCCGAGCGTCCGGGACGCACCCGTCCAGTTGCAGAGGAAATACGTCATATTAACCCACGCACTCCAAGGATGCATCTGCTGACGGGATCGGAATGGCAGCTTGCTATTACCGATACCGGAGCAGGAATCTCATCTTCTCAAGGTCTTGACATCCACCGCTTCAGCGACGATCTTCTGCGACAACCACAAGGTATTTACGCTGTGATTGAAAGCAGTGATGGTGTTTTTTCAATCACAGCTGCCCCGAATTATATAGAGTCCTCGTGTAAAAGTAATAACGGTAAAAAGAAAGAAAAACGAAAAACCGATTCTGAAAATATTAAACGGAAAGCCGAATTTGAGACCGGCGCAGCAATTTTTACTGCTGAATGCGGGAGTCTGGAAGCAGGTATGCGGGCAATGGTACATCCTCGTCTTTCCTGCGAACAGCGGCAGGTGGTTGTGAAAAATCACTCCGGCCGAAAAATGAACATCTCGGTCATGTTTTACTTTGAGCCGAGTCTTGCAAAACGGCAAGATGTGCTGGCACACCCTACTTTTTCACGAATTTTCCTTTCCACCCATAAGGACAATTCGGTTAAGGCTTTATTTGTGACACGCCGTCAGCGAATAGGAGAATCTCCGGCATGTCTGGCGGCAGGATTGCTTGACAGCCGTAATTTTGAATACGAGCCGTCCCGCGAAATGCTTCTTGATCGCCCACTGGGAATCTCATCCCTACTA
>DHOG01000027.1:11879-17805 GCA_002410715.1 Ruminococcaceae bacterium UBA5396 | reverse complement strand
ACTGGGAATCTCATCCCTACTAAACGCTATTAGCAAACCGTTTTCTTCATCAGGTGAAGGAATTCCCGATTGTGCGGTTGCTATCCGCGTCAAGCTGGAGCTGCCTCCCCACACTCAACGATCGGTAACCCTTGTTCTTACAGCCGCCCCAACCAGAGACCAAGCAGCAAATCGTCTGATTGAAGTGCGAAGGGAAGGCTTGCTGTCAGGCAGCAGCGCTGCACCCTCACCCTTCGGTGGAGTTGAAGCCGATCTTGCCGCTCAGATTCTCCCCGATTTGTTTTATCCCCCACGCATGCTTCGGGAGTGGGCTACTGCCGCACGCGAAAACACACGGGGACAAGAGGCGCTCTGGGCGCTTGGTATTTCGGGCGACTATCCCATCATTTTGATTGAAATCCACAATGCGGCAGACGCGTCCCGCGCCGAACCCTATATGCGCCTGCATCGATCTCTGCTGCTCGGCGGTGTGGTTACCGAAATCGCCATTGCCTATCATGAGGGGGGCGAATATAATGCACCCATTCTGGAGGCGCTCCGTGAAGCGGCTCGTAACGCCGGATGCAGTGAGGTGCTGGGAAAACGAGGCGGCATACACCCAATAAACCTGGTCAATCATGGAGAAGATGCGCTTGCATTGCTAATGGCTGTTTGCGCACACAGCGGATCGCGGGATCTGAAACGCGCAGGTATACCGCCGGCCGATTACCATGCTGCTCCCATCCTACCGGCAGAACCGGCGGCATCTCATACTTCAGAGCCTGCCAACACCGGAGATGAACCTGTAACCGTCATCAGCGGCGGTCAGTTTCAAGCAGACCGATTCACAATCACCGGACATCCACGGCTTCCTTGGTGCCATGTTCTTGCCAATCAAAGCTTCGGCACCCTTGTTTCTAATCAGGCCTTGGGCTTCACATGGGCGGTCAACTCCCGTGAAAACAAGCTGACGCCATGGACAAACGATACGGCATCGGATAACCGGGGGGAAATGCTGCTGCTGAAGCTGGGCGGAAAAATTTACGACACGGTTTGGGGATCAAGGCCGGAATTCGGTAACGGATATGCGCGTTATACCGGACGCTGTGGCGTGATCAGCACCATTGTAACCGTCAAAGTTCCGGAAAACGGCTCATGGAAGGAAGTTGAACTGACGGTTGAAAATACAGGAGATGAGGAGATGGACATGCAGGCTGCATATTACACCGAACCGGTTCTCGGCGTAAACCGAGGCAATGCGCGTCACACTGTGGCGCATTGGGAAAACGGCTCGCTGCTGTTTCGAAACCCATTCTCCAAAGTAAAGGGAAGCGCGATTTTAACCGCTCTCGGCGGAGCAGATGGATGCGACTGCGACCGCGGCAGTTTCCTTACCGGAAGCTGGTCCGGCGGGACACTTTCGCCTCTACCGGATCCCTGCGCCGCAGTGATTATCCGCCGAAGACTGCCGCCTCGAAGACAGGAGAATATCACCTTTGTACTCGGCTTTGCCGAGGAAACCGAATCCGAAAGTGCCTGTAATTCTGCGTTGCATCTGCCTGCCTTAGCCAAAGATGCCCCCCAAATAAATCTTGATCTGCCGAAAATTCGCACGCCTGACCCGCTGCTGAATGCCATGGCATCGCACTGGCTGCCGTGGCAGGCGCTGGTGTGCAGAATCTATGCCAGAACAGGATTCTATCAGTGCAGCGGTGCATGGGGCTTCCGCGACCAGCTGCAGGATTCCCTTGCTACTCTGTGGTTTAAGCCCAAAATCATCCGCGATCAGCTTTTGCGCTGTGCGTCAGTCCAGTTTGAAGAAGGAGATGTCCTTCACTGGTGGTATCAAATGCCCGGAATGTTTCAGGGCGTCAGAACCCGTTATTCCGATGACCTGGTATGGCTCCCCTTTGCAGCGTCAGAATATGTGGAATTTACCGGCGATCATTCGGTTTTGGATGAACAGGTGGGATGGCTCACCGCAGAACCGCTCCGTCACGAAGAAAAGGATCGATATTTCAAGCCCGACCGCACCGACTATACAAGCTCGCTCTACGAACATTGCCTGCGTGCAATTGAGCGAGCTTCAACACACGGTGGACATGGACTGCCGTTGATCGGATCGGGAGACTGGAATGATGGATTCAGCCTGATTGGGATTAAAGGCCGAGGGGAAAGCGTGTGGCTAGCAATGTTTCTTGCCATCACGCTTGACCGGTTTGCAGTGATCTGCGAACGGCGCGGAGACACCGAACGAGCCACGCAATACCGAAAAAACGCCGCTGATTACCGGCATGCCGCCGATGCGTGCTTTGCCGAAGATCGCTATATTCGGGCATATTTTGATGACGGTACACCGCTTGGCATCCGTGGCAACAGTGAATGTGAAATTGATAGCCTGCCGCAAAGCTTTTCGGTTTTATGCGGTCTTCCTCAGGAACGCACCAATATCGCACTTGATACAGCACTCAAACTTCTTGTTGATCGTGAGAATGGCATTGTCAAGCTGTTGGCCCCACCTTTTTCGCGTTCCAACGCGACCCCAAGGCAGGATGACCGCCGCCGTCCTGTGGGATATATCACGGCATATCCACCCGGTCTTCGTGAAAACGGTGGACAATACACCCATGCGGCAACCTGGCTGGCGATCGCGCTGCTGGAATCCGGCCGTGCCGACGAGGGCTTTGAGCTTCTAAAGCTTCTCAGTACGGCACACAAGTATACAAGTGGCCTGGGAGATCGCTACAAAGGGGAGCCCTATGCGTTGGCGGGCGATGTATATGCCCATCCCGAATGCCCCGGCAGGGCGGGCTGGACACAGTATACAGGCTCGGCAAGCTGGCTTTATACCGCCATCATACGCCATCTTCTTGGATTGATACCCCATGGCGATCGTCTCGAGCTGCATCCACATCTTCCGTCAGACTGGAGTGACGTGAATGTTTCGCTCAAACTGAACAATACGACTTTAGACATCCATATTAGGCGAGGTTCACCCGAGCTGAGGGTAGACGGCGTATCCGCTCCCTTTGTTCCTTTGGACGGAAATTTCCATGATGTGGTCCTGACAGTAGCGCAACCGGAATAACCGGGGTATACCGCAAATCTTCTGCCGATTTTTATTTATTAAATTTTAACTTTTCATTCTTAGTATATTTTGGTATAATAACTGGCAACGGCTTGAAAACGTATAATTCAATCGCAACACGGAATGTAGGGCGGGAATGCCTTCATCCCGCCGTTGGTTTATTGAGCATTTTTAATTCGCTTTATCACCGCATGTTATTCATTGGGTTTCGCCTGAAAGGCGTGGGATTTAACCCAATGATTTAGTCATTAAAGGAGTTGATAGATTGCGGCCATTACAGCGTACGATTTCGTCAGGTGCCGATTACATCGGCATAAATGATGATAGGTTTAAAACCGCAAGGCTTTCGGTTGCATTTCTGCTTCCCTTAAGCCAACAAACTGCATCCGCGAATGCGATTTTACCCTTTCTTCTTCGCAGAAGCAGTGCGGAATATCCCAGCTTTGCAGCATTACAGCGCCGTTTGAATCAGCTGTACGGCGCGCGCATTTCAGGAGATGTTTCCCGTATCGGAAACTGGCAGGCAATGGTTCTCACTGCAGTTTCGATTGATGACCGCTTCGCCCTGCACGGCGAGAAAGTGACCTTACAGTGTGCAGAATTGCTTGGCTCTATGATTTTTGAACCTGTTATGAAAAACGGCGGTTTTCTGCCGTCCGACACCGAACAGGAAAAGCGCTGCCTCATCGAGCTGATACAGTCCGAAATTAACGAAAAGCGGCTTTATGCACGCCACCGCTGCGAACAAGTGCTTTGCGAAGGGCAAGGCTACTCGGTAAACCGATATGGTACAATTGACCGTGTGGCTGCTTTAACGTCCGACGCCGCTGCTGAAGCGTGGCGCAGCATGCTCCGTTCAGCGCATATCCGCGTGATTTACCATGGTGCCGGCGGGGATGAACTGACGGTCGATGAATTCAGCAAAGGAATCGCCTCGGTTTCGGGTCGTATTCCGATTGGCTCTGAAAAAAAAACATCTTGGGATCCCCAACATGACGTCCGGGAGGTGACCGAACGGATGGATGTCAACCAATCCAAGCTGGTGATGGGATTCCGCCCGGTAGGCACAACGGCTGATGATACCCCTTCTTTGCGGCTGCTAAACGCCCTTTTGGGCGGCACACCCCATTCCCTTCTGTTTAAAAACGTGCGCGAACGGCTGAGCCTTTGCTATTATTGCTCCTCCAGCTATGACCGACTGGGCAATGTTTTGCTGGTTGACAGCGGCGTGGAGGAGAAAAATGCATCCCGCGCCCGCGATGAGGTTTTGAAACAACTGGACAACATCTGCCTCGGTGTTTTTTCGGAAGAAGAGCTTGAATCTGCGCGGCGCAGTATTGTAAATCAGTTTCAGACCATTAGTGATCAACAGTCATCGCTTTCTTATTGGTATCTTGGACAAAGCCTTGATAGCAAAACCGTAACACCCAAAAAGGCGGCAGAGGAGGTCGGCTCGGTTACCCGAGAACAAGTAATTGAAGCTGCCCGGCGTGTGAAACTCGGCGCAGTATATCTGCTTGCCGGGGAGGAGGGCGGAAATGGATAATCGTATCTGGGCGGAAATAAGCGAAAAGCAAACCGGTGAGCGATGCCTCAAAACCGTTCACCCTACCGGTCTTACAATATTTGTATGCCCCAAAAAGGGCTACCGTTCCACCTATGCAATTTTTGGGACACGCTATGGCTCGATTGACACACAGTTTTATGAGGATGGAGACAACCAACCCACCGAGGTACCCGCCGGCATTGCCCATTATCTGGAGCACAAACTATTTGAGAATGAAGACAACGACGCCTTTGAGCGCTATGCCAAAACCGGCGCTTCCGCAAACGCGTATACCAGCTTTGACCGAACTGCCTATCTTTTCACCTGCACAGATAAATTTGAAGAATCCCTTGAAATCCTTCTCGATTTCGTTCAGTCGCCTTATTTCACCCAAGAAACAGTCCAAAAGGAACAAGGTATCATCGGGCAGGAGATACGCATGGGCGAGGATTCGCCTTACCGTCAGGTTTTCTTTAACCTGTTCCGGTCAATGTACCACAAACACCCTGTTCGCATCGAGATTGCAGGCACGGTGGAATCGATTGCAAAAATAACGCCCGAACTGCTTTACGGCTGCTATAACACCTTCTATAATCTTCATAACATGGTACTGGTTGTTGCCGGAAACGTAACCCCTGAACAGGTTCTGTCAGTTGCCAACCGTACGCTAAAGCAGGCGGCAGATAAGCAAGTTCGGCGGGCGGGAACAGACGAGCCGTCAGAAGTTGTAAAGCCGCGTGTTGAGAAGAAAATGCCGGTATCAAAGCCTTTGTTTTATTTGGGTTTTAAGGATTATATTCCCGACGGTGTCAGCACCCGAACCCCGGAAGAGCTCGCTGCGGCGAGCGTACTGCTTGAGGTTCTTGCCGGACAGTCCTCCCCCCTTTACAACAGCCTAATGGAAAAGGGGCTGATTAATGCAACGTTTGATTCTGATTATTTTGACGGTCCCGGTTACGGAGCTTGGCTGTTCGCAGGCGAATCATCCGATCCCGACACTGTTGCAAAAGAAATCTGCAGCGAAATCCATCGATTGCGCCGTGAGGGCATTGCATCCGCTGATTTTGAAGCGGCGAAAAACGCTTTATACGGACGTCAGGTCGCGGCACTAAATGACGTTGGAAATATCGGTGATAATCTGGTTGTTGACTTTTTTGCCGGGCGTGATCCGTTTTCTGCGGTAACTGCCTCCGCCTCACTCACGCCGCTGGCGGTGAAGCATCTGCTTGATGCCTGTTTTGGTGAAAAACAGATGTCATTATCGGTTATACTGCCTGAATAACAATATACAAAGCGCGCTTTGTATATTGTTA
>DHOG01000027.1:11200-11652 GCA_002410715.1 Ruminococcaceae bacterium UBA5396 | reverse complement strand
CCGCATTAAACCTTAAGCTCGGCATTTCTGACACCATATTTAGTTTCAAAATTTTCGGTACACAATTTGAGCTCAGATGGTACGGGCTTTTGATTGCTGTCGGGTTTCTGCTGGCCGTAATTTACGCCCTGCGACGCGCCAAGCAGTTTGACATTGACCCCGATCGTTTGATCGATGTTACACTGGTTTCCGCCCTCTTTGCATTTATAGGCGCACGACTGTACTATGTACTGTTTTCCGAGGATCGCGCCGATTTTTTTGAAAACCCGGTTAAGATTCTGCAGGTCTGGAACGGAGGCCTAGCCATATACGGCGGTATTATATTTGCGTTTATCACCGCAATATGGATGTGCCGTGTCAGGAAGGTAAACACCCTTGCAGTGTTTGATATCGCGTCCATCGGCTTTTTGATTGGACAATCAATCGGACGCTGGGGCAATTTCTTCAATCAG
>DHOG01000027.1:9755-11025 GCA_002410715.1 Ruminococcaceae bacterium UBA5396 | reverse complement strand
AGCAACACCAATCTTCCGTGGGGAATGACGGGTTCAATCATTCAAAGGGGATTAAACGGATATGGATTCGACCCCACACAGCCGGTTCACCCCACCTTTCTTTATGAGTCCCTCTGGTGTTTTGCCGGATTTTTGCTGCTACATTTCCTATCCAAAAAGGCATATAAGTTTAAAGGTCAGATTTTTGCATCATACATCATGTGGTACGGACTCGGACGTTTCATGATCGAAAGTCTCCGCACCGACAGCCTGATGTTGGGTGCAACCATGCGTGTGTCTATGGTGGTAGCCGGTTTGTCTGTTTTAGGCGGAGTGGTCTTGTATTTCCTTCTGCGGGCGCATCACAATTCGCTGCCTGTAGATCTGTTTGATGAAGCTCCTGCCGATGGAGGCATACCTGTCACCACCGAAGCATCAGGGGATGAAGCTCAAGAAGAATTGTCGGATATGGGAGATTCAGGGGATGGGGATAGCACAGAGAAATCTGTAGATGACAATACGGCAGAAGATAGCATAACCAGTGAGCCAGCAAATGATTTGATTAAGGCAGAGGCTCCCGCCAATACCGTTGAGATGGTTACCGAGAAGCCTGCTGAGGTTTCGGATGACAGCGGCGAAAACGCAGAGGATTCCGAAGATTCTTCAGAGAACCAATCTTTATAACGCCGAAAAGTTAGGAACGCTGCGGACAGCGTTCAATATCCATATATCCAGCCATTCTGAGAGGAGTACATTCATGGCAAATATTGCAAACATAATTGACGGAAAAATATTGGCAGCCCGCGTGCGGGAAGACGTAGCAAAAGAAGTAGCGCATCTCAAGTCTAAAGGAATGGTACCCGGACTTGCAGTGATTATTGTTGGAGATGATCCGGCTTCCCGGGTTTATGTCAATAACAAGAAAAAGGATTGCTCGGATGTGGGGATCTATTCTGAGGAAATCGCCCTGCCCGCCGGCACGCCTCAGGATGAGCTGCTGGCGTTGGTATCCAGCCTGAATAACCGCAGCGATATCAACGGTATCCTTTGCCAGCTGCCGCTTCCTGCACATATTGATGATAAAGCGGTGATTGCGGCAATATCGCCAAGCAAGGATGTCGACGCCTTCCACCCCTCAAATGTCGGGCAAATTATGATCGGTGACTATACCTTTCTTCCCTGCACACCCGCAGGCGTGATGGAAATGATCCACAGTGCGGGTATCAAGGCAGAGGGGAAAAGTTGTGTGGTAATCGGCCGTAGCAATATTGTCGGCAAACCAATGGCCATG
>DHOG01000027.1:353-9591 GCA_002410715.1 Ruminococcaceae bacterium UBA5396 | reverse complement strand
ATTGTCGGCAAACCAATGGCCATGCTGCTGCTTCATGAAAACGGCACGGTTACCATCTGCCATTCCAGAACAAAGAACCTTAAGGAAATCTGCCTTGGTGCAGATATTCTTGTTGCGGCAGTCGGCAAGGCAAAGTTTGTTACTGCCGATATGGTAAAGCCCGGTGCGGTTGTGATTGACGTGGGGATGAATCGTGACGAAAACGGCAAGCTTTGCGGCGACGTCGACACCGAGGCTGTCCAAAAAGTTGCGGGATATATCACACCCGTCCCTGGCGGCGTAGGTCCAATGACCAGGGCCATGCTGCTTAAAAACACCCTGATGGCCGCCAAAATGCAAAATGCCCTGCTGATTTAACAATAAAACTGTAAATATTTTAAAAATGCGTTTCCATAAACCGGAAACGCATTTTTAATATAACATTGAGGGGATAAAAACCATATCTTTCATCGATCCAGCGTGACCCTTAAAAAACCCCGTCCTGTTTAATACACCACAATTATTTTGCTTAATATCATGTTGTATGGGAGTCGAGCTGTCACTATGCGGTCAATCTTAAGCGCCTCTACATTATCGGCAAACTCATAACCCCGGTTCTTAAAATTATACGGCGTATCAATGGCGTATACAAAAACGGGGATTTGAGCAGCTTACCCATCAGCCGATTTCGCATAGGACGCGTTGCGGAGTGATAGCGGGAATGAATATCTTTCGGACTCCCCATCATAGCGCCTGCAAGCAAAGCACCGCTTTCGAGTGCCCAGCTGATTCCCTCAAGCGAGCTGGGGCTAATAAATCCTGCTGCCTCACCAACAAGGAACGCACCTTCCCTACCTGTCAAAACAGGCTTTGCGCTGTTCGGGCGGCACACCATGCATCCCTCTCGCTTCAATGGTGCACCAAATGTGATTCCCCGCTTTTGGAGCTTATTCCGTAGTTTTTCAAACCGTCTGATGGCTTCTTGGGGAGGAAATGCTCCGCCGAGCACCATATAATTGTCCTTGGAAATCAGCCAGCCGTAACAGTCGGTCAGCTCCGCATCAAACAATGCACCGTAAAACGGCGAGCGATTTTCTGCTTGATACCATTCCTGCACAGCAGCATATTTTCTAATCTTGCGATCCGGGAAAAAAGTACGTCGAACAAGGGAGTAGCCGCCATCCGCACCTACAACATAGCGCGCGGTAAAACTATGCTGTCTGCCCTCCTTGCGATATATGATAGAATACCCCTCTTGATCTAGCCGACTGATGGACTGCACGGCTGCGCCCCTGACCATAACATCTGCCGGTAAAAATGAGCGCAGCCATTCATCAAACCTTGCCCTGCTTATATTGATATAGGAACGCTGATAATACCTTTCGGGCGCATCGGATGAAAGGTCGATTGTCCGAACTGCAAAAATCTGCGGATCAACCAAAATATCACGGGGTAGCGTAAGCCCTTGCAGAGCAAGCTGTCTTTGTGCATCAGGCGCAAGCAGCCCCCCGCAGCATTTACCGCGCTTCATCCCGTTTTTATCCACAGCATCCGAATTTAATTGATCCAGAACAATAATACGGCGATCAGCACATAGCCGAGCAAAGGTTGCCCCCGCCGGCCCGCCACCGATAACCGCCACATCATAATCAAACGTGCAATTAATCTCCGTTTTTTTCATTGCCGATACACCCTTTCTCATAAATGAGCGTCATCATTAATGAGGAAAGGATAGCATCAAATTTATCGATTGTCAATAAATAATTATAATAATACAATGCGCATATAAGCCAATCACCTGTATAGATTCTGTTTTATCGGGAAAGATATTAAAAACAGGAAATCAGGTGCGATATGAATCACGATAGGGAAAAACTAATATCGGAAGTCAAAGCGCTTTATGAAAATCTGGCGATGAATGAAAACCAGCAGCACTTTACGCAGACCACGTCGAATATCACCGCGGAGTCCTATTATGAAAAGCTCTTAGGCATGGTCATAAAAGAAATCAATGCGGGAAGATTTGATTCCTTTCGTTCAGGTGAGGAAATTGTAAGCGCGGTAGCAAATAATAAAAAAAAGTGGCTTCCCGAATGGGGTAATAAGTTCAGCTAAACAAAAGATTCCGGAATGGTATGGTTCCGGAATCTTTGCTATATTACTCTGTGAAATAAACTTACTTCCACTCGGCGATTGCCAGAAATGTGTCCTGCAGGGGATGCACGGTTAACCGGATCGGATTACCGTCCAACATACATGAATCGCCAACAATGCAAAATGACGATATCGGCAGAGACAGCCCTTTCCCACAGAGCTTCATCACACTTTCTTTACATACCCACAATCGGCAGAACTCCGCGGACAATTGGGACTCCGGCAATGAATTCAGATGCTCCTGCTCAGAAGCGTGAAATTTTGAAGCGATGCGAAGCATCTGGTGTTTTGACAATGCAGGATTCTGCTGTACATCAACGCCGACCGGGTTCTCTGCAACAGCGGCGACAACCAGTCCTCCGCTGTGCGATATGCTGACATAAAATGATTTTCCGTTCACATCAATGCCCTGTGGAAACGGCTTGCCGTACTCGCCGACATGCCAGCCAATTTTGGATGCCAGCTTGGCAACCTCCTCCTGCATTTCAAGCAGTGATTCCAACGAAGGATACACAATACAATCATCTATATCACCACATACAAGCGAGAAGAAGGCAAGATACGCGGCTGCAACCGATTCCACACGTTTTACGGGTTTGGCTAAGCGCGCCGCGCAATCCTGTCTCGAACCGGGAAGCACGGCGTACATGGCTTCAATATTTTTGGCGGTTAGCTCCTCCGTTTTTACCACATATACCGCCATGGTCTTAAAAGAGCCCGGTGATACGGCCATCCGCATCGATATCTATATTTTCGGCGGCAGGCGTTTTGGGAAGTCCCGGCATGGTCATAATGTCACCGGTAAGCGCGACCACAAATCCCGCTCCCGCAGACAAGCGCACGCTCTTGACCGTAATGCGAAAGCCGATTGGACGTCCGATCAGCGCGGGATTATCAGACAGCGAATACTGGGTTTTGGCAATGCAAACAGGGAAATGACCAAAGCCGAGCGCGGTCAGCTTATCCAGATCCTTGGAGGCGGCGGGCAGAAATTCCACACCGTCCGCGCCATATATCTCCCGTGCGATTGCAGCGATTTTTTCCTTAAGCGGCAGCTCATCGCCGTAAATCATGCCGAAGTCGTTGGGCAGTTCCGTCAGACGGAGTACCTCTTGTGCGAGTTTAATGCCACCCTCGCCGCCTTTCGCCCATACCTCGGACAGTGCAACATTTGCACCGAGCTCAGCACAGCGGCGGCGTACAAGCTCCAGCTCTGCTTGGGAATCATCCGGAAAGCGGTTGATGGCAACCACAGCAGGCAGGCCGAATTTAACCGTAATATTCTCAATATGCTTCAGCAGGTTGGGCATACCTTTTTCGAGTGCATGAAGATTTTCCTGTGCCAGATCAGACTTTGCGACTCCGCCGTGTGATTTCAGAGCACGAACCGTAGCGACTATGACCACTGCGTCGGGGCGTAGCCCTGCTTTTCGGCATTTAATGTCAAGGAATTTCTCAGCGCCCAGATCACCGCCGAACCCCGCCTCAGTAATCACATAATCCCCCAGCTTTAAAGCAAGCTTTGTGGCGACAATACTGTTGCATCCATGGGCAATGTTGGCGAATGGCCCTCCGTGTATCAATGCAGGTGTATGTTCCAGCGTCTGAACAAGATTGGGTTTCATGGCATCCTTAAGCAAAGCAGCCATTGCGCCCTGCGCCTTTAGCTGACCGCAGGTAATCGGCTTTTCATCATGCGTGTATCCAACAACAATACGGGCAAGGTTCTCCTTAAGATCAATCAGATCGTTTGACAGGCAGAGAACCGCCATGATTTCGGACGCAACCGTAATATCATAGCCGTCCTCACGCGGTACACCGCATATCCGTCCGCCCAGTCCATCTGTGATCTGGCGAAGCTGCCGGTCATTCATATCTACACAGCGTTTCCATGTGATCCGGCGGGTATCAATGCCTAGTTGGTTTCCGTGATGAATGTGATTGTCAATCATGGCGGCAAGAAGATTGTTGGCAGCGCCAATTGCGTGCATGTCGCCTGTAAAATGCAGATTGATGTCCTCCATCGGTATGACCTGCGCCCATCCTCCGCCTGCCGCACCGCCTTTAATTCCGAATACCGGTCCGAGTGACGGCTCGCGGAGTGCCAGCATCGTTTTTTTACCGAGACGGTGGAGCGCATCCCCCAACCCAATGGTGGTTGTGGTTTTTCCCTCTCCCGCCGGTGTCGGTGTGATGGCAGTTACCAAAACAAGCTTGCCGTCCGGCTTATTCTTCAGTCTTTCCAGAACAGAAAGGTGAATCTTGGCCTTATCATTCCCGTAAAGGTCAATGTCCTGATTTGAAAGTCCCAGATCTGCGGCGATTTCCCCGATATCGTGCGGCGTTACGCTCTGTGCAATTTCAATATCTGATTTTATTGCCATACATCAATCATCCTTTTTCTTAAAATGCCGGACTATTCTGCTACTATATTATATATTTAGTAAAATTGTGTCAAGCAATGGGAATATAAAATAACCAATCATAAAATTATTAATAACCCTGATATGTACCGGAATCGCTTACAATATTCCTGTTCTGTCCATACTGTTTGGTGGAAACTCCCTCCGGCTGGCGCCCGCAGGTGACTGAGGGAGATATTTTTCTCGCAATCTGCGGATTCCAAAGGCGGCAGCCTTTAGTCGTTTGTTGGAGGGGTTATGGGAGGCGAATCGAAACGCCTCCCAGACGGTCTTTGTTCCGCTGGCATGAGCGAAGAGAAATCTTAATACTAAAATAACCACCGGCTATGCCGATGATTGCTTACCTTACCAGCAGACAAGCGGGCAGCTATCCGGCTGCCCGCTTGTCTGCTATATTCACCTTATTTATCATCAGATTTTTCGGTCATATCATCGCTTTTCTGCTCAACTTTGATATGAACTCGCTCGATCCTGCGTTCATCCATTTCCATAACAGTTAACTCCGCGTTACCGAATGTTACGACAGGATGCTCATCCTCACCCGGAATCCTTCCCAGTATGTCCATGATAAACCCGGCAAGTGTCTCATACTCACCCTCTGGGATATTGAGACCAATTTCCTGGCTCAATTCCTCGATATCAATAGAGCCGTCAACCTCAAAGGTATTATCTCCGGTTTTTGTAAATTCTTCCTTCTCGTTGTCATACTCGTCCTGAATATTTCCAACAATGGATTCCAGAAGATCCTCCATGGTAACGATACCAGCAAAACCACCGTATTCATCAACAACAATCGACATGTGGACGTGCTTCTCAGTCATCTCGGAAAACAAGTCTCCGCAGCGCTTTGATTCCGGAATAAAGTAGGTTTCGCGCATAATATGCTTAATCGTAACGGCACTCGGAATCTCCTGACCGACATAAGGCAGAAGATCCTTTACATATAGTACTCCAACAATATTATCTATTTCCTCTTCATATACAGGCAGGCGTGAATAGCCGTTATCAACGCATGAACGAAGCGCCTCAGCAATGCCTTCACTGACCTCGATTGCCTCGACATCGGTACGCGGCGTCATGATATCCTCGGCGGTAATATCGTCGAACTCGAATATGTTGTTAATCATTTCCTTTTGGGTATCTTCAATTACGCCCTTTTCCCCACCGACGTCAACCATCATCCGAATTTCTTCCTCTGTGACGTTTTCCTCCGAAGCGTTGGGGTCAATTCCGAACAGACGCACCACAACATTGGTAGATACAGACAGCAGCCTGACGAAGGGGCGCATTATCACCGCTACGGCGCTTAGAATTCCAATAACCGCAAAAGAAATCGACTCTGACTTCTGCATAGCAATCCTTTTGGGAACCAGCTCGCCCAACACCAGATTGAAAAACGCCAAAACAATAGTGATAGATACCGTGCTGATTCCGCTGATTAAACTACGGTATCCCTCCATAGACGGAATCAAATTGATAAACCACCCTGTCAGAGGCTGAGCCAGCGATTGAGCCGCTGTAGCCGAAGCCAGCATGCCGGCGAGGGTCACTCCGATTTGAATGGTTGCCAGAAAGTTGGATGAATTAGATGTAAGCTTTAGCACCTGTCGTGCTTTTTTATGTCCTTCATCAGCCATTCTGCGAAGCTTATTGTCGTTCAGTGTGATTACGGCGATCTCGGATGCAGCAAAAAAAGCGTTGATAAAAATCAAAACTGCCAAAAGCAGCAGCTGCATAAAAAGATTTCCCGCAGGATCGGGTTCAGGGTCTGAATCCATGAGAAAAAATATCCCCTTTCAATAGTTCGGCAATTGCCGCCGAAAAATGGTTCTACTTTGATAAAGCCAAAAAACCAATTTTTCGTTTCTTCGTTTAGTTGTTTAATTAAATAATAATAACATTATATAGTTTTTTTTTGTTATGTCAATATTTATTACAACTAGTGTGACAAGGTGAGAGCATGAAATATCATGCCATCAAGTGCTTTCTGCATCTCACAGCCCTTAAACGCTGTTTTGAGGAGAAAACTGCCAATAAACGGATATTGGCACCGCTTTTATAAATATTACAAGAATGATTTGAGAAAAACATAAAATTTTGCCGCTTTGATGTTTACAGTTACAACTGAAAGTGCTACTATATTATTTGGTCTATAATATAGATATATCAGCACTCTTCAAGGAGGAATTTGTTAATGGCAAGAAATTTTAAGACCATGGATGGTAACAACGCCGCCGCACACGTATCTTATGCGTTTACGGATGTTGCAGCTATCTACCCCATCACACCATCATCCGTTATGGCTGAGGAGACCGATAAGTGGGCTGCCAATGGGCAGGAGAATCTATTTGGTCGTCCGGTCAAGGTGGCTGAAATGCAATCCGAAGCCGGTGCTGCCGGTGCAGTTCACGGTTCTCTGGCTGCCGGTGCACTGACCACAACATACACTGCATCACAGGGCTTGCTTCTCATGATCCCCAATATGTATAAGATTGCGGGTGAGCTGCTTCCCAACGTAATTCATGTTTCGGCACGTGCGCTCGCTTCCCATGCACTGTCAATTTTTGGTGACCACTCCGACGTTTACGCCTGCCGACAGACCGGTTATGCCATGCTCTGTTCCTCCAGTGTTCAGGAAGTTATGGATCTTGGCGCAGTTGCTCATCTCTCTACACTAAAAGGTCGTGTTCCTTTCCTACACTTCTTTGACGGTTTCCGCACCTCGCATGAAGTTCAGAAAATTCAGGTTTGGGATTATAAGGATCTTGGCGAGATGCTTGATTGGGATATGGTTGATCGCTTCCGTGCCAACGCACTCAATCCCGAGCACCCGGTTCAGCGCGGTACCGCACAGAACCCCGACATATTTTTCCAAGCTCGTGAAGCATGCAATACTTACTATAATGCCATCCCGGATATCGTTGAGGCTTATATGGATAAGGTCAACGAGAAAATCGGTTCCAATTATAAGCTGTTCAACTATTACGGCCCACGCGATGCCAAGCGCGTCATCATCGCAATGGGTTCAGTCTGCGAAACCATCGAGGAAACGGTTGACCATCTGAACGCAGCAGGTGAAAAAGTCGGTTTGATCAAGGTCCGTCTCTACCGTCCGTTCTCGGTCAAGCATCTGCTGGCTGTCATGCCTAAAACGGTTGAGTCGATTTCAGTTCTGGATCGCACAAAGGAACCCGGTTCTATCGGCGAGCCTTTGTATCTCGATATCTGCGCTGCTCTTAAGGATTCTAAATTTGAGAATGTTCCTGTTTATACAGGACGTTACGGCCTCGGCTCAAAGGATACCACCCCCGGCCAGATTGTTGCTGTTTACAGCAATATGGAAGCCGCCCGTCCCAAGAAGCAATTCACGATCGGTATTGAAGACGATGTAACCCGTCTGTCGTTGAAGGTAAAAGAAAATCTTGATACCACACCGCGGGGTATCCGTTCCTGTAAATTCTGGGGACTGGGCTCTGATGGTACGGTTGGCGCGAACAAAAACTCTATCAAAATTATCGGCGATCATACTGATATGTATGCACAGGGCTATTTTTCTTATGACTCCAAAAAGTCAGGCGGCGTTACCATCTCCCATCTGCGCTTTGGTAAAAAGCCGATTAAATCCACCTACTTCGTCAGCAAGGCCGATTTCGTTGCCTGTCACAATCCATCCTATATTGATAAATATGATTTGGTAAGCGATGTCAAGCCGGGTGGCATTTTCCTCCTCAACTGCTCATGGAACGCAGATGAGTTGGATGCTCGTCTGCCCGCTGCGATGAAGAGAACCATTGCCAAGAACAATATCAATTTCTACACAATTGATGCCACCCACCTTGCAAAGGGTCTGGGGTTGGGCAACCGCACCAACACCATTCTGCAGGCGGCTTTCTTTAAGCTTGCAAAGGTCATTCCGGTTGATGATGCCGTTACATTCATGAAAGAGGCAGCCACAAAGTCCTATTCCAAAAAGGGCGAAGCCATTGTCAAAATGAATCATAACGCCATTGAAACCGGCATTAAAGAGGTTAAGAAGGTATCCGTTCCCAAGGAATGGTCCCAGACAAAAGATGATGTCGCCGCAAAACAGGCCATCGGCGGTCGTCCCGAAATTCGCGATTATATCGACAATGTTCTGTCACCTATCAATGCTCAGCAGGGTGACAAGCTGCCGGTTTCCACATTTGTAAAGGATGCGGACGGCACCGTACCTCTGGGCTCGTCAGCTTACGAGAAACGCGGTATCGCGGTGGACGTGCCTGAATGGGTACCTGCCAACTGCATTCAATGCAACTTCTGCTCTTATGTCTGCCCGCATGCGGTTATCCGTCCTGTCATCATGAACGCCGAAGAAGCCGAAAATGCACCCGAAGGCATGAAATCGAAACCTGCAACCGGTCTGCCCGGCTATCAGTTCGCAATGACGGTTTCTACTCTGGACTGCACAGGGTGCGGCTCGTGCGCCTCGGTCTGCCCGGGCATGAAGGGCAACAAGGCGCTTGTCATGAAGCCCATCGACACCCAGCTTGAAGAGCAGAAAAACTTCCTGTTTGGCTATGATCTGCCGAGCAAAACCGAGGTTCATGAAAAGTTTAAAACGACTACCGTTAAGGGAAGCCAGTTCCTCCAGCCCATGCTAGAGTTCTCCGGCGCCTGTGCAGGCTGCGGTGAGACTCCTTATG
>DHOG01000027.1:0-188 GCA_002410715.1 Ruminococcaceae bacterium UBA5396 | reverse complement strand
CAGGCTGCGGTGAGACTCCTTATGCTAAGCTGGTTACCCAGCTGTTCGGCGAAAGAATGTATATTGCGAACGCAACAGGCTGTTCATCCATCTGGGGCGGCTCTTCTCCTTCCACCCCCTACACCGTTAATAAAAACGGCCATGGTCCTGCATGGGCTAATTCGCTGTTCGAGGACAATGCGGAATAT
>DHOG01000093.1 GCA_002410715.1 Ruminococcaceae bacterium UBA5396 | reverse complement strand
CGTTTTTCAAAAGAAAAGCCTGTTCTTTAATCTTCATGAGGGACAAATTGATTGTCGCCCACCTCTCTGCCCAGCGCCAAAAGGAAGAGAGCGCCAAAATAACGAGTGAAATAAAGGCGCAGGGCAAGGGCTTTTTCAAGGGCAGTGCGGCAATGATGCAGCACTGGGCAAATTATCATAAAAAGTACTACTCCATGACATCGGGGCATATCCTCGCCGAAGACCCTACAAACTTTGCGATTCAATATATGAATATAAAAAAGCTTGTCTATCAATGCGAGTCAACCGACATAGACGCTGACGGTAGAAGCTACGGTCATCAGGGCAAGTTGGATATTTCGCTCTTTGAAGGTAAGAAAATCAAGTTTTCCCACACACGCTCCCATGACAGCACCATTAAGAAAATGCTGATAGAACTCTTTGGCAAAAAGCTGAAATATAGAAAATAGCTCCCGCATGCCCCGCTCATACGGTGAACAAATGTAGTTACACCAATAAACTGAGAAGTTGCAGGGTGAATAACATGAAAATCTCAAAAAAACGAAATGGAATAGTAATAGCCCTATTGGCATTGGTGCTTGTGGTATGGGGCTTGGTCATAGCCGGCTGGGTTAAAGGCTCTTCCGGCAGCCCTAGTTTGTTCAAAAAGGGCGACTCCTACATCCCGGAAACCCAAATAATCGAGGAGACTACCCAAATTGAGCCTCCCGTGCAAACACCGCCCCCAAAAGAGCTTGATGAGACTGCTCCCACTGAGACCCCTGTCGAAACACCATCCCCACTGGAGCTTGATGCAAGCGGTGTCTGGGATATGACCTTCCGCCGCTATTATTCCATTGATAACGAAGGTTCATGGGAATCAATCGGCATGGAAGAAATTTTCCTCTGGATGGAAATCTATCCTGGAAATCAGTTTGAATGCGATATCATGCCCTACGAAGGCACCATAAACGGCGAGTCATATGCCGATTCCCTTGCAATCGAGCCTCAGCTCCACACAGGCGAAGTTGTCGGCAATATGCTTAGGCTATATCTCGATCTCGATGATTTCTATCTCGATCCCGCCTTAGAGGTAAGCGACACGATTCAGCCTAACTATATTGAAATTCCGGTCACCGCAGAAAACGGCCAGCTAAGCGGTACCTATGATTTTACATGGGTGGCAGTCGTTGATGACTACAACTTGCAAAGCCGTGTAACCATCGAGCTCGAAAAGAGATAAGCGTAAGCGCTTTTAGGAGGGAAAACTATGTTTTGCAGAAATTGCGGATCGGAAGTTAAAGATAACGCTAAATTTTGTTCGAAGTGCGGGGCGAATGTCGAGAGAAAAAATACTGATGAAAAGCGAATAAACCGCCAGGACGGGACAACCTATAATACCTTCCCACAACAGCCGGCTCAGGCTCCGCCACCGCAGTCATCCAGGCAATATATTCCCCCTCGACAGTCGCCGAATCAGCCTCCTGCAGGCGGTGGCGGCTCGAAAAGGGCGGGCGGACGAAGCGCTTTGATTATCATACTTATTATTGCGCTTGTGGCGGGACTATGCTTAAATATATTCCAATTTATTAACGGAACACATATCCTTTCGGGGAGTTTATCTATTCCCAGTCTTCAGCATACGGGAGGGCTTTCAACATATAAAGATCCGGATCCCGCCTCTATCATTCATACGGAACAATGGGGTTATGTGCCTGTCAATCAGATCATTATCGTATTTTATGACGATGTGGATAAAGCCGCGGCCAAAAAGATTATCGAGCAAAGCGGGGGAACCATTGTCGGCGAACTTGAATTTATCAATCTATATCAAGTTGAAACTGACGATAAAACCGAGTCTGAGTTGAATGCCAAACTGGACGCTCTATCCGGTATGGATGGCGTCGAGCTCGTTTTTCCCAATGTGCCGGCGTACGGCTCGGATACGGCAGGTGAGCCATGTACGCCGCTCAAAGATCCCGCATACGCGGATCCTTCAAATTCGCATTATAACATCATCGGGATGGAGAACGCTTGGAAGATCATCAAGGGGAGTGGAATATCGCTGAATAAAGTGGATGTCGGCGTCCTGGATGAAGCATTTTACACGGGTTCGGATGAGTTTAATGGAAACGCGAAGCTATCCGGAGATACCACAAACGATCCGGTTAAGAAAAACGACCAGATTGTCAATGGAGGATTCACACATGGAACCAAAGTCGCCCATGTGATAGGCGCAGATTCTAAAAACGGCGGCATGGTTGGCGTTGCCGGGGTACTGGAGGAAAACCTTACAATCAATGTGAGAAATGTCTTTGATGCCAACCCCCAATTTACCGCTACGCAGGCTGATGCCGAGGATCTGACGCAGTATACGGACCCAGCGAGCGGTGTGGCCTATATCGATAAAACGCTGGTATACTTAAAGAAGATGGTGGACGACGGTGCTACGGTTATTAACTGTTCCTTCAATTTTAGACCGCCAAGTGATAATTATGAACCCATAGTGAAAGCATACACAAAGTTTTTTAAGAAAATGCAAGAGACGAACCCGAGCATCATTTTTGTGGCAAGCGCCGGAAACTCAGGCAATGCGGATGGAAGCCAAGGTGCACTGAACGGCAAAAACGACTGCCCGGCCGGTATAAAACTGCCCAATGTGATTACAGTCGGTGCAATCAACAACGACGGCACTCGCGCTGACTTTTCGAGTTTTGCCACCGGTGATGCGGAGGTCACGCTTTCCGCCCCGGGGGTAGCAATGGTTGTCGGTACAGATGAAAACGGGCTGCCAATCAAGGCGAGCGGCACTAGCTTTTCCGCGCCGCAGGTCACCGCGGCTATCGCGCTGATCCAGTCAATCAGTCCCGGCATGGATGCCGCGCAGATTAAGGATTTGCTTGTCCAAACGGCAGCGGGCGCAATCAACACAGAGAGCGGGTCAACGCCAATTCCCGAAGGCATGGGCAAGGGCGTTTTACGCGTAGACGAGGCTGTTCTCCAAGCCATCAATAACGAACGCGAAAAGCAAGGCGAAAGCCCTTACTCGATGCAGGAGCTTTTAGACAGGAGCACAGTGAATCTCTTTGCAGAGACAGGCTTTAGAGAATACACTGTTAGAGCGAGCGTACCCGATGCCGATGGCTCAAGCGTATCCTTGAAAATCGAAGTCACAGGGAAATGCAGTATTGAGGAAGATACGGTACAAAGCGTTCAAGTCGGTGAGGAGGCCGTTTGGAATCTAACGATTGAGGATGACTCCGTCTTTGTAAGGGTTGTCAGAACAGATACGGAAGGCTGCGCCTTTATGACGCTTAAAATTTACGAGTCTGTTTCAGGTATTTATGAGGTGAAGGGCGTCTGGGATGGTAGCGCTTTACACGATGAAGGCCCCGAGCCTTTGACCGATTGGCGTGCCCGTGTTGTTCAGACGGGATCGGACATGACGATTACCTTCCTCAACAACAGCGGCACCGTTCTCACTGGTACGTATGATGAGATTACTGGCGTATTTGTAGGCATGGATCTTCACACGCCAGTAAATGCTTTTGCAGCAACCTGGTGGATGCAGGACTACACCACGATCACCTTTGATTTCAACAGCATGCCGATGACAGCGAAAGGCATGCTGACCTGGAACTGGGAAGAGCAGACCGAAAACCACCTTTTTGACTGGACCAAGGTCGATTTCGACATGCTCAAGGTTGAGGAACTTCCCCAATAAGCATGATCGCTCCGAAAATTGCTACGGGCAACCATACATGCCCATACCCGAATGTTATTCATGAATGCTGAAGGAGGAAACCTATTGGATGAATTCAACTGGTCAATTTGCATCCCGCTCCTAAAAAACAGGGTAATACGCAATCAGCTTAGCCTGGCGATTGGAATTCCGTTCGGGATACTGTGCATTGTGCTTTTGGTAGTGCAAGCTTACAGTGGTCTTGCGATGGTGGGTGTAGCTCTGGTGCTGGGGTTCCTGCTCGTTTTGCTCATATTCCGAGGCACATATGATGTGGAATTTACGCTGGACGACAAAGGAATCACATGCGAAACACAAAGCAGGCAAAAGAAACGTGTGCGTCGCATGGCCACAGCTACTACGGTAATGGGCGTATTTGCAGGTAATCCTACAACGGTCGCTGCGGGCTTGATGGCGGGAGCAAGAACGAAGTACCGGCTTCTCTGGAAACGAATCAGAAAGGTTAAGTATCTGGATCGGCAAAGAGCGATTATGCTCAGTGCAGGCTTCGGAGAATCAATCGCCGTGTTTTGTACGGAAAAAAACTACAAACAGGTTGTAGCAGTTATTTGCAGAAAACTGGGGACATAACAAATGAAAAAGGTCGCCACTAAGGTATTTCTCATATTTATCGGCATAGGCCTTTCACTCTATGGAATGATGATGCCGTTGCTATCCGTGGTCGGCGAAAAAACGCAGGGCACAATTACGGTTGTCCGGAGAGAAGGTGGCGAGCGGGCTGAAGCGATTCCCAACCGCTACAGTTACTCGGTAGGATATAAGTTTTCGCTGGATGATGGCACCGTAGTTTACGGCAACACGAAAGTAATTGGCAATGCGTACAACGCCGGTATATCAAAAGGTCAGGCTTCAATACGTTATCTGAAAATACTTCCATATGTTAACGCATTGGAGGCCGATACAACCCTCTCGGTTGAGCATGTCATTTTGATTGCTGTGGGCGTTTTTATTGTTGTTATTAACCTCCGCAGCCGCCCTGGTGACAATCGGCTACGGCAAAGAAGTGAAAGAATCAAGTGAAAAAGGATTGGAATTTGATAAGTAGCTGAGTTGTGAACGGAATCGTGGTTGTGATAGGATACAGGGTACCTAATCCGTAAGCCACTTGATGAGGAGTCAGCACTTGGTTTTCTGGAAAAGATGGCCGTAAACCTCATAGAAAAGGAGGCTTCAGGTAGTGGAAAACTATATGGCAACATATTTAATAGACGTAGTTGCTCTGGCCTTCTTGTGCTATTTAGGCCCCACTGAAATACAA
>DHOG01000111.1 GCA_002410715.1 Ruminococcaceae bacterium UBA5396 | reverse complement strand
ACAAAGATTGGGGGCAGCCCAGTATGTGGTTCGAGATTTCATAAAACAGGCATGAGTAAGGGTGCAAGCGCTTTGCATCCTTAAAATTGCAGAAAACCCTTCTGTTGTGATGTTTTCGGTCAAGGGTGCAAGGATGCGAACGGGTATAATCAACTTGTATTTTTCAGCGACAACCATACGGTCAATGTAGTAATCAGGAATGACGCAGTGGTAATAATTACGCGTAGCGCTTTTGAGAAATCAGTCATTCTGGTATGATAGGAATAGAAAACACTGCTAAAGGATGACGATATGGAACGGCTACGTTGCGTAGTGGAGCGCATCACCTATTCAAATGAGGAAAATGGTTTTTGCGTTCTGAAAGTGAAAGCTAAGAATTATGCGGATCTGATAGCCGCCGTTGGAACACTGGCGGCGGTCAATGTCGGATCCGTGCTTCTTTTAACCGGCGAGTGGAAAGTTGATAGTAAATATGGTCGCCAGTTTCTGGTTAGCTCGTGGGAGGAAAAGCTGCCTGCCACAGTGATGGGCATCGAACGGTATCTGGGCAGTGGTATGATCAAAGGGATTGGCCCAAAATTCGCGCGTCGAATCGTAGAGAAGTTTGGGGCAGATGCACTTGAGATCATTGAAAATATGCCGGATCGGCTCATTGAGGTGGAAGGAATCGGGCAAAAGCGCGTTACAGCCGTGAAGAAAGCATGGAACGACCAGAAGGAAGTCAGAAACATCATGCTTTTTTTGCAGGAGCATCAAGCCAGCACCACGCATGCAGTCAAAATATTCAAAACATATGGTAATGACAGCATACAGGTTGTAAAGGAAAACCCATACCGGCTAGCTGATGATATTTGGGGAGTCGGCTTTAAGACAGCAGACACTATCGCCATGAAGATGGGATTTGGCAAAGACGGATATTATCGCTTCCGAAGCGGGTTGTTCTACGTGCTGAATGAATTTTCGAATGCTGGACATTGCTATGTACCACGCGGAGAGCTGCTGAAAGAAGCTGTCTCCATGTTGGAAGTGTCGGAAGAACGACTATCCGCAGCGCTGGAACAAATGCTCGCGGAAAATGATCTTCATTATGAAGAACCCGACAGAATATTTCTTCTCCCCTTTTATTTTAGCGAAAAGGGCGTGAGCCAAAGAATTCATAACATTATGAAAACCCCAGTGCCCATGCCAGATTTTGATATATCGCAGCAGATTCAAAAGATGGAACAGAAATTTGGCATACGTTATGACGAGATTCAAAAAGACGCCATACACAAAGCTCTTTGCTCCAAGGTAATGGTGCTCACGGGTGGTCCGGGCACAGGGAAAACAACTACGACACGCGGGATTATCTCTGCATTCATGATGCAAAGAATGAAAATATTACTGGCAGCGCCCACCGGGCGTGCAGCCAAGCGTCTTTCTGAAACAACCGGTATGGAAGCCAAGACCATCCACCGTATGTTGGGGTTTAGTCCAAAAGGCGGGTATGAATACAATGAGGAAAATCCATTGGATACCGATGTGCTGATCGTGGATGAGTCCAGTATGATTGACGTGATCTTGATGTTTAACTTGCTAAAAGCCGTGCCGGTTACGGCAACGGTGATCTTCATTGGCGATGCAGACCAGCTTCCGTCGGTGGGCGCGGGGAATGTGTTATTAGACATAATTTCTTCTGATGTCATTCCAGTTATCCGGCTGACTACGATTTACCGACAGGCGCGAACGTCGAACATCATTATGAATGCGCATCGAATCAACCACGGTGAATTTCCAATGCTGCGAGGCGGAAAACAATCAGATTTTTTCTTCGTGGAGGAAGAACTGCCGGAAAATATTCCTGCGCTAATCAGCGAGCTTTGCTCCAAACGGCTTCCGTCTTACTACAAGGCTGATCCAATACGGGATATTCAAGTGCTCACCCCTATGCAACGTGGAGAGACCGGCGCAGTCAATCTTAATGCATTGTTGCAAGAAGCGCTGAATCCTGGCAAGCTGTGTCTGCGTCGTGGCGGAATAGAATACAGGCTTGGTGATAAGGTGATGCAGATTAAAAACAATTACGATAAGGAAGTGTTTAACGGAGATATTGGGCAGGTCAGCGCGGTGGATATACAGGAACGCGAATTGACCGTTTTGTTTGACGAAAGGTCTGTCAACTACGATATATCTGAGCTGGATGAGCTTGTATTGGCATATGCTACAACCATCCATAAATCGCAGGGCAGTGAATACCCCATTGTTGTAATGCCGTTTACTATGCAGCATTTTATCATGCTCCAGCGCAATTTACTCTACACTGGCGTAACGCGAGCAAAAAAGACTTTGGTTTTGGTGGGCACTAAAAAGGCTATTGGGTACGCTGTGAAAAACAACAAAATCACAAAGCGAAACACATGCCTGGCTGAGAGACTTGCTGTCGATTGAAATGTATAGAAATGGATGGTGGTTGATCTCATAAATCAGAAATATTGAAGCCGATTCTTTTCAAATTAGTTGGAAATGGCTAAAATATATAATTCTCTGGGATCCAGATGTTTTACTGTTTTTGTGTCGTGGGCTTGACATACGGGTGGCGTAAATCGTGAGGGGATAAGTCGGGCAGCCCGTTTCTTCGCATAAAGTTTTTGACCTTGCGTGTAATGGCGTTGGGGTCCCGCGGGAATGCATCTCCTTTATCGCTTGGAAATACAAAGGCGCTTTGCTTGCTGAACGGATAGTATTGCAGTTTGTATCTTTTAAGCATTTCCGCGACGGCGGACAGGGCGGGAATTGTTCTAACGCTGTTTTCTGTTTTTGGGGTGTCAACTACAATACCGTTTCTTTTTGTATAGGTAACATTCCGCTTAATCTCAATCGTAAGATTATCGAAATCTATATTCCCCCATTGCAACCCCAATAATTCCCCGCGCCGTAAACCCGTTGTAATGAACAGATAAAGCATACAGCGAAAATCAAGCGGGCAGGAGGGCAACAAAGAGAAAAACCGTTTTGCCTGTTCCTGTGAAAGCGCCTCCACCTTTTTCTTTGTTAATTTGGGGCACTCTACCTTATCCATAGGGTTTATATTGATTATCTCTTGTTCCTCGGCAAAGCCGAAAACAAGCGTGAGCATACAATAATGGTGGCGTATCGTCTTATCAGAAACGAGCTTGCCTTGCTTTGAGCGGTATTGCGTACGCAAATAGATAATGTATTGTTGTATCTGCAAAGAGGTTATCTGTTGCAGTATTGCGCCCTTGAAATACTCGGCAATCTTGTTTGTAATATTACGGTAAAACTCAACGGTGGTATGCTTGTGTTCTCCGTCGCATACGCAAAGCGGAAACCATGTGTTTTGAATGAAGTCCGAAAAATCCGTTTTTGTTCTGTCAATTTCCCGCGCTTTTACTCTTGTGGGGTCTTTTAAGTCCCGTTCATACTCTTCTTTGATTTGCTTCTCCCACTCGACGGCGGCGCTCTTTACAGCGCGTTCTGCTTTTGAAGGAGTTAGCCCGTCGGGGCTATGCCAAGTGGTATAACGCGAGATTTGCTTTCCCATATCGTCGCGCCCTAAGCAAGAGCGAAACTTATAGGAAATTACTTTGCCGTCTTTGATGTTCTTGATGATTGTTGCCATTGATAACATTTCCTTTCTGTTATCAATGTTTTCAAGCCACTTTGGACAATCTGTGTGCTTTTTTGTGTGCTTTTTCTCTGAATGTGGTTCAGATAAAAAAGAAATGGCCTTGTAAATACAATTACAAAGCCATTTCAATGGTCTGGGTGAAAGGATTTGAACCTTCGGCCTCTTGAACCCCATTCAAGCACGCTACCAAACTGCGCCACACCCAGTCGAAGAAACCTCTATTATAGTACTATATCTGGTGAAAAAAAGCAAGTGTTTTTGCAAAACCTGAAGCTTAGAACTTGCTTGTACTTCCATCCCTATTATAACATAAAGCCTGTAGCTTGCAACTTTTTTCCATAAGCATTATAATGAGAATAGCTTTTACAGAGTTTATGAGAAGGCTGATCGGAGCGCACTTGCGAATCAAATGCCTAAAGCTATTACCGTAAGTATACAATGTCTTACTTCATTAAATAAGTTTATTTTATATTTAACCGGTGTTATAATGGAATGCGAAAGTGACTATAACATTTACAATTACCAAGGAGAACAGTGAAACATGATAACAAACGATAACAAGCCTTCTTTGAAATCCCGGAACAT
>DHOG01000077.1:426-3490 GCA_002410715.1 Ruminococcaceae bacterium UBA5396 | reverse complement strand
ACAGATTTATTATACCCAATTCCTCTAATACTATAAAACGCCTTCATGCATAAATAAAATTGATATTCATTATGTAATCCATAATCCAATCTTATAGATATAGGTTAGATGCATATATGGTAAGTAAATTGCGAATATTTTGCCATTTTTATCATGTCCTCCATCCTAGAAAATGCAGCGGCGGCTTGTTTTTAATGGTGATATTCTCCGTTGAACTTACCACAGTGTCAGGGAACCGAATACGGATGCTCAATTTTTTCTCAGTGTATCGGACAGTAATCGTTCCATTCATCTGTTCAACCAGTGTCCGAGCTATTGTAAGCCCTAAGCCCGTAGATTTTCTTGCTGTTTCAACCGTATAAAAGCGGTCAAACAATTTTCCGACTTGTACCTCATTCAGCCCGGAAGCCGAGTTTGTGAATGTAATCTCTCCGGCTTCCGATAAGGATATCTCCAAATCGCCATCGCTATATTTGAGTGCGTTATTTATAAGATTTGCAAAAACACGGGACAAAGCGGCTCGATTGAGCTGACGCAAGATTTTCTTTTCCGGAATTTGAATGTTCGGAATTATCCCCCTCTCTTTTAGGGCAGCATAGTAAGCGGCAATGCTTTCTTCTAAAGCACGGTTCAAACTCACAGTTTCAAAGTTCATATCCTTGGACGTTGATTTGATAATCGAGTAACGGAACAATTCTTCCGTAAGCTGTTTTAATACCGCGGTACGGTTTTCAATAAGAAAAAGATAACGTGCCGCATCCTTCGATTTTTCTTCCTTTTCCAGCAATTCCAGATAGCCGCAGATTGCTGTAAGCGGAGTACGAAGATCATGAGATATGTTTGTTATCGCTTCTTTTAACTCCTGGTCGCCTCTTTGAAAGCGTCTGCGTTCCTTTCGGAGTATCCGTAGCTCCTTATTGATATGGTCTGCAAGTTTACACATCGTGCGATCCCTTGTAGAAACAGAAATCAGAGTGTTGGTATCCTGCTCCAGCCGTTTCGTCATTCCTTGGCTGATTTCATTGGCAGCCTTATGAAGGATAGCAATCTTAATTATTAATATGAGAACCATAGCTGCCAGTATCGCACAAAGAATGCCAAGCCAGAGCATAATACCACGCCTTTCTTATTTTAAATCTTTTCTGCGAAAACAGAAGACACCTGCCATTGTTGTTAAAGTCATGATCATTAAGGAGTACAGAGGCATCAACCATGGGTGTGCTGCCTCCATACTTGATATAAGTATCCCCTGACCGGTGGGTAAAAAATCTGCCAAAAACTCGAATACCTTTCGCATCCTTCCGCTTATATAATCGGGGTTTTGTGTAGGATCCGCTAATTCCAAGCCATTCGATGTAACGACCGCTGCTGCACTATACATTTCCGGTTCGTTAAGCCTATTGTTGCAATAACTCGCCAAAAATAGAAGTACCAAAAATGTAAGAAGTGTAATGACTGCAGAGCTTGCCTTATTCTGATTCAGCATGCCGATGAAAGTGAAAATAGAAGCAAAGGCGGCAATCATGAGAACCGCAATAAATTGATACATCAAAATAGTCGTCACGCTGCTAGTAAACCATCCAAATAAGGAAATTCCAACGGTAAGCATCGAAAGGATCCATGCAGCATTCATAATGATACCAGCTGCCGCACTCACAATTAGATTGGATAGATATATGGATTGTCTCGAATGACCTATCATAATTTTATTTCGAATGGTCCCATCACTGTAATCTGTCCCAAGAAACAAACTGGTAAATACAGCACCGAAAATACCCATCACCGGTCCGTATTGGAAAAAAAAGTCGTCCAGGAAACGAGGATATTCCGGTTCTGCCAATGCGGCGTGATGCCCCGAAATCAGCATTAACGTGGACCATAAGAATAGGATTGCAGTTCCTATCCAGAACACTTTGTTCTTCCAAAGTCTTGAAAAATTAGATGCTAATAGTTTATTCATGATGTATCCCTCCAACCAAATTAACATAATAGCTTTCCAGACTTTCGTCGTGCTCCTGCATGGAGAAGACTTCACATTTTTCCTGTGACAGAGCCAGCGCAAACTGTGAAATATTTACTTTCGCAAACACGTCTGCCTGGGTATCAGAGAGAATTTTATACTCGATACGCATGCCGTCAAGGACACGGGCAAGCGCTTTGGTATCCGATACTTCCATACGAACACATTTCCTGCAAGCTGCATCCAAATCTTTGGCGCTGATTTCTTTTACGATACGCCCGCCGTCGATGAACCCGTAATGTGTTGCAAGTTTAGAAAGTTCATCGAGGATATGACTTGAAATCAGTACCGTTATTTGCCGGTCACGGTTTAGTTCTAATATCAACTCCCGTATTTCGATAATTCCCTGGGGATCAAGACCGTTTACCGGCTCATCCAATACAAGAAAATCTGGGTCGCCGGCAAGAGCTACGGCAATTCCTAGCCTCTGCCGCATACCAAGAGAGAAATCTTTTGCTTTCTTTTTCCCTGTGTTTTCAAGTCCCACCAGCTTTAATAGCTTCGATATACCAGCAAAGGACGGTAAGCCAAGAACACGATATTGCTCCTTTAGGTTATCCTCTGCAGTCATATCAAGATAGATCGAGGGGGTTTCGACAACAGCGCCCATCCTTCGGCGGGATTCAGCAATATTTTTATCCCCGCTTTCTATGCCGTATAGAGAAAAATCCCCGGACGTTGCCTCTTGAAGTCCACAAATCAATCGAATCAAAGTTGTTTTGCCAGCACCGTTTTTTCCGACGAAGCCATAGATTGCTCCCTTCGGAACGTGCATGGAAAGCCTGTCCAATGCTTTGAAGTGTCCGTAATGCTTACTCAAGGCATTGGTTGTCAGAATATAATCCATAATTCTCCTCATTTCTGCGCTGCCTTTTGTGCATTACAAGTTTGTGGATGCAGCGCAGACACAAACTTGCAACATGAATTGACATTCATGTTACCTCCTTTTTGTTTGACGCTGACATTCTATCGAAGAATCGTAAAGAAACCGGTAAAGGAAACCGTAAAGAAATCGTAAATATTTATTCTGCTTTGAGCTTAAAG
>DHOG01000077.1:0-274 GCA_002410715.1 Ruminococcaceae bacterium UBA5396 | reverse complement strand
TTTGAGCTTAAAGCCAATGCCCCAGACCGCTTCAATGTAATCCTTATTGCTTACCTCGCGTAATTTTTTGCGTAAATTGCTGATGTGCATTTTTAGAGAACCCTCCGTACAATCCGGCGTGTCAACGCTGATACGGTCCAGTAAAATGGATTTTGTCATTACCTGTGATGGATTTTGCATAAGTAGTTTTAAGATGGCATATTCTGTCCTTGTCAATCTAACCTCACAATCGCCAATAGAGACAACGTGCGTGACGGTATCCATCGTTATATCA
>DHOG01000012.1 GCA_002410715.1 Ruminococcaceae bacterium UBA5396 | reverse complement strand
GCCACTACATCCAGTATGTCAGCGGTTCTCCAATCCGGCGCGGTGTTTTCGCGGGTAACAACAATTCCAATGGCTGGATGGAAAACGTGCATTTCAACGCCCATTATTGGAAGCGATCAACCGTATCAGTCATACCCTCGGCGGGAATGGATCAATACAACGGCATGCTGAATACATCGCTTGATGGAATCATACTAGGAGACAATGTATCAGAGCACTTGCTGGGTACCTTTGTGTTTTCGGCAAAGAATGCCATGCTTATGAAATCCCAAGTAGGTCAGGGAACCAGCGGCACTATAATCGGCCACGGTTCCGACGGATGCCGCAATGGCTTAGTGATCGAACAAGCCAATAATGTAAAGCTAGTTAACAGTGAACTTGTAGCTATGAATTACGATGGAACAAGAAGTCATGTGGTTATGGAGCAAACAGTAACTGGCCGTGTGGAGATGTTCAATTCCATGATGTGGGCGCAGCCGACTACCTCCATTGTAGTGCGTGGCGGTACTTTGGTTATCAGCCAATTACACTACTTTGATATGACAACAACCCAATATCTCGTGGAGGTTATAGGTGGACGGCTGGAAATGAATACGGCGCTGCTGCTGCCAAAAACTGTTCAGATAAAGCTGTCTACCGGAGCTCAAGCAAAATGCGTCGCAAACCTGATCAAACCGAATCCGTCCGTCCCACCAGCCGGAGGCCCGGTAATTGCCGTCCAGAACAACGGCGGCTCCTATACACCGATATCCACCTGGTGGGCGTGAAAAGCAAAAAACAATCCATATACAATGAAACGTTTTTGTCAGAATATACGTTGGGATAGCGATCGACTTTTATTGCTGTAGTTATTCAGGCGCCGCCTCGGGCGCGGTGAAAGGAATGGTAAAAATGTATAGTAACGCTTATGATTTATATCCAAGTACCGGGGAAATTGAAAGCTGGATTGAAGATATCTGGACTTTTGCGAATAGTATTCCGCTGAATGTAGAAGTTTTACCCGATAATGGATGGCGTAACAATTATGGTACATTTCATATGACCGAAAATCGTATCGTTAAATTTTCGCCCGAAGGCATGGTACCTTTTTATGGCGTGTGGCAGCCGGTGATTAAGGGGCCCTCACCACTTGTTGTTCATTTGCCCGGTTACGGCGCGGAGCTTTCTAATCACCCGGATATTGTAGCACAAGGATATAATTTGTTGAATTTATCTCCACTTGGATATTGGACTCCTGAAGGTTTTTACAAATCACTTCAAAAAGATGGCAACTGGCCAGTTCTGCCCGATACGATAAGAACAAAGGCACAAGGTGGTTATAAAAACTGGCTTTTGAATTGTGTTATGGCGGTTAAGTGGGCATGGGAGCAAAATACAGTAATTGCAGATAGAGTTTCTTTTTTTGGTACAAGTCAGGGAGGCGGTACAGCACTTCTTTTAGGGTCTATTTTTAAAGATAGAGGTATTCGTTGTGTTGCGGCTGATGAACCTTTTTTAACAGACTATCCAAAAGCCGCATGGCGCGGAGCATACGCTGTCGCAAAGGATGCTTTCAATAATGAATCAGAAAAAGCCGAAGCTTGGCATAGCCTTGGTTTTGTTGACACAATTGCTCACGCCTTCCGAATGGTCTACCCTGTTTTACTGACAGAGGGAGGTTTGGATGAAAAGTGTCCTCCCGATACTGTTGATTCACTTTATGATAAGCTTCCCTTTACGAAATCTAAAACCTTCTTATCAGGTCGTGGTCACGGCTATAATTATGAATTTATACATCTTGTCTGCGCTTGGTTTAGAATTTTTGCTTAGGAAATTTTAATGGTGAAATAAAGTGCATCGTATAATCTGCATCAATACAGATTATACGATGTTCTTTTATAATATTAATATAATACATTTTTAATACGTATTCATCAACTTATCTACAAATATTGGTATATTTTGTTTTATATTATTATTGATATGTAAGATATATGGTGATATAATTACAAACAAAGCATTAAATCTACAGTATTAATATAATATCAATCATAGTATTAATACAAAGTAAAAATCATTAATTACGGAGGTGTAGAATGTTCAGGAGAATAACCGCACTACTAATGGCGGCTATCCTAATATTTTCAGTGGGGTGTAATAGGGCCAAGAATGAATCAACATCGAACAACAATTTATCGGGCACAGTTTCCGAATCTTCTAAAAGTGCTGGCTCGTCGCATAAAGAAAGCGAAAAAAGCTCAAAAACACAAGCGACAAAAGGCAGCACTAAAAAAACGAATGCACCGTCATCTTCTGCAGAAACAAATACGACATCTGATAACAATAGCGATAACTGGCAGATCAAGCGCCCCTCCGGCGACAGGACAAAGGCGGTGATACCTGCCGATTTTTACAAAAACAACACAACGGGCGTTTTAAAAAATTTGCACGGATTAAATTTTATCGATGATACAACACCATGGACTGTTGTTAAGCCCGTAAATAATGCGGATAAAAAAGCAAGAGTGAAGGGCGAACCGTTTGTTGTAGATATCAAATACGATGACGGCATGGGTTTATGTGTCGCTTTATATAACGTGGTGCAAGATTTCGGTGCAAAAGCGGATGGGAAAACAGACGATACTGCCGCGATCCAAAGTGCGCTGCAGGCCGCGCAAAACAAAGGTGGCGGTGTCGTCTATCTGCCGGAAGGGAAGTATCTTTGCGGAGGCTCTATTCTAATCCCAAGCGGAGTTACGCTTAGGGGTGAATGGATCAACCCCAATGCGGTAAATCCGGGCAGTCGCGGCACTGTTTTACTGGTTACAGGCAACAAGGGGAATGAATCAGCAGCAGCATTTATTCGCCTGAGTCCCGGCGCGGGGTTGCGCAATGTTACTATTCTGTATCCCGAGCAGTCTGCAGGCAAATTTTCTGCATATCCACCGGCAATTCAACAGATAACAGATAGCCCGGCCAATGACAGCTATACGGTTATGAACACCACTATTGCAGGTGCGTGGATTGGTTATCAAGGCTCGACTGGATGGAGCGAACTGCATTACTTGAAAAACGTCTATATAACCGCCTTTAAAAACGCAATCATGCTGGACAACGTTACCGATATCGGACGTCTGGAAGGTGTTCATCTCGGTCCTGAATATTTTATAAAAAATACAGTTACTCTTATTAACACGCAAGATGCACAGACGATCCGCAATTTTATGTTCGAAAATTCGGTTGGTCTGTGGATGAAACGTTCTGACTGGGAATATACATATGATTTCAGCGCGGTAGGTTTGAATCGCGGAATACTTCTGTTGAAAAATTCGGCAGGCCGTGCGCCTAATGCTCAATTTATGAAGATGAATTTCACCAATTGTAAGGTAGCGATCGAGATTACCGGAACCAACGGCATCGGCTGTGCATTCACCGATGTTTCCATCAGCGGCAATGAATCGTGCGAAGCGGGGCTATTACTCAGCGAAGGGTTTAATGAAACCAGCCAGTTTGAAAACCTGCATATTAAGGGAAAAATCAGGGAGCAGTTATCGTATAAGGGCAGCGGCAGAATTACTGTTGTAAACAGCATATTTGAAGGTTGGGATACTGCATCCCGTTATGCGATCAACATGCACAAAGGCGGCATAAGCTTACAGCAATGCACGCTTAAGGGATCTTTAAAGCATATTACTGTTTCCGATAAATGCGGCGGCGTGTCGGTTTTGGGCTGTACATTTTCCGGCAGCGCAGATATTGCTTATAACAAATCCCGTTCTGCTTATGTTACGATCAATCACGACAAACTTAATCTGCCGGTTAAGAGCGGAAGGCAGCATATATATCGCCAGAGCATACCCAAACCTACCAGCATGTATCTTTATAACGTGGTGGACTATGGTGCAAAAGTCAACACCGACAGCACAACCGCCTTTACAAAAGCACTGGCTGCTGCAAGAAAAACGGGCGGCACCGTATTTGTGCCTGCGGGCGAGTATACGATTTCATCGCCGTTAACCGTTCCCAGCGGGGTAGAATTGAGAGGCATCTACGATGTTCCCACCCACAGCCGAACTGCCGGTTCTGTTCTATCCACAACCTATGGGAAGGGAAGCGAAAGCGGGCAGGCGTTGATCCAACTGGAGTCAGGATCCGGAATTAACGGGATATCATTTTATTACCCTGAACAGAGTTACACCAACTTTATTGCCTACCCGTGGACGGTACAAAGCAAAGGGCCTAACTGCTGGGCAATTAATGCTGTATTTATAAATTCCTATAATGCACTGGACTTTGGAACAAATCCTTCGGATGGGCATTATATACAGTATGTAGGAGGCGCACCGATAAGGCGTGGCATTTTCATAGGTAGTAACAAATCAAATGGCTGGGTAGAAAACGTTCAGTTCAACCCACACTATTGGAAGCGTTCCGCTGTATCTGTGAAGCCGAAAACAGGGGAAGCCGAGTTTAATCACAGGCTGAATACCTCTCTCGACGCTTTTATAATGGGGCATAATGCATCCGAGCATATGTTGGGGAATTTTGCTTTTGGCGCAAAGAATCTGATGCTCCTTATCTCACAGGGAGGTAAAGGCACAAATGGCACCATAATTGGACATGGGGCTGATGGATGCCGCAACGCACTGGTAGTTGAACAGGCGGACGTCGTGGAATTCATAAACTCTGAAATGGTTTCCATGAATTACAGTGGCGATATGTACCATATTGATATGAAAAATACCGTAACAGGGACAGTGGCATTATTCAATTCTATGATGTGGGCGCAGCCAAGCACATCATTACTGGTCAAAGGCGGCACCCTGATTGTCAACCAACTGCAATATTATATGATGGAATCTACGAAGTATCTGCTGGATACATCGGGTGGAAAAGTTCACCTCAGCACAGTCTTGATGCCACCCAAGGTGGTACAGGTTAGAATATCAGGCAATGCAGACGTTCAGCTTGTCGGCAACCTCATGAAACAGATGTTGTCGTTTGTTCCGCCATCGGGCGGAGCATCAGTCCGAACCGAAAAGATCGGCGGAACTATTAAGGAATATAACACATGGTGGGCATAAACATCAGCCCATAAAACACAAGTGCCACTCGACTTGATCGCCGAGTGGCACTTGTGTTTTTAAATAGTGTCATCTATATCATTACTGTTCAGACCAGCCGGTAACATCCTTGATCTTCGATGTTAAGATCTCTGAGCGGCTGCGATGGGCTTTCACATTGGGATGACCTACCGCCCCTCCCTCTCCTATCAGCATACCGTTCAATTGCAGATAGTATGCGTGCCCGTCAATCGCGTTGAACTGCTGTACCGCCGCTGCTATGGTATCACTCATTTCGCGGTTCATCATGCCATAGCACCAAAGAATTTCTGCTTTGGGATAGCTGCGGCGTATTTGCTCAAGGAAAGCAACCGCACCAATTAGAAACTCCTGCCTATCCGCATGCGCCGATACATCGTTTGTGCCTGCGTTGATTACGACAACATCCGGCTGCCACAGGCTTGCATCCCATGGCTTTCGAAATGAAGGCGAAACAAAGGTGAAAAGGGTGGGCAACAAATCATATGTATCGCCATTCACGTTTTTTACAATACCTTTACCCGATACACATATATAATGAGCCTCGGCATTCAATGCACTCGCGGTAAAGGCGGCATAAGTTTGCAAACCATCCTGTTCTTCTGTTAAAAAACGAGCGGATGATGAATTCCCGAGGTTTCCAAAACCGCAAGTAATGGAATCGCCTATAAACTCAATGCGGCGCAGCGGACGTTCAGGCGGCGGCAACAGCGAAGGGGGAACATCCCCACCATCCGAAAGTATCGTAACACTGGACAACAAAAGCGGCGAATTAGTGGCTTCTGTAACCTTGATTAAACGCATTGTATGTGAACCAGGTTCGAGATTATTCGCTAATGTAAGCAGGCACGAATTATTGACGGTTATCCGCTCCGGTTCCCGGTCGTCAATTTGAACGGATATAGCAGGATAATTGTTTGGATTTGCTTCCGCAGAACCTATCATTGCCTTAATGCCAGTGCCCGTAAAACACAACTCTACACCAGAATTTGTCCATTCCAGATAAACAATATCATCTTTCATATACTGTCTGCCAATAATATTCGCATTGTCCCGGTTGACGGCAAAGCAAGCCGTTAAAGGTGTGACTGGGATTGTGGTGTTGTTTGACCGATCACGAGTACTTGTTCTGGAAGCAGAAACATCCGAAGATCTGGGAGAACAGGCAATAAAGGATAGTAAAAAAGCGCATATTATCCCGATCGCTAATACATGGCTGTGCCGCAGCATGATATTAACTCCTTTTCAGCATACAATCTAATTATAAAGAAACACGCTATGATGTCCCGGCAGTAAACGCCCATCAAACGAAGCGAAAGTGCTGATGAATTCTCGGTTTGGTTCCACTAAATAATCATACGAGGTGTGGTTGATAATGAGCGTACCGTTATCAAACGGTATTCGTTCAATTCCACGATGGCAATTATCGGACAATCCCAACTCCTTCACCCATTTTTCCACAGGTGTTTGAGAAATGACCGCAAGTGGGTAATGGTCTTCCCTACCATATGCTACGGGAACAGGTTTGTGCTTTTTCTCACAATAACAAGCCCCCATATCAAAGCCGGACATATAGATTTTGCCTTTGCCGACTTCCTTTAGCGCCATTGCGATTGCTCCATCTTTCCCGTATAATGCCAAAGGTTGTACGTCTTTGAAACTAACAAACCACCGAGAGAAATCTGTAATTTTTTCATCCCATAGAATGGAATCCTCTGCATGGGATTCTGTGACTATACTAAACACATCAAATAGGCCGCATGAGGCACTGGCAATGATAGTCCCTCCATTTTGCACATATGCGATGAGTGACTCTTCCAATTTCGGATTGCGTAACCATGAATAGAAGGGGTTTGACGGAAGAACCAGCAAAGGATAATCTGACAGTATGTCAGATGACGCCTGTTCCGCCGATAAAAAATCTGCATTGATTCCAAGATCAGCCAACTGCTGATAATAACCGAGGCTATCGTTGCGGCAAGCACGGAAATTGGCGTCATTTAAGTTGCGATTGTCCATTGTAAACGATGCTTGGGGGAACAAAATCGCGGCTTGTCTGAGATCAATTCGCTCACCCGCAGTCTCACGAACAGCGGCAAACCAGTCTAACCCGTTTTTAACAGACAGCTTGCGATCAGCGCTCCATTTTGCAAAATTCCCGCCATCGTCGAGCCCGCTATAGCCATAAAAGAACATATCGGTAGCTCCGGAACCAAATGATGATGCCA
>DHOG01000112.1:21022-23033 GCA_002410715.1 Ruminococcaceae bacterium UBA5396 | reverse complement strand
ATGGTCTAATGAGATAGTCAGGTAGAATAATCATCCGGAACCGCCTTTTCTGCATCAACCGGCTTAAACGCTCTGTCCGTCCATGCGTGCATGGTTTCGCCCGTTGCCAATAGCTTGTGATCTACGGCATTAAACACCTGATACGAAAAGCACAGGCGAACACGGGAAACCTTTTTGAGCATCGTGACAACCATGATCTCGTCTTCATACTTTTCGGGGCTTTTGTATTGGCAGTTCATCCCATACAAGGGGAGCAAAACGCCTCTGGCCTCGATGGCTGTATTGGAAGCTCCGGCCTTCTTCAAGAAATCGGTTCGCCCGGCCTCAAACCATATCGTATAGTTGGAATGATGGACAATGCCCATCTGGTCTGTTTCCGCATATCTTGCCGTAAACGTGGTTTCCGTCTGTATCACCCCGCATCACCCCGCAAATAGTTGTTATAGATATTTTCCCATATCAATAGGATCGCCTTGCCGGCCGGACTATCCGGATAATCAGCGATGCTCTGACAACGATTCACCGCCTGCACAACCGTTTTGTCAAAGGGAATCAGGCCGGCAACGGGAATTTCGAGGCCGCTGCAATAACCCTCAATCTCTTTGGTATTTACCAAATTCACATCGAACTTGTTGACGCAGACTGCACAGCTTACGCCAAAATGCTTCGCGGTGTCGATAATTCGCTTCATATCATGCATGCCCGATATCGTCGGTTCGGCAACGATAAGCACCATATCGACGCCGGTGATCGAGGCGATGACCGGACAGCCAATGCCGGGAGAGCCGTCTATAATGGCCAAATGCGCATCATCAGGCGCTTCCTGCGTAAGCGTTTGTTTGACCGCCGTTACCAGTTTGCCCGGTGCGCCGCTGCCCATTTTGAGTTGTGCGGTAGAGAAGACTTTTCTCTCGTCCTTATAAAACATCTGCTCACCAGACACATGATCCTGCATGGTTATTGCCTGCACCGGACAGATTTCTACACAGACACCGCATCCCTCGCACTCAAATTCTCCAACTGTAAAGTCCTTGATGGCCCCAAAGCGGCAGTTTTCTTCGCATAATCCGCAGCGGGTACATTGAGAAGCATTGATGACCGCTTTTCCGAATCCGTAATAATCCGTTCTTTCCGGCTCGGGTAGCTTTGGCAGTACCAAATGGAGGTTGGGGGCATCTACATCGCAGTCTGCACAAGCACGACTGCGACTAAGCTGAATCAATGCACTCGCCACCGTGGTCTTACCCGTGCCGCCCTTGCCGCTCAGCACTAAAAACTGCTTCATAGCGCCACCTCCTTTTTAATGCTTTCCAGTAATGTCTTAAACAGCCCCAGATACCGTTTATCTTCCCGCACTGCAATATGGCCTTGAGAGTTTAGCCGCCCCAGTTCCTCGTCATAGGGGATTTCTGCAAGGATGCTGATATCATGCTCGAGACAAAACTGCTTGGAGGGATTCTTTTCAGGCAGGCATTTATTCAGCACTACCCCAAACGGCTTACGAAACAGCTTCACCAGCTCGTATACCATGGAAAGGTTGTGCACCCCGAACAACGTCGGTTCGGCAACCAGCACGCAGTAGTCGGCTTCCCGGATGCTCTCCATCACAATGCACGCGCTTCCGGGCGGACAATCAATAACGATATCATCCTCTTCGCATAGCTTATCAAGCAACTCTTTTATGATAGGCACACCCGAAGCTTCACCCGTGTTTAAGTATCCTGTGAGAACCTTGACAGCACCGGACCAGCCGTCTTCAATGGTACCGACGGCCCTTTCCTTTTCGGTCATGGCTTTTGCCGGACAAAAAAGCGCGCAGCCCCCGCAGGAATGACATATTTCGTAAAAAATTAACATCTTATCGTTGACCAGCGCCAGTGCGTTATACTTGCAAAAATCCACACATTTCCGGCAGCGGGTGCACTTTTCCATATCCACTTCCGGAACCATGACCATAACGGAAGGCCTTTCCATAACGACCGGTTTCAAAAACAGATGGCCGTTGGGTTCC
>DHOG01000112.1:16391-20884 GCA_002410715.1 Ruminococcaceae bacterium UBA5396 | reverse complement strand
CAGATGGCCGTTGGGTTCCTCCACGTCGCAGTCCACATATACCGATGGCTTAGCGGCGCAGGCCAGATTCACGGACACAAAGGTTTTACCCGTACCTCCTTTCCCGCTGAGCACGGCAATCTTCATTGTTTGCCACCTCCATGGCCATGAAAGCCGGGATGTATTTCGGTTAGCAGGGGAAGCTTTCCATTTTTAAAGGCTGCGATGTTGTCATTGACAGAGCCATCCTGTGCCTTATATATTTTAACTCCGGCGGCATTCAGGACTTGCGCGGCATTCTCCCCGCAGCGGTAGGTGATAAGGGCCGCAACTCCATTGTCCACAAGCGCCTGGGCCGCCTTGATCCCGGCTCCGCCCTGGCTTGCGGCGGCTGCGTTTTCCAAAAATTCATGAGTTCCACGGTCTGTGTCAATCAGTACATATAGGGGTGTCCGCCCAAAGGAAGGGCAGACGGATACATCCAAAGACTTGCTCTCTACCGGTAATGCTACTTTCATTTTACATTCCTCCGTTTCAGTGTTAATTAGTTCTTCCATAAGCCGGGCTGCGCATCCGACCAGCTCGGCGCAAGGGCGTTTCTGATAATACTCATCCGTCCGCAGTGCAGGAACGGGATCATCGGGACCAGCATCCAGTCCTAAAAGCTCCCTGCATATAATTGAATGGTTCTCCGCTCTGAACCTAGTGGCCAGCTCCTGTATCAGCTTATAATGCGCCGCCTTTGCCTCGTCATCTTCGGGATCGGTATACCCATACTTCATGCCCGCTATCCCAAACATGGCGCTGACAGCGCCGCAAACCTCACGCAGCCTTCCCATGCCGCCACCAAAAGAAGAGGACAATTTCAACGCTGTCTCAAAATCCATACCCAGGTCCTCACTAAAGGCCGCGAAAACCGACTGTGCACAGTTATATCCTTGCTTAAAAAGTTCTGTCGCCTGTTGTGATTTGTTGCTCAAATGCTCACTCCGCCTTTACAAACATAGTCTCCATCTTTTTAGCCGCATCGGACAAATAATCGTTGCTGAACCGCTCAAATTCGCCCTTATCGGCAAGCTGTGCCATGATCGGATCGACGGGGACTTTGCCAAGGATGTCAATATCCAAATCCTTTGCGGTTTGCGTCAGGTTGCTCTCGCCAAACAGCTTGATTTCCTTTCCGCAGTCCGGGCATTTCACATAGCTCATGTTTTCCACCACACCCAAAACAGGGATGTTCATCTGACGCGCCATGTTATACGCCTTTTTCACGATCATGGAAACAAGTTCCTGTGGCGAAGTCACAATAACGACCCCATCCAAAGGAATTGATTGAAAAACAGTGAGCGGTACGTCTCCTGTTCCCGGAGGCATATCGATAAACAGAAAGTCCAAATCTCCCCAGATCACGTCTGTCCAGAACTGCTTGACGGTGCCGGCAAGCAACGGGCCTCTCCAGATCACCGGCATATCGTCCTGTTCAAGCAACAGATTGATGGACATGATGCGGATATCATTGTGCGTTCGTTCGGGGAAAAGCCCCAGTTCACTTCCTTGTGCTTTCTGGGTTATGCCGAACATTTTGGGGATGGACGGCCCTGTGATATCCGCATCCAAAATTCCCGTGCTGTATCCCTTCCTGCTCATCAGAATGGACAGCATGGCGGTAACGAGGGATTTCCCGACGCCGCCCTTACCACTGACGACTCCAATTACCTTCTTGATGGAATTCAGCTCATTCGTTTTTTCCAGAAAGCTTTGGGGATTCTTTTCACACCCCTCGCAGGACGCCTTGCTGCATTCGCTATCTGAACAGGCTTTCTTTTTTTCTGACATAGTAAGTCAACTCCTAACCAACATCATTTTGCTTTTATTAAATGCGATTCAATCATAGTTCCTCATGATCGTTTCGCTATCCGAAAATAGTTCCGGGGCGATTTCACGCATATTCGTTTTCTCCCAGAAAGACATCTTCTTATGTTCCGAAAAATATTTCATAGGTATCGGATGCGTTCCTACAATCACCTTTACTCCATACCGGGTTTCAATAAATTCTTTGAAGGCTTTTATACGCGGGCATGGAGGGTATCCAACGACCAACCCCGTGGCAAGATGAATAATCTCCGCTCCGTTTTTTATCATCTCTTCCGGTACATATTCAATGTTACCGCCTGGGCACCCACCGCAATTTGAGTATCCCACCAGTTCGATTTCCTCCTGTGGGGAATAGATTGAAAACCCTCCCGCTCTTTCTTTTAACGCACGCAGACATTTCCCGCCACTGCAGCTTTGATATCGTCCGCAAATTATGATGCCTATTTTTTTCATTTTAGGTTTTTCAGACATCAATCTATTACCTCCTAAATGACTTTCGCAGAATGTCTGTTGATACGGTATCAACCAAGATTTTTATTCTTTGTGTTTTCCGACCAACTTTGGACAGCCTTTATAGATTCCCCGACAGAAGCCGTTTCCCCAAAAACTCCAATCATCGTAATATGCTGAGGGCAGGAGCCGGATATTTCAGCGATTTGGACGTTGGAGGCTTTTTCTGCGATATCAGCAGCGGCAACGATCTCCGCCAGTTGCCCCTGTATTAACCCCAATGAATTTACCGACCCGCTATTTAAGTATTCTTTTACTTGGTCGTCGCTTATTTTGCGCAGCAAAAGTCGAATGGTACCTTTGGAGGGGTTGTTAATAATTTTTATATTCAACATATTGGTATCTCCCATAAATCATAGTTAAATAAAATCTATTTTGGCATAATCAATATTGCCTTCGCTGTCCAAAAGCTCCATGTCGGCATGGACATATTCCACCTTGCCGATAAACATTTCATGGGAGCCGGTCACAATGGAATCGACCACCGTACATTCTATATTCACGGGACAATCCGGCAGGATGGGTGCATTGACTTTCTGGCCGTCTTGGAGCCGAACGTTCATAGCAGCCAATTTGTCTTCATCCCGCTTACTGTGGCTTCCTAGATAGTCAAAGGTTTCCTGATACTTTTTATCCACAAGGTTTACGACAAAGCAGCCGGACTCCTTGATCAACGGATAGGAGTATCTTGTCGGGACAATCCCAACCATGACCATAGGCGGTGCGTAGCTGCAATTGCCGCAATAAGCCACGGCCAATACATTGTTTTCTCCATTTAGGCCACGGCAGGAAACGAGAACCTTCGGCGTGGGCTGGAGACAGGACTTCATATTAGCCTGCTGTTTCGCCGTAAGAGCATCTTTTTTGTTTTCTTCGGTATTTTCCGAAAACCTCATTTTATAAAACTCCTTCCAGGAATTACCATGTTATAAATTAACCCACCGCATGGTTTGCTGTCTGGGCAGAGTAATTCCCAATCGCGTTTTTTAGCGCCGTCGCTCCCAACACGGAACAATGTATCTTGTTCTCGGGAAGCCCGTCCAAAGCATCCGCGATATCGCTGTCGGTTATCCTTAACGCCTCTTCCAGTGTTTTTCCTTTCGCAAGCTCCGTTGTCATGCTGCTCGACGCGATGGCCGCAACGCACCCAAACACCAAAAAGCTGATATCCGTAATCACGTTGTCTTTTACCTTAATGTAAAGCGTAAGGCTATCGCCGCAGCCAGGATCACCACAACTCCCTATTGCATCCGCATCCGGCATGCTCCCAACATTCCTTGGACACATAAAATGTTCAATAACTTTATCTGAGAATGATTCACAAAACATATATTGCTCCCTTAATCGTTCATCTTTTCATCAGCCATTAACGCCTGTATCATAACGGCGCATTCAATCCTTTTCTTCTGAAGAGTACAGGCAAGCTCATTGGGCTGCACAATACTGCCGTTTGAAAAATATGCGTTTGCATGGCATCCGCCAGAACAAAACAGCTTTGCCCAGCAGTCTCTGCATTTTTCTTTGGAAAGGATATTGTTACTCATGAATTGGTCGCGCATTTCATTGTTATGGATACCGGTAAACACATTGCCGATTATAAATTCATCCTGTCCGACAAATTGGTGGCAGGGATACAAATCTCCTTCGGGGGACACAGCCAGGTACTCGTACCCGGCTCCGCAGGCGGTCACCCTTTTGAATAAACATGGACCGTCGTAAAGGTCGATATTGAAATGATAAAAGCGGAATTTACGGCCATCGAACAGCCGCCCAATATACTGCAAGGCTAGGTTCTCGTATTCTTTCAGGAGTTCCGGAATATCGGATTCCTTGAAATACAGGTCACTCCCCGAACCTACCACAGGCTCAACGGATATTTCCTTAAACCCCAAATCCGCAAGATGCATAACATCTTTTGAGAAATCTTTATTCCTTGCCGTAAAAGTGCCACGGATGAAATAGCTTTTTCCGTTCCTTCCGGCGACCAGCTCTTTGGCAAGGGGCACGATTTTATCATAGCTCCCATGGCCTGTCCTGCCGTGGCGTACCGCGTCATGGACCCCTTTGCGCCCATCGATGCTGATCACCACGTTGTCCATATTTTCATTGATAAAATCAATGCTTTCTTA
>DHOG01000112.1:14596-16245 GCA_002410715.1 Ruminococcaceae bacterium UBA5396 | reverse complement strand
ATTGATAAAATCAATGCTTTCTTTGTTGAGCAAAGTGCCATTGGTGGTAATCGTAAAATAGAAATACTTTCCAGTCACCTTCTCAAGCTGCCTGCCGTAAGCGACGGTTTCTTTCACCACATCAAAGTTCATCAGCGGTTCGCCACCGAAAAAATCGACTTCGATGTTGTGCCTGCCCCGAGAGGCCGCAACAAGGTAATCCACGGCTTTAAACGCGACGGCCTTGCTCATCAGCTTGCGTCCGCTGTTGTAATCTCCGCTTGATGCGAAACAGTAATCACATCGCAAATTGCAGTCATGCGATACGTGCAGGCAGAGCGCTTTCAAACCGGTATTTATTTGCTTAGAACTTACGGCATCTTCCAAACCTGCTTCGGAGGAAAAAAGCATTCCCTGATCGTTCAGGGATTGAATCTCGCCGTAAGCCTCGCAAATTTCATCGGCAGAATATGTTGCTTTTAGTTTCGCCTGCACATCGGCAAACGCCGGCATTTCATTTCCATCCTTCAGCATTTCGCAGGCTATATCGTCAAGCACATGGATGCTCCCACTATTTCCGTCGATTGTGATGTTATATCCGTTAAGCGAATACGTATGAACCAAAATATCGCGCTCCTTTACAACTCTAAAGAATCACCCGCACACAAGGGAAGGCACCGATCACCTAAAAACCGCTTCATCTCACAGATTGCGAAGATGCCTGCGCAATGAAGGGGGATGACCTTTTGGATATCCAAATCTATCATGTGCTGGATAGTCATTTGCAGGCGCAGAGGACTTACGTTGTCCAGATGCATCCCCGCCGTCAGCGTATGAATCTTTTTCCCCGGAAACAGTTTTGCAGCATAACGCAGGCAATTCACAACGCCCGGATGACTGCACCCGAGGAATATGGAAAGGCCCTTTTCACCGTCAAAAACAAGCATTTGCTCGTCCTTAATAAAATCATGAGAGTAATCCGGCCCGTCTCCGCAATAAAAACCGTGGGGGACTTCCTCGAATGCCATGGCACTCGGTATTTCTCCGCATAGGTGTATGCCGGGCGCGATTTCCATGTTCTTCTTTGTAAAGACGAGGCGGTTTTTTATATTTTCATACTCTTCGCAAGACCATGGGATGCCGATTTCGCGGTAGATTGTTCCACCCGGATTTAGGGCATATTTCTTTGCAAAAGCTGCTTCATGCACGTAAATCTTCGGGGAACGATCTGATTCGGGGAAGTAAGCCAGCCCTCCACAATGATCGTAGTGCCCGTGACTGAGAACAATGCAGTCAGCCCTATTCAAATCTACACCCAGCAAGGCGGCGTTATGGAGATATACGTCGGACTGGCCGGTATCAAACAAAATGTTGACATTTTCATATTCGATAAACAGGGACAATCCGTGCTCCGCAAGAAAGCCTTGCTTTCTCGTTCTGTTGTCTGCAAGGATGTGTATTTTCATATAAAGTAGCTCCCTTGTCATCAGTAATTATGGTCCTATTCTCACAATTTTTATTTTAGACCTATAATGGGCATATGTCAATATCTTTGGAGGTCCAAAATAAAAGTGCAGTATTATTTAAACAAAGAAAGCTGCCAACTCTACCAAAGGAAAACCTCTCTTGAATTTGGTGCAATTTGAACTTTTGAAGTTCCCTACCTGATT
>DHOG01000112.1:13897-14441 GCA_002410715.1 Ruminococcaceae bacterium UBA5396 | reverse complement strand
TTTCCCTACCTGATACATACAGCATATCTTTTCCCTTTTTTCTATGTTAAGATGATGATAAGAACAAGTCATACAATTCCTTCTCACTTATTGTTACATGCTAAGTCTTTGGCGAATTGTCTGTATTGTCTTTCCCTTTTACATCCTCTGTTGGCACTTGTGGTGTAAACCTAAACGAAAAGGAGTGGATGAACTTTGAATTTCGAATATGGTTCGGAAGCAATAGAGCATTTGGAAAGACGAGACAAACGGCTTGGAGATGCAATTGATCAAATCGGCCCCATTCATCGCAAAACGGAAATGGGTTTGTCTGCCGGAGTTGTGTCCATATTGCAGGCAGGCAAATACTCTCCGCTGCGCAGGCGACTGTATGAAAGCGTTTAAAGGATAAGCTCGGGGTGATTAGTGCAGATATGATTTATCTATGTACCCGGGAGAAACTGCAGAGCTGCTGCATTACATTTAAAGCGGATTACATTAAAAAATCTTACTACATCCTTAGGTTTTCATGGAAAGACATGCCACCCGTTTTACGGGTGGTCAT
>DHOG01000112.1:13457-13751 GCA_002410715.1 Ruminococcaceae bacterium UBA5396 | reverse complement strand
CGTTTTACGGGTGGTCATGACTTTTAAACAAAGGTTCTAACTCAGCTAGATGCTGAACCTCAAAGCAGGGCTTGATATCAGAATTGTTCACAACTCCTTTAGGATTGTACCAAACTGTCGTAATACCAGCATCATTTCCGCCTTTTATATCTGAAGTCAAACTATCCCCGACAATGGCTGTTTTTGCCTTGCAAAAACCATCAATATGAGTGAAGCAGCGATTGAAAAAGTCTAGGCTAGGCTTATCATAACCGATCTCCTGAGAGATAAATAAGCCGGAAAGATACCCCCAAG
>DHOG01000112.1:2666-13294 GCA_002410715.1 Ruminococcaceae bacterium UBA5396 | reverse complement strand
AGCCGGAAAGATACCCCCAAATCCCTGCACTCTCAATCCGGCTCCGCTGGACTCGCGCGGTACCATTTGATGCAATAAACAGGCGAAAATCCTCTGAAAGGGACCTCAACGCTTCTTGGGCCCCCTCAACGAAGTAATGCCCTATACCGAGCAGGTTTTCATAGTACTCGGTGGCATACTCGGCGGAGCAATTCGCATTAATCTCATTAAATAAAATTTGATACCGCTGCAATTTCACCTGTGACCGGGTAAGTTTACCCTGTTCTAGAAGCTTCCATTGGGCTATATTAATTTCGCTATACCTTGCAAGGACCTCCTCTTTCGGATCAATACCTAAATGCAGCAAAGTTTTTCTGAGAGCTGCTTTTTCCGCTGTGTGAAAGTCAAGCAATGTATCATCTAGATCAAATAAAATATTTTTTATCATAATTACACCTGCATTTGACCTATTATTCTTCCCTCCAGCCATGCCGTCGGCAGTGTCCCCGACAGAACCTGCCCTTACAATTCTGTCCGCAGATAACCTTTTTCGAACCACAGGCGGGGCATTCATACTCTCCATGCTTAATGGATTCCATATTTTCATAGCTTTCCGTCCATTCGTTGCCGCAATCCATGCATCTTACAGGACAAATATGCCGAGTGAAATTGCCGCCCTCTATAAGGATTACCTTTCCATTTACCAGACTGTCCGCAACTTTTTCTCGCGCCGATAAAAGGATGCGCTGAAAGGTGGGACGGGATACTTCCATCTTTTCGGCGCACTCGCTCTGCTCAAGTCCTTCCAGATCCTTCAGGCGAATTGCCTCCAGTTCCTCAAGCTTCAGTACGTTTTCCGGTATCTCATCTACACCTTTTTCCGAAGGAATAAAGTAGGGAACGGTAGGGACGTTTTCAATTCTTCTCCATTTTGTAGGTCTGGCCATTATATCAACTCCGTTCTGTGGTACTTAAAAACATATTCATTCAAACTGACCTTCAGCCTGCTGGCTACCATAATGCACTTCGCTTTTAGCAGGAAGAACACCGATCTTCTACAATCGGAAAGTGCCTCAAAATTTCCCTGACCTTTGCTGATAACAATATCCGCTTTATAAAAAACAGATAGAAATTTCTCTCCGCATTGGTCCAGGATGGCACCAGGGGCTCCGCAGCCCGTAGTAATAATATCTGCGTAGTCATTTAAGCCGGAATCGTATGCGTCCTGTAAAGTCGCATCGTTAATAATCGGCTCACTTCTAACCGCATAAGTAATTTTATAACCGGAAAAGCGTTTAATCAATACCCGGTCAAAGACAGTTTCTCCCGCGTTGTCTCCGATGATCAGAATGTTTTTTGCCGACTTAAGTTTTTCTTCAAAGATATCGAGGTCGCAAACTGAAAACTCCTTTGAAAGCTCTGTTTGAATACTACCTTCAATATCTATATTACTACAAATTGCCGAATCTATAATATTCCCTGTGGCTGCGATTTTCAGCGCCCAGTACAATGCGTTTTGTTTTTGCGACAGATAATGCTCGAGAAATGGTTGAATTTTATTGGCTGCGTCAATATCTCGTTCTTTGATATATTTATACGGGTCGGATACATCGGCCAGGCGCTTCACGACATGATGCATATCTTTTACGATGTCCGGTGAATGCCTATATCTTTTATAGTTAGCTAGAATTCCGAGAGCTTCTTCCATAATTTTAGCCTGTATCTCAGGTTTACCAGTTGCCATTCTCGATGCTTCAAGCACCTGCTTCAACACACATGGCAAGCAGTCAAGAAATATCTCCATCTCATCCCTCAATTATCTTAGCTGTTCGGCTTAGTGGGTGTAATCGATGATTTTGATCGATTCACCCAGTTTTTTTGCAATGGCTTCTTTGATTGCTTGTGCGTGCGGGCAGGGAAAACCAACCGGATTTCCTCTCGTAATACAGGAGGCCAAAACGATTGTGTCCGCACCCCGCTTAACCATTTCGGCAGCTCTCGTTACGGCCCTTTTACCGGGACAGCCACCGCATGTATTAAATCCGATGACTTCAATCTCACCCTCAACATTTTCAAACGCGCATTTCTTTTCCCGCATAACTTTAAAATCAGTGGTGCCGGGACACATATCCTCCGTCTGCATACACCGAATAATGCCTGCTTTCATAATATGACCTCCCCAAAACTATTTTTGTTGCTTGTATAATTTGCTCTTATAATAGCTGTCAGACAGATACAGCGCACCTATGGGGTTATGCGCTAAAACCCGATCCTTCACGGCAAATACGGTAACTGGGGCATCGGAATATTTAATGAACAGGGAATCATGACCGACGCATAATCCCAGAATGATATTTAATTCAGTTTGCGCCTTGTTCAGGAAAACCGCCTGCCCGATGGGATTACACATCGGCTCATATGTACCGGGGCGGATCTTTTCATTCTCTTTAATACCTAAAAACTCTTTGGGGATGCTTCCGTTTTTACATGCGATGGATTGTACTTCAAAGCCGTTGTGCATCAGGATTTTGCAAAGAGTATTTGCTTCTTTTGCCAGTCCTACACAAAAAGCCAGCCCCAGCTTTTTATAGCCGCACTTGTTAGCGAAATCCATAATTTCTTCAAGCCTTGTTTTTTTGCAATATCCCTCCGCTTCCGTCAGAGCGGAACAATATGCCAGTCTTTTATTATCTTCATCCTGATATATTTCTTTGACTTTTTCTTGTTCTTCCTCATTGCAGGGGCAATTGAGCGGTATTTTATCGAGTTCTCCCGTTCTACAGCTTCGATTCCCGCACATCGCGCATGTATACATACTCTCGCTTCTTTCTTTATTCTCTTATCGATCACTCGGAACAGACGATATGATGACATTTATATGTTAATCAAATAATGGGCATATGTCAACATCACTTACCGTAACGAGGTTTTGCAGGCACGCCCAGCAAGAAAATGCATATTTTCATATGATCGGTTACAGCAAATCCGCATCTAAATCAGGCCAAGGCGCTGTATAAGTTTTGGAAGCTCAGCTTCAAAATGAACGCCGAACCTTCTGTCTGTTCCGGCTTTTTTTGTGCGTGCGATGCTGGCCACAGTAAAGTCCACAGCGTTCCTTACGGCTTTAGACAACTTGCATCCATTTATAAGAGAGCCAACCAGCACGCTGCCAAACACATCTCCCGTGCCAGGGTAATATCCTTCAACGAGTTCGGAGAAGGCATATTCAACTTTTTTCGATGCGGCATCATAGCTTGCAGCACCGATTGTCTTATCATTGAAATGAACCCCGGTAATCACGATTTGTTTCGGACCCAGAGCGGCAAGCCGTTTCAACACCTGTTCGATGTAAAGTTGAGTATAGGGGCCTTTCTGATATGGCTCTCCCAGAAGGAACACCGCTTCCGTTATGTTCGGTATGATGATATCAGCTTTTTGACAGAGCTTTCTCATCCCTTGCGGAAAGGTATTCGGAAAGCTTTTATATAACATGCCATTATCAGCCATGACAGGGTCAACAATAATTAATTGTCCTTGGGTTGCGAATAGGTCAAATATTTTCGACACGATATCCAGTTGCTTAGTCGATCCCAAAAAACCCGTATAAACTGCATCAAATTTTAAGTGGAGCGACTGCCAATGGTTCATGATGGCGAGCATATCGTCCGACAAATCTCGGTAGGTATACCCTGCAATACCGCCCGTATGGGTGGAAAGCAAGGCGGTTGGGATTATGCTGACTTCAATCCCGGTCGCTGAAATGATAGGAAGCGCCACCGTTAAAGAACACCTTCCAAAGCAGGATATATCGTGAATTGCTGCAATGCGCTTTTGTTGAATCATCGTTCTTTTTTACCTCGAATGCTTATAAGATTGCGTTTTTTCTGTACTGTGTCGCAGCTATCAAGCTGAGTAATATTATAGTTGAATTTATTAGGTATAGCGACTATATTTGCTATTCTTGTATATTCTTCCGGTAAAACTTCTTGCCCTCGTATTGGAACTCAAGCAATTCACCTTTTTCCAGCATCTCGGTTACAATCTTTTTATCAGCCTTTCTTTTCCTCAATAGTTTATCAATAATATCTTCTCTGACCGGATGCACCGACGCAATGCTTAACAGATCATCCGCAACAGATTCGGTAAAGAAAAAACCCTCCTCTTTTTCATCTCCGGTGATACATTCGACGTCTGCTCCGGATATATTGCGAATGATTCGGGCGGCGCTTGAAAGGCTAGACTTTGAAGCTCTCTTTACACTGCTTTCAGCCGGGGGGCGGGTAGGAACCAGAATATAAGCCTTGCTCGGCCGTATCAACGACAACTGCTCCGCAATCTTTCCAATACAGGCTTCATGGTCGTTTACTCCCCCCACAAGCATCGTTTCGGTGACCAGCGTGCCCTGATATTCTTTTGAAAACTCAATCATTCCGTTCAGAATTTCCTTATGGCTCAATGCGCCGTGCGGCCTGTCTATTTTACGCCAGATATCTTCCTCGGCGGCATCAACGCTGACCGATACCCAATCCGCTTTCATCAGATCTTCCTTAACCTCGTCCATCCACAGAAGCGACGCATTGGTGATAACGGCAATTTTAATATTGAACGGTTTGAGCAGGTCAATCTCCGCCCCTAAATTGATATCAAGAGTAGGTTCACCATCTGGGACAAAGGAAAAACAATCGGCATGTCTATTCTCCGCTTCAAGCTGCTTCAGCTTGGCTCCGGCCTCGCGGCAGATATCCTCGGGTTTGTAAAACGTACGCCGTTTTACCTGCATCCTGTCTGTTCTTCCAAGCTGGCAGTAAGTACAGGAATAGGAGCAGGTCTTGGGCGGAATGTTATTCACCCCAATGCTTTGTCCCAAGCGCATTGACGGCACCGGTCCGTATACGATCATATAATTTTAACCTCCGATAAATCATTCTGGTTTATAAGCGATCCGGGTATCGCCTTGTCTATAAACAATATCCCATCCAAGTGATCGATCTCATGACAAAGAGCGCGCGCCAGCAGCCCGGTGCCCTCTAAGACAAGCGGCTTCCCGTTTTCATCAAGCGCTTTCACCGTTACCTTTTCAGGGCGTTTGACCTCTCCATAAATGCCCGGAATGCTCAGGCAACCTTCCGCCTCCTGCTGCTCTCCATCAGCCTCTACGATCACGGGATTGATCAGTTTGATAAGTCCTTCTCCAATGTCGAGCACGACGAGTCTTCTCAATATGCCAACCTGGGGAGCAGCCAGTCCCGCTCCGTCCGCATGATACATGGTTTCAGCCATATCTTCAAGCAAGGAGCGAATCCGGCTGTTGACGTTATCAACACTCCTTGCTTTTTTTCTTAAAATATCATCGGCCTGATAGTTCATAATGCTTCGCAGCGCCACAGACATCCCTCCTTTACTTATAAAGAATATTGCATGAGAATAAGGCAGGTAGCAATCCTGCCTTATTCTCACAGATCAGACGATTATTCCTCGTCTTCCTTCAAACGCGAAAGGCGCTTTTTTACCTGCTGAAGCTGTTTTTCCAGAAACTCCGCCTGATTGCTTAAAAACTCTCTTTCATCAGGAGCCTCTTCGTCTGCTCCAGCATATGCGGGGTATCCATAGCCATAGCGCGCCCATCCCGGCAATCCGGTCGCATTGAACATTCTCCGGAAGCCGCGTCCTCTACCGAATCCGCATCCAAAGCCTCCTGCGTATCCAACCAGATTCGCATAGCCCGGAGCCGCAAAGCCCGCGCAGTAGCCCGCGCCTCTTCCCGTCATCCGGCCCATTCCCATCGGGCCTGTCCCGTCTCCTCTTGGCATAGTTCTCACCTCCTTTCAGCACTATACGTTCCTTTACTTTCGGCCCCTGCGATTTGCCCATCGGTAAGCAAGGTATCCGCATCCGGGCAGCAGGCCCGCAAGCCAAAACATCCGTCTGAGTCCCCGGCCCCGACCAAGGCCCAACCTTTGGCCAAAGCCTGAATTCATATATCCGGGAGTTCTGAAGCCTGCGCAAAAGCCTGCGCTTCGTCCCGTCAGCGGTCCCATGCCCACGGGACCCGTTCCGTCTCCTCTCGGCACATTTCCACCTCCATGCATCTATAGTTTTTCATTCAGAAAGCTTCTCAAGCTGCCGGTCAATCTGATCTGCCGTTTCGGGGCTGATCAGGTGTTCCATACGGCAGGCGTCCTCTGCGGCTATGGCAGCTTCGACGCCGAGGATATCATGAAGAAACTTTTTGAGCAATTCGTACCTTCTTTTTATATCGGCAGCCGCTTTTCGGCCATTCTCCGTTAACGAGACAGCGCCATACTTTTCTTTGGTAACGTACCCCGCCTCCCTGAGAACATTCATCATGCTACTTACGCTGGCTTTTGAAATACCAAGCGCGCTTGCGATGTCTGTCGAACGGATGCCTTCTTCACTCGATAGCTCCAGCATAACCTTCAAATAATTCTCTTTGGACGGAGTTATTTTTCCTGTATGGCTGTTTCCCTTCATTTCTCTAAGAGTCTCTTATCATGGCCGTCCCGCACTTCGGGCATTTCATTGAAGTGCAGGGCATACCGACCATATGCTTGGTTTTCTCTCCGCATTTCGGACAAACACAATATCCTGCCGGACTCGCGCCTATTGGTCCGCGTTGTCCTCCTCGTCCCGTGCCCCGCCCAAGCACAGGCCCTTTGCCAAGCGGCCCTGTTCCGTCTCTTCCAGGCATACTATAAAACCTCCCTTTCTAAGTTATAGGCTAATCGCCTCAACCGGACATTCTCCAACACAAGCGCCACATTCGATACAATTGTCATTAATAGTCGCTTTGTTATTCTCAAGTTTGATTGCCCCAACGGGGCAAACACCTTCGCATCGGCCGCAGCCAATGCATTTTTCTTTGTCAATCACAGCCGCCATAGAAAACCATCCCCTTATATAGCATTACAAAATAATTGTTGGCTTATGCCCATAACTAATCATAGCTCCATTATGGGCATATGTCAATAACTATTTTTATCAAGTGGTCAAAAGAATCGTTGAGGCTGACAACCGTACCATTCGCCTATAACAGCTCAAATTGATTTTTATGAAATTTCAGAACGCCGTCATCCCTGAGCTTCGAAAGCTCGGCGGACATGGCGCTACGCTCGACGGAAAGATAATCCGCGAGTTCCTGACGGTTGAAAGGAATGCTGAAACAGCTGTTTTCCGCTTCTCCTGCTTCAGCCGAGAGATAGGCAAGAAGCTTTTCCCGGGTGGTGCGCTTAGAGGTGAATTCAATTTTCTGAGTCAATGATATGTTTTTTATTGATACGATACCCAGCATATTCTGAATAAGCCTGCTGTGAAAACCGCACGCCTTGGCACATGGAGCGGCAAACCTGTGACAGTCGATAAAGAGAAGCTCACTTTCGGCCGATGTGATCACGCTGACCGGAAGCGTTTTTATTCCCGCGCAGGCAAAGGACTCTCCGAACAGGTTCCCAGTGTCGACTTTGGTAAGAATGCTTCTGTTTCCGCAATAGTCGTCCTGAACGGTCTGAACTTGTCCCGACAGAACAATGCCGAACCGTTCGATGCTTTCGCCGCTGAAAAATACGGTCTGACCTTTCTCATAATGAACCGCTTTCGCGGACAGGCACGATAAAAGCGGCAGTAAATTCGATTCTTCAATGCCGTTAAATAATTTTACTGTTTTCAGCACATTTAAATATTTTTTCATAAAATTCCCTTCCGTTGGAATTCCAACAGACCTATTGACTTAATAATAGTAAACTTAAAATATAAAGTCAATAACAGCATGAAGCAACACGCTCAAAAAGGAGGAGGGAAGAGCTATGGCAACGAAATGGCAAGACAAAAAAGAAACATTTCCGGTAATAGACGTCAGAAATCTGACCACTAATTTTCTGCCCATGATTTTACACAAAGCACAACAGGTAAATTTGGATAACGGAATTTGCGTTGTCCAAAGCTTTGAGCCAAAGCCTTTGTCCTCGGCCCTGAAGGATTTGGGGTTTGAGCATATCACCGAAAAAGTATCCGACCGCGAGTACAGAGTCTGTTTTTACAGGACTGAACTGAAAATGATCACGTTTGAAAGCGGAGCGGACATGCCGTTCAAACCAACCGCAATTGTGAATTACAAAGCCATCGACGATATACTTGCGGGTACGGTTGTTGATTTTTGGGAGCTTATATGGGGAAAAGAGGACCCTGCAATTGACCTGAAAACCAAGCTCCTTCTGTCCATGAGCAACGCCATTGGCGCTTCCAGGTTCCGGCAGGCGACAAGAGAGCTCATAAAAGCATACTCCCTGGGGGTAACGGTCAAAGAATTGGACGAGCTTTTTTCATTGTTTGCCTGGAATCAGGGCGTCGGTCATTTTTCCTCCGAGATAGGACCCTCTACAGTTTTCGGCGTATATAAGCAGATTAAAAAAAGGGAGCAGGAAGGCCTGGATAGAAGAAAAATACTAGATGAAATCATGGAAACCTTCGGCGACAAAAACCCTGATGTCAATACCCTGTATAAAAAGCGGATCAAATGCTGCGACCGAAGGGATGAAAAAGAATAACGATAAAGGAGTGTGATGGAAGTGAAAAAGCAGGTCAAAAACAACATCTTCTGGGTCGGCAAAGTCGATTGGGAACTTCAAAGCTTTCACGGCAACGAATATTCAACCCACAAAGGCTCAACTTACAATTCCTATTTGATTCAGGAAGAAAAGACCGTCCTGATCGACACGGTCTGGGCCCCTTTTGCTGGGGAGTTTGTCGATAACCTGGCCAGGGAAATCGATTTAAATCAAATTGATTTTATCATTGCCAATCACGGGGAGGTCGACCACAGCGGCGCTCTTCCCACCTTAATGAAGCATATTCCGGACAAGCCGATTTACTGTACCGCAAACGCGGTCAAATCCTTGAAGGGCCAGTATCATCAGGACTGGAATTTCCAGGTTGTAAAAACCGGAGACAAAATTGATATTGGGAATGGAAAAGAACTCATTTTTGTCGAAATGAAAATGCTTCATTGGCCGGACAGCATGGCGGCCTATTTGACCCGGGATAATATTCTGTTCAGCAACGACGCGTTCGGACAGCATTTAGCCACAGAGCGGCTGTTTAACGATCAAGTTGACCAGTGCGACCTTTTCAGCGAATCTATCAAGTATTACGCGAATATCCTGACGCCGTTCAGCCCTATGTTAAGAAAAAAGCTGGACGAAGTCACCGCGTTAAATCTCCCGATTGAGATGATCGCGACGAGTCATGGGGTCGTTTGGCGGGACAATCCCATGCAGATCATTGAAAGATACGCGCAGTGGTCAAATGATTATCAGGAAAATCGAATTGTTATTATCTATGACACCATGTGGAACGGCACCAAGCTGCTCGCCGAAAAAATAGCGGAAGGAATCAGGCTGGCCGATCCTGAGGCGGTCGTTAATGTCCATAACCTTTCCAAGAGCGATGAGAACGATCTGATTACCGAGGTTTTCAAATCAAAGACCGCAGTCATAGGTTCACCGACAATCGCAAACAGTATCCTGCATTCGGTGGCAGGATTTATCCATCTCATGAAGGAGCTTAAATTCAAAGGGAAAAAAGCAGCGGCGTTCGGTTGCTACGGTTGGAGCGGAGAATCGGTAAAAGTGATTAACGAGTTGATGGAAAATGCGGGGTTTGAGGTTGTGTCGGAGAGCTTTAGAAATCAATGGAACCCGGATGATGGCGCACAGAAGGCGGCAGTTGACTTTGGTAAAACCATCGCCAAATTATAAAAGGGATTAAGGAGGAAAAGCAATGAGCATGTTTTGTTATCAGTGTCAAGAGACAGCGAAAAACAAAGGCTGCACAATTAAAGGTGTTTGCGGGAAGAATGAGGAGGTCGCAAAGCTTCAGGACCTTCTGATTTATACCTTGAAAGGCATCGCGTATATTGTTGTAAACGGAAAGGCTGATATTCATAATCTCGATAAGGTGAATTATGAAGTCCTGAGCAGCCTTTTCATGACGATTACAAACGCGAATTTTGATGATGAGCATATCGAAGCTCAGATCAAAAAAATGATCGCTTTGAGAGACGAGCTTAGGAAGTCTGTTACAGCAGGCGCCTTGCACGATGCCGCCGCCTTTACGGTAGACTCCCGAGCGGCCATGATGGAAAAAGCAGCCTCCATCGGCGTGTTATCAACAGAAAACGAAGATATACGTTCCCTCCGTGAGATGATTATATATGGGCTTAAAGGTATGGCGGCCTATGCGGAGCACGCGAAGAATATAGGCAAAGAGGATTTTGCCATAAACGCGTTTATCTATGAAGCGTTGGCGGCAACGCTGGACGATTCTCTTACTGCCGACGATCTTGTGGCATTGACGCTTAAAACCGGCGAATATGGCGTTAAGGTCATGGCGCTGCTGGATGAGGCGCATACATCGAGATTCGGGAACCCTGAGATCACCGAGGTCAATATCGGCGTGCGCAAAAATCCTGCCATCCTTATCTCCGGCCACGACCTGACCGATCTCGAGCAGCTGCTAAAGCAGACAGAGGGTACGGGCGTCGATGTATATACCCACAGTGAGATGCTTCCCGCCCATTATTATCCGGCTTTCAAAAAATACGATAACTTTGCCGGCAATTACGGCAACGCATGGTG
>DHOG01000112.1:2016-2492 GCA_002410715.1 Ruminococcaceae bacterium UBA5396 | reverse complement strand
CTTCCATGGCCCCATTCTCTTTACCACCAACTGCATCGTCCCTCCCAAAAGCGAAGAAGTCCGGGGCAGGGTTTTTACCACGGGTTCCACAGGCTATCCTGGCTGTAAGCATATTGAAGCCGATGAAAACGGTAAAAAAGACTTTTCAGAAATCATCGCGCTGGCCAAGACCCTTCCCGCACCGGACGAAATCGAGACAGGCAGCATTATCGGTGGCTTTGCCCACAATCAAGTGATGGCTCTGGCGGACAAGGTTGTGAGCGCCGTCAAATCCGGAGCGATCAAGAAGTTTTTCGTCATGGCTGGTTGCGACGGACGCATGAAATCCAGGGAATACTACACAGAGTTCGCCGAAAAGCTACCAAAGGACACCGTGATTTTTACAGCGGGTTGCGCGAAGTACCGTTATAATAAGCTCAAGCTGGGCGACATCGGCGGGATTCCGAGAGTTTTGGACGCCGGACAGTGCAACGACT
>DHOG01000112.1:0-1874 GCA_002410715.1 Ruminococcaceae bacterium UBA5396 | reverse complement strand
CGGACAGTGCAACGACTCCTATTCCCTGGCGGTCATCGCCTTGAAGCTTAAGGAAGTATTCGGCCTTGACGATATCAACAAGCTGCCTATCGCATTCAACATTGCCTGGTATGAGCAGAAAGCCGTCATAGTGCTCCTGGCGCTGCTATATCTGGGCGTGAAGAACATCCATCTCGGTCCCACGCTGCCGGGCTTCCTGTCACCCAATGTAGCCAAGGTGCTGGTTGAGAAATTTGGAATTGCTGGTATTGGGACAGCTGACGATGATATCCAGCTTTTCATGAATGCCTGATGTATGTAGCACATAGCCCTTGGAGAGGGGCTTTAATAACTACTACTTTATAATACAAGGGGCAGACTATGAAAGCAATAATCGACAGAGAAGGCTGCATTTCCTGCGGATTATGCGCGTCCATTTGCCCGCAGGTATTCCGGATGGCAGATTATGGGTTCGCGGAAGTATACATGGACCCTGTTCCCGAATCCGTAGAAGATGCGGCGGTAGAGGCGCGGGATAACTGCCCCGTCTCTGTCATCACGATAGAATAATCATCAAGCAGCGCCCTTCTGGAGGGCAGAAGGGCGCGTCAACGATATTGGAGTTGCAATGCCGCTTCTTCTTCGGCCATATAAATGGGAAAGCCGGTTTTCACTGATAGGAAACCGGCTTTTAGGCACTCTGAAAAAGGCAATAAATTCTCTCTTTACATTATAAAAATTGTCTTAGCATTTAAGATTGATCTCATCCAGGGCCACGCTCGCGGCGGGGAAAGGCTTCAGGGCCCTTGGAAGGATTCCCATGACATGTGCGATCAGCATGCCGTAATTCGTTATGCAGACACCCTGCTCGCGCGCCTTTTCAATGCGATACTGCATTTCCCTCCGATTGAGCATACAGCCCCCGCAATGGACGATAACCGCGTATTTAGAAATATCTCTGGGATAACAAGCACCTCTTGCCCATTCAAATTGGATATCTTCACCTGCCATCTGACGAATCCAACGGGGGATTTTTACCGTACCGATGTCATCGGATTGAAGATGGTGAGTGCAGCCCTCTACAATTAACACTTTGTCGTCTGATGCCAAGCTTTCAATTCGTTTGATGCCTCGCACCATTTCCGCAAGATCTGCTTGCTGGCGCGCGAACAGAATGGAAAACGAAGTTAGCGGAATCTCGGAAGGCGTATCAGCGGATACCTTATGAAAGGCTTGCGAATCAGTGATCACGATGGCGGGGGGTACAGTCAGGCGCTCCAGCGTCAACTTGAGTTCATGTTCCTTAGTAATGACTGCAATGGCGTCGCATTCAATAATGTCGCGGATCGTCTGTTGCTGTGGAAGAATCAGTCGCCCCTAGGGGGCCGCCTTGTCAATGGGCGTTACCAATACGGCGATGTCGCCCGCATGGATCAGATCGCCGACCAGCTCAGGCTCAGTGTCCTCGTAGTTTGAGTTGGCGACGATCTTGTACTACATTTTTAGAATCCCTCTGTATTATTCAAAGATGTTTCATAGTCTATTTCCGCACTTTTCGCAAAAGCGAGCGCCGGAAACAACACCGGAGCCGCATTGGGGGCAGAAATTTATTTGCGGGTCGACCTGATAGGTAGAGGGTAAATCCTCATCTTCACTGGAGCTGGTCAGAAACAGCCAGTCGATGTCCTCGCCGTCCTCGCATAAACCGATGGCTCCGGCGGGCGAAACCACATAAAAGCTGTCCTCATCGATGGGGTTTTCACTGTCACTTGTCTCGGCAAGCGCCAGCAAGCCTTTTACGTCGTAACTATCATTGGAAGTGGCAAAGCTCCAACTTCCGCAGAGTGTGGCGGCAAACTCCGCCGCCTCCAGCATGGTAATAAATTTATCCATTA
>DHOG01000094.1 GCA_002410715.1 Ruminococcaceae bacterium UBA5396 | reverse complement strand
GGCACACTTGCCAAACATACACGCCCATATTCGTCGATAATATTCTATAATGCTCCCCAGAGGTGAGACCACAAAAGAGAAAAAATAAGTTATACTGTGAGTATGAAAAAGAGAACAAGGTATAGCGCAGAATTTAAAACACAAGTTGTGTTGAAGGTTCTTCGAGAAGAAGACACGGTCAACGCAATCGCAAGCGAATATGGAATCAGTCCGGTGATGGTTTCACGCTGGAAGAAGGAGTTTTTAGAAAGAGCGCCCGAGATATTCGTTGCCGGAACAAGTGATGCCGAAAAAGAGCTAGAACAAGAGCGACAGCGAATAGAGCGATTAGAGCAAAAAGTCGGCCAGCTAACATATGAGCTGGACTGGGTTAAAAAAAAAGAAACAGAAATTGCAGAGCGGCGAAGAAGAAACCGGCGATAAATTAGTAGAGCGTGATAACTCCCGCATCAGCATCCGCCGTCAGTGCGAACTTCTCGGTGTAAATCGGTCGGATGTATACCGTGAACCGGCAGCACCTAAGTTATTGTCAGACGAAGAACTGCGGGTACGACGGCTGATTGACCGGGTGCATACAGATGAGCCAACCCGGGGATACAGAAGCATCACCTCATGGCTGCGGAATTGGAAAGGAATAACCATAAATCGGAAGCGGACGAGGCGCATCATGAGGGATATGGGAATATATGCAATTTATCCCAAACCGAATTTGAGCAAGATATACTTGTCGCAGTACCGGAAGCCCTATCTGCTGCGGAACTATGCCATAACTCGTGCCAATCAGGTGTGGGGTGTTGATATTACTTACATTCCCATGCAAAAAGGATTCATGTATTTGTTCGTAATACTGGACTGGTACAGCCGATATATCGTAGATTTTGAACTTTCCAGCACGCTGGATAAATCTTTTGTGCTGAGCTGTATGAAACGCGCTTTAAAACGGCATAAACCGGAAATTATCAACAGTGACCAGGGCGGTCACTTTACGAATGCAGATTATGTGGCGCTGGTAGAGCAATCCGGAGCAAGGGTCAGCATGAACGGAAAAGGTCAATGCCTCGACAATGTACGTACAGAACGATTTTTTCGGTCATACAAATATGAGAGGATATATGTCAACGAAATCACCAGTCCGCGAGAGGTGCGGCAGATTACGAATGAGTACATTCGCCACTACAATTACAACAGACCCCATGCATCGCTTAATGGGTTCTCTCCATCAAAGTTCTTCCCGACAGAGAACCTGATATGTGTTGCTTAAATACAAGAAAACAAGAAAGGATTTAACTTATTTTTCGGGGCTTGTGGTCTTGACAATGGGGAGCATTATAAAAAGACTATGGGAAAAGTGAATTACACACCAGAACAAATCGTGATAAGGCTGCGAACGGCAGAGGTTTTGTGCGCCCAGGGAAATACGATTGGAGAAGCAGCCCGCCAAATCGGTGTCAGCGAGCAAACATATTATCACGAAGTATCCCTTTAGGGACAAATGGCGCAGGCAATATGGCGGCATGAGCACTGCCGATGTGAAGCGCTTGAAAGAACTGGAAAAATAAATTGCTTTAATTGACAAATCCTCTAGAGTATGATAAGGTTACAATATATTCAAAGTGATTGATAGACCTCGTATTTGTGCAAGCTAAACGGAGTTTACGGCTTGCAGAAATATGAGGTTTTTCTATGCTTATGGGTGAAAACAAAATTCAGGAGGTACCAATATGCATACTGGTACAGTAAAATGGTTCAATTCGGACAAAGGCTTTGGCTTTATCACTAACGACGATGGCAGCGAGGATGTTTTCGTGCATTTTTCAGCTATTGTTTCCGGCGACGGATACAAGTCTTTGAACGAAGGACAGTCTGTTACATTTGATGTAGAGACTGATCCCAAAAACAGCAGCAAGTTTCGTGCGACAAACGTACAGGCTGCGTAAGTAAGCCAACCCGTACCCCCTTCCTCTTGTTCAAAGCGGAGGGGGTACTGCAAAAAACAAGCAATCTTTTGTTCAGAGAGTTCACCACTATCCACAACTTGCAAAGCAAAGTGTGTTATACTGATTTTAGTACCATGACCGCTACTTCGTTGGTATACCGATAGCGTCAGCACAGGCAAAACTCGAAAGCGCGATTATGATCTATATGCTGCAAATAATCTGTCATAACCTTTATCAACAAACAATTTGATTAGGAGAACATTATGTTATTAGCAAGTATAGATCAAATCCCAAACAAAGATTTTGAAGTATTGGGCCTTGTGCAGGGAAATACCGTACAGGCAAAAGACATCGGCAAAGATATCATTGCCGGTCTACGAAACCTTGTAGGCGGTGAAGTGTCAGAATACACCGACATGTTGAAAGAAGCGCGCCAGGTGGCCGCTGATCGCATGATCAATGAAGCGGAAAAATTAGGAGCGGATGCCATTTTAGGCGTGCGTTTTGCGTCTGCCGATATTGTAAACGGGGCTGCGGAAGTGCTTGCCTATGGAACCGCGATAAAAATGAAATAACGAATCGCCCTATCGCAGGGTGAGTGCTCTCTAGGCCCGCATATGCGGGTGCTATGTCCAAATCTATCTCCCAGATGAAAGCAAAGGCGTAAAGATGAATATATTGTTTGTATCCCCGCAGTCTCCAAAAACGTTTTGGAGTTTTAGCTATGCCCTGAAATTCATCTCCAAAAAAGCAAACCTTCCACCGCTGGGGCTGGTTACGATTGCCTCCATGGTTCCGGATACATGGAATAAGAAGCTGATCGATATGAACACGGATAAGCTAAAGGATAAAGATATCCTGTGGGCGGATTATGTTTTCATCAGTGCAATGATCATCCAAAAGGACTCAACCCGACAAGTGATAGACAAGTGCAGTGCGCTGGGGGTAAAAACGGTGGGCGGCGGACCGCTTTTCACGGCAGACCATGAATCTTATGCGGATGTTGACCACCTGCTGCTTTACGAAGGCGAACTTGCATTGCCAAAATTCCTGAATGATCTGGAACATAATTGCGCACAGCATCTTTATGATTGGATTGGCTGGCCTGATCTAAGCACAACGCCCACACCTGCATGGGAGCTGCTCGATGTTAAAAAGTATGCGATGCTCAGCATCCAATACTCCCGCGGGTGTCCATTCCACTGCGAGTTTTGTAATGTGGTCTCCCTTTTTGGGCATACGCCGAGGACAAAGTCAGTAGAACAGCTAATTGACGAATTGGAGCGCATTTATGCCACAGGCTGGCGCGGCAGTATATTCTTTGTAGACGATAATTTCATTGGCAATAAAACAAAATTGAAAAAGGAAGTTTTGCCTGCGCTGATTGATTGGATGAAAGAGAGACGCTATCCGTATACTTTCTTTACCGAAGTATCAATTAATCTTGCCGATGACGATGAATTGATGGAACTTATGATTCAAGCAGGGTTTGATACGGTTTTCGTAGGGATCGAGACGGTGAGCGAAGAAAGCCTTGCCGAATGCAACAAAAAGCAAAACGCCAATCGTGACCTGACGGCATGCGTTAATAAAATGCAGCAGTATGGATTTCAGGTACAAGGCGGCTTTATTCTTGGGTTTGACAGTGACCAGCCCTCCATTTTTGAGAGAATGACGGGATTTATCCAAAATAGCGGCATTGTTACGGCAATGGTAGGTATGCTCAACGCTCCCAAAGGCACGGCGCTTTACAGCAGGCTGGAAAAGGAAGATCGCCTGGTGGCGAGCTTCTCCGGAACGAATACGGATATTAATTTTGTACCAAAAATGGATATTGAAACATTGACGAGCGGTTATCAGGATGTTGTCGAAACCATTTATGCGCCACGCAACTATTTTGAGCGCGTAAAAACATTCCTGGCAAAATACAAGCGGCCTAAGCATAAAAAAACACGCGTCCGTTTTGGAAATGTGATTTCGTTCATCAAAACAAATTTTTGGCTGGGGATTTTCTCCAAGGAACGTGTGTATTATTGGAAATTGCTGTTTTGGTCATTGTTTAAGAGGCCTGATGTTTTTCCGATGGCAATCACCTTTTCCGTCTACGGCTATCATTTCAGGCGAAGTTTGAAGCTATAAGGACTTTGAAGAGATCGTTTCGGGAATTGTGTAAAGCTCCGAAGGGATGTAGAATAGAGAACATCCCAACGGAGGTTTTAAAATGGGAAAAAACAAGTAACAGTACTCTGGCAGGTAAGTCTTTATCAAGCGCAAGCAGCCTGCTTCGCTGTTCTTTCAACGGGATGTTAATACAGCCGTCGATAGTACGCCCTATCAGGCGTCACGCAATCTGCCACCAGATGTCCTCTGCTTTATGGGGGGCTTTTTTGATGAATTTTCTCATATCCATTTATCTGATCCAACAGACACTGTGTACGAATCAAAAAGGAACACTAAAAGTACCGGCGGGTGCATTGACGTCGGGCAAAGGGCTGTGATTCGGCCAGATGCGATGCTCTCTATACAGAATAAGAATTTATCCCCCCCCTTACATTGCCCCTTTCGTCTAATTCGTCGTTATACCAAACCCATTTAAAAAACGTTAACGTTTTTTATAGCACGAAGTGCGTATGGGTTGGATGAGACGGGTTCCGCGCAGTGTCTGAGCGGAACGGAGCCTCGCCGCTGGCGAGGTGTTCCCAAATTAAAACAACGTTTTTAATTTGGGAATAGTATTAATCACCCCAATGCCGGCCTCCGTGAGTTTTTCGAGGTTATCCATCATGGTTTGGAGTTTCTCTGTCGTCGGGAAGGTGATTTTTTACTTAACTTTTGCCGCACACCAGCGCATTGGTTTGCGCCTTTTGGCTGGTTTACTGCTCGCGAAGTTTAAACCGGGCGACAGTTTCTTTGAGCATTATGGATTGCGAACTCAATTCCTCGGCCGAGGCCGCGCTTTCCTGCGCTGCCGCCGTATTTGCCTGAACAACATTATTGATTTGCTCAACGCTGCTGTCTGCCATTTGTACAGCACTCGCACTTGGGTCGGAAGAGGGCATTCCGCAGCCCGCGAGCGATAGAATGAGCAGTGTAATCATTAATGCACAGACTTTCCGTTTCATGGTATCCTCCTATCGATCAGCTAAGCTTGATGTAAGCAACCATATATTATTTTAATATCTTGATTCCGCCGATGAGCGGCAACGGTTTTTCAACGCCCCGGTAAGCATTTAGAATTCCAAGGATAGAGAGAACCGCGAACAATATCCATACCAGCCCGAATACCACGCTCAACACTGCCCAGGCGCCCCATTGCCAGAATGAAAAGAGCATAACCGAGTTGATGATGGCGACCACAATCCCATAAATCAATTCAATGATAAATAACACCAGCCCCTGGTTGCTGTGGTAGCGCGCAAACTTGGAATTCTTTGCCGCGAATATGGGGATGAATACCAAAAATCCAATATAGGCCAGGATGGCCATCATCCTGTTGTCGGCAGCGTCATTCGCGCCTGCCGCCGCTCTTCCTGCCGTGCCCGCCCGGCTTCTTGCGGGTTCCGGCCCGCCACCCGCGGCTACAGGTGCGCCGCATGACTGGCAAAATCTCGTTTCTCCCGATACCTGTGTTCCACAATTTTTACAATATGCCATCTAATTTACCTCACCTTTCCTTGATTTAGCCCAGTTTATGCCCACATTCCCCACAGAACCGCACGCCCGGCTCCGCCTTTGCCCCGCAGCCCGGACAAACCTCCGGCCGGGGCGCTGCCGCAGCCGCCATTGCCGCGCCGCAGTTGTTGCAGAATTTCACGCCTTGCGCGTTTTCGTGTCCGCAAGTCCCACATTTGTTCATCGCCATAGACGCGCCGCAGCTGTTGCAGAACTTTCCGCTGCCAGCGGGCTTGCCGCATACCGGGCATACGGTGGTCTTGCTCTCAATTTTACCGCTCCATACGGTCGTGTTTTCCGCCGCTTCATCTATATTGCGGCGCATGGCGTCCGCGCGTTTTCTGGCGACATAGATCTCCTGCCGCGGCGCGCAGGACACACACAGACCTTCGTCTTCGTTGTGGCAGGCGTCGCACACGTAGGATGTGCACGAATGGCAGCGATGAAAGTGCTGCTTTGCCTCGTTCTGTGCCAGCTCAAACGCCCGTGGGCTGCCCCCAATCTT
>DHOG01000041.1:16356-24954 GCA_002410715.1 Ruminococcaceae bacterium UBA5396 | reverse complement strand
GAATTGGAAAAACCGCTGTTCGGGCTATACGCCCTCCTGCTGCCGAGCAGCATCTCGCTTTTTCTGGTTTGCTCTTATCTTTGTAGCCTGAATGAGGTGACTGAATATGTGTGCTTTTGATATGCCGCTTCGCTTTTTAAAGGGTGTCGGAGAACGGCGCGCCGAGCAGTTATCACGTCTGGGCGTTTTTTATGTTGGTGATTTACTGCACTTTTTTCCGCGCAGCTATGAGGATTGGTCGGTAATTGTACCGATTCAAGACGCCCCTTACGGACAGCCTTGCTGTGTCAAGGGCACCGCTTTGGCTGCCCCTACAGAAAATCGTATAAGAAAAGGCTTGTCTCTTTATAAATTCACGGTAAGCGACGGCATTTCGACCATGAAGGTTATACTTTTTAACAATAAATATGCAGCAGCAAAAGTAAAAACCGGGCAAGAATATTTGTTTTTCGGCCAGGTCGGCGGTGATTTCACCCACCGAGAGATGTCTTCTCCCCTAATCGAACCGGCTTCGGATGGTCAGTGCATCAGACCGATATACAGACAGACAGAAGGCATCAATACCCGCTTTATCGAAAATTGTATGGCAAAAGCCCTTGAGCTTCTTGATAAAGAGCTTGACGATGATCCTCTGCCTGCTAAGATAAGACAACAGTACGAGCTTTGCACCAGAAGATTTGCGATCGAAAACATACACTTTCCCACCGATTCAGGTGCACTTGCAATCTCCAGAAAAAGGCTTGTCTTCGAAGAGCTTCTGATTCTGCAAATCGGCTTACTCAAGCTGAAAAGCCGTTCCAGAAGCAGCAACTCCGCCGTTATTGAGGATGATTTCACGTCGGATTTTCTGAACCTTCTTCCCTTTAAGCTTACCGCTGCTCAAAGCCGAACCATGGCGGAATGTATTCGGGATATGCAGGGAGAGCGGCCTATGAACAGATTGGTTCAGGGAGATGTCGGAAGCGGAAAAACTGCTGTTGCCGCCGGCGTCGCATTCTCGGCTGTAAAGAACGGCTTTCAAGCCGCATTAATGGCACCCACCGAAATACTGGCAGAACAGCACGCCCGTTCCCTTACCGCCCTGCTTGAACCGAGTGGTGTAAAAGTCGGATTGCTCACCGGATCTATGATGGTTGCCGAAAAACGCCGTATATTAGAGGCACTTTCAGCAGGTGAGATTAACTTGATAATCGGAACACATGCGCTGCTATCGGAGGGGGTCACCTTCAATCGGCTTGGCTTGGTCATAACAGACGAACAGCATCGCTTTGGCGTCTCCCAACGAGCGACGTTAGCCGCCAAAGGCTTAAACCCCCATCTGCTTGTCATGTCGGCAACCCCCATTCCCCGCACCCTTGCCCTCATTTTTTACGGTGATTTGGATATTTCAATACTGGATGAGCTGCCGCCGGGCAGAACCCCTGTTGAAACCTATGCAATCGGCAGTGATAAACGGGAACGCGCCTTTAACTATATTAAAAAGCATATTGCGGAAGGCAGACAGGCTTATATCGTCTGTCCGCTTGTCGAAAACGGCGAAGAAACAGACCTTGCATCGGCAACTGAGTATTTTGACAAGCTTGCGGAAGGCTCCTTTAAAGGTTACAAGCTCGGTTTGCTCCATGGCCGTATGAAGCCATCCGAAAAAGACCAAATTATGAAAGCATTTATTCACAATGAGATTTCAATCCTCATTTCAACTACTGTCATTGAGGTTGGCGTTGATGTTCCCAATGCTGTCTTGATGGTAATTGAAAATGCCGAACGATTTGGTCTCGCCCAGCTTCATCAGCTCCGAGGAAGAGTCGGAAGAGGCAAGCATCGATCCACCTGTATTCTTATTTCCGACGCCCAGAACCAAGAAGCAAAAAGACGTCTGAAAGTGCTTTGCTCCACCAACGACGGTTTTAGGATCGCCGACGAAGATCTGAAGCTTCGCGGCCCGGGTGATTTCTTCGGAAGCCGTCAGCATGGTCTGCCCGCTCTCAAAATCGCCGACCTCAATGAAGATATGCAGCTTTTACGATTGGCACAGGATGCCGCAAGGCAGGTTCTGCAGGAAGACCCCGACATGAAGCATCCTGACTACATTGCTTTATCCGGTGAAGTACAAAAATTATTTGAAAACGTCGGAGAACAGGGACTGAATTAGTTGGAAATATTGGCTGTTTTTTATTGGAGGCTGCAAAATGAATTCTCATTTTGCAGCCTCTAATTTTATGCCGCCGATTCTGTCAGAATCAGCTCCTTCTTGTATTCTCGTCATATTGACCTGATTTCGGGAATAAAATATCCTGTACAACATTAACCCTGTCCCGAAATATCTACCTGAAGGAGTGACGCCAATGATGCCGTTTTCTGCGGCAACTGAGGGACTTACCGCAACACAGGTTGAACAGTCGCGATTGAAGTACGGTTCAAATCTACTTACAATGAAGAAGCGCAGGGGTTTTTTCCGTCAGTTTCTTGACAGCTTCGGCGACCCAATCATAAAAGTTCTTCTTGCCGCACTTGCTATAAATATTCTTTTTCTTTTCCGCCATTTTGACTGGTATGATTCGGCAGGTATTGCAATTGCAATTTTTCTTGCAACATTTGTCTCAACCTTATCGGAATACGGCAGCGAGTCGGCATTTGCAAAACTGCAGGAGGATGCCGGACGTATCAACTGCCGTGTTCGCAGATCGGGAAAGGTTGTTGAAGTTCCGATTGCCGATGTTGTTACGGATGATCTCGTTCTGTTGCAGTCGGGAGAACGGGTTCCAGCGGATGGAATCCTGATTGAAGGAAACCTCAAGGTAGACCAATCGGCACTGAATGGTGAAAGCAAAGAAGCCGTAAAACTTCCCGGTTATGGCCAAAATAGCAGCGATTTTCTTTCAAAAAGCAATCTGTTTCGGGGGAGCATTGTATGCTCCGGAGAAGGGGTGCTTCATGTAAAACAAGTCGGAGACTCAACCTTTTACGGCCGACTTGCCGGGGAAGTACAGGATGAGACCCGGGAAAGCCCATTGAAAGTAAGACTGGGGCAGCTTGCAAAAACCCTGAGCCGGCTTGGTTATCTGGCTGCCCTCCTTGTTGCCATGGCAGATTTATTTTATTCCGTCATGGTAAAAAACGGCATGAATTTAAATTTAGTAATGTATCAGTTTTCACAGCGGCCATCTCTGATTATAGAACATATTCTTCACGCAATCACCCTCGCCATAACCGTAGTGGTTGTCGCAGTGCCGGAAGGCTTGCCGATGATGATCACCGTTGTTCTTTCATCCAATATGCGAAGAATGCTAAAGGATCACGTATTGGTCCGTAAGCTTGTCGGCATTGAAACCTCAGGAAGTTTGAACATATTGTTCACTGATAAAACCGGAACATTAACACGCGGACAGCTGGAGGTCACACAGTTTATCGGCGGCGACGGAATAGAATATAAAAACACATCCCAAATTAAACGTAAAAAAGTACTCTGGGAGCTTATAGAACTTTCGGGATATTTCAATACCGGAAGCACCATGTCGGGCAAACGTATAATCGGCGGCAATGCTACCGATCGAGCGCTGCTAAAATACGTGTCGCCTGGGAATCCTGTTCTCAGAAACAGTTATCAAAAGAAAGATACAGTCCCCTTTGACAGCTCCGTAAAATTTTCCGCTGCCAGAATCACACCGACAAAAAAAACAGGCAGCGGACATGAATTGGTGTTGATTAAAGGTGCTCCCGAAAAGCTGCTGCCGTTCTGCAACAGGTGCTACAATGAAAATGGACACATCTGTCCTTTGCCTGGTTGTCTTCATCTTGAGCACAAAATGAAGGAATTAACAGCCCGAGCATTCCGTGTGCTGGCTTTGGCGGTATCGGAGACACCGATTAATAGCGAGGGCGATTTTAATCGACTTATTCTGATTGGGCTTATAGGAATCAGGGATGAAATACGACCGGAAGCCCGTGCCGCGGTAAATCAGGTGCAGGAAGCGGGAATACAGGTTGTACTGGTAACGGGAGATAACCGCGAAACAGCGGCGGCGATTGCAAAGGAAACAGGTTTGCTGTCCGGACACAATGAGAACGCGATTTTGACAAGTGATGTTCTTGCCTCTATGAGTGATGATGAAGTGAAACGCCGTCTGCCGTTCATACGAGTGGTATCCCGGGCGCTTCCCTCGGATAAAAGCCGTCTGGTAAAACTTTCGCAGGAGCTTGGACTGGTTACCGGAATGACAGGAGATGGTATAAACGACGCCCCCGCCCTTAAAAAGGCAGACGTTGGTTTTGCAATGGGCAGCGGCACCGAAGTCGCAAAGGAAGCGGGAGATATTGTGATTCTGGATGACAATATCGCTTCCATCGCAAAGGCCGTACTTTATGGCAGGACCATATTTAAAAGCATTCGTAAATTTATAATTTTCCAGCTTACCATGAATCTTTGTGCCGTCGGCGTTTCCATAATTGGACCTTTTATCGGCATTGATACTCCGGTTACGGTAATGCAAATGCTGTGGATAAACATAATTATGGACACTCTTGCAGGCCTTGCATTTGCGGGCGAACCCCCTCTTGCCGAATACATGAGTGAACCCCCGAAACGACGGGACGAACCGGTTCTCAATCGATATATGCTGCACCAGATTCTTTGTATGGGTATATTTACCGTTGGACTTTGTGTCTCTTTTCTTAAAATTCCCCGTATCCATTTGCTTTTCAGATACGCGGGCAATCCTGCTTATTTCATGACAGCGTTTTTTGCCCTGTTCATTTTTGCGGGTGTTTTCAACAGCTTTAATGCGCGTACTTACAGAGTAAATCTGCTTGCCCACCTCAGGCGCAATCCGCAGTTTTTGATGATTATGCTAATGGTGGCAGTGATTCAGATTTTGCTTATTTATTACGGAGGCAGCCTTTTCCGTACTGCAGGTCTCACATTTGGAGAACTTAAGACCGTCCTGATGATTGCTTTTCTGGTTGTTCCTGCCGACTGTGTCAGGAAGCTTGTCCTTCGCCTTTTCGGGCGTAAGGGTAACATATAAAATGATGACCGCCGCTTAGTAATTCACTCAAAAATGAGTTGGTATAAATATGTAGGTATCCGATTGAATTGCTAAGCGGCTTTAAAACTGCTTTTTCTATTATTGTAGGAAACTTTCGCCCTAAAACAATTGACAATCAAATACATAATGTATACTATATAATGTATTGCAATAGCTTTCATACGGCAGTATCACTGCTGTCGGATTGCTCTCGAAAGGATGTCACAACGCATGAAAAACACCGAAAAAACCATGGAAAAAATTGTTGCACTCTGCAAAGGCAGGGGCTTTGTATATCCCGGATCGGACATTTACGGAGGACTTGCCAATACATGGGATTACGGCCCGCTCGGGGTTGAACTTAAAAACAATGTAAAACGAGCCTGGTGGAAAAAATTCGTACAGGAGTGCCCTTATAATGTCGGTCTCGACAGCGCCATTCTTATGAACCCCCAAACCTGGGTTGCATCCGGACATGCCGGTAACTTTTCCGATCCCTTAATGGATTGCAAAAGCTGTAAAACCCGTCATCGCGCGGACAAGCTGATAGAAGATACCGGCGCAAATCCCGCAGGCTGGGATTTTGGCAAAATGAAAGCGTATATTGACGAGCAGGGCATCAATTGTCCGAACTGCGACAAACATGACTTTACGGACATCCGCACCTTTAATTTGATGTTCAAAACCTTTCAGGGTGTAACCGAGGATGCGAGAAACGAATTATTTCTGCGTCCCGAAACCGCCCAGGGCATTTTTGTAAACTTCAGCAATATTCAGCGCAGCTCTCGCAAAAAAATTCCGTTTGGTGTGGCGCAGGTCGGAAAAAGCTTCCGCAATGAAATCACCCCCGGCAATTTTATATTCCGCACCCGCGAGTTTGAGCAAATGGAGCTGGAGTTTTTCTGCAAACCCGGTACCGATCTTGAGTGGTTCTCATATTGGAGGGACTTTTGTAAAAACTGGCTGCTGTCGCTTGGTATTCGCGAAGAAAACCTGCGGTTGCGTGACCATGAGCAGGAGGAGCTTTCACACTATTCTAAGGCTACAACAGACTTTGAATTTTTATTCCCGTTCGGATGGGGTGAGCTTTGGGGCATTGCAGACCGTACCGATTATGACCTCACACAACATTCCAACCATTCGGGGCAAAAGTTGGATTACTTTGATCCCGAAACCAATGAACGCTATACTCCTTATGTGGTTGAACCGTCACTGGGCGCTGACCGTATGGTGCTCTCTTTCCTCTGTGATGCTTATGATGAAGAGGTTGTTGACGATAAAGACACTCGCGTGGTCCTACGCCTGCATTCGGCTCTCTCGCCTTTCAAGGCAGCCGTGTTGCCACTGTCCAAAAAGCTTGGGGCGGAGGCGCTCAAGGTTTACGAGCTGCTCGCTCGCCATTTTATGACCGATTATGATGATGCCGGATCAATTGGCAAGCGTTATCGCCGTGAGGATGAAATCGGTACACCTTTCTGCGTCACCTATGATTTTGAAAGCCAAAATGACGGGTGCGTAACAGTTCGTGACCGCGATACCATGCAACAGGAACGGATTGCAATTGATCAGCTTATAAGCTATATCTCTGATAAAGTAATGTTCTAAATTAATTCATTCGACAGGAGAGGTTGTCTATGTATAAAAAAGGACTGCCCGACCGTCGGTTAATACGAGTGCGGCGCCGTAAAAAGGTTCCTGTTATTTTATATGTCACAGCAGCGCTCATTGCCATCTTATTTTTGATTGTTCTGATTGCGCTTGCGTTTAATCAAGATGATGATAAGCTTGTTTCTTCCGCTGACCTCACAACATTATCAGCATCATCCACCGAAACAACAGAAACCACAACCACAACGACAGATTCTACCGCCACATCTTATTCAACCGCGGCTACATCAAATGCAACAATAGAATCTGCCGCAGTTCCTGTAAGTGATGAATACTTTGACGATGCTTGTTTTATCGGTGATTCCAGAACACAGGGATTAATGATGTATTCATCCCCCGAAAAGGCAACCTTTTATGCAATAAGAGGCATGAATGTAGCCAGCTTTTTCAATGACAAGGCTTTTGAAAAGAAAACAATGACCGCCGAGAAGATGCTGCAAAAAAAGAAGTTTGGTAAAATCTATATAATGCTCGGACTGAATGAGCTTGGATGGACGCAGGTTGATTCCTTTATTAAAAGATACGGCGAGCTTGTGGATTCGGTAAAAAAGTCGCAGCCGGATGCGAAAATCTTTATACAGTCTATACTTCCGGTGTCTGCGGCCAAATCAAAAAGTCATCCCAGTTTTAATAACCCGCGCATTTTAAAATACAACAGACTGATTTATGATATGTGCGTACAGAAAAAAGTCATTTATTTGAATGTGCGAAAGTCGGTTGAGGATAAAAAAGGGAACCTTCCTGCCGAAGCTACGACAGACGGGATTCACATGAATAAAACCTATTGTGATAAATGGATGGATTATCTAAGAATGCATACCGAGGTTCCGGTTGCCACCCCCACGACTAAAAAAACAACCGAAACAAGCAGTACCGAAACTACAACCATAACCGAGCCTTCAACTACACAGACAACCCAAGCAACGTCAACCACAAATAGCGGAACTTTTAAGGGAATCGCGGTGTGATTGATTTCCCGATTACAGAAAGGAATGACCGATTATGAAAAAAATAATGGGTTTTGTAGCGGCACTTGCTCTTTCAGCGGCAATATTTTCGGGCTGTCAATCAAGCAAAGATATTACGATTGACGTAAATGCGCTTGCGGATGACTTGAAAAACAGCATTGAGTTTGTTGATACCCTTTCCGAATCAAAAGACAGCGCATTCTTCGATATTTATGAAATTGATGATACAGATATAAAGGTCAAAAAAAATTATGTTGGATCGGCTACGTCCGAGGAAATCACTGTTATTGAGGCGGTTGACCAAGATGCAGCGAAACGTGTTAATGAAGCTGTTGAGCTTCACTTAGCCGATTATATTGACCAATTTCAGGATTATGCTCCGGAACAGGTTCCAAAACTGCAGAACCCTGTGTTTATGCAAAAAGGAAAGTATGTTATCCTGTGTGTATCGGATGACAATGACACCGCAAAGGAAACCATCGAGAAGTATACAAACTCAGCTACCACCGGCTGAAAGCCGATGGGTTCAGCAAGCGACTGGAAGCTGCTCGCCTTTGTGCTCAAGCTGCAAGCCGAACATTAAAAACCTTGGCTTCCAAAGGACGCGAAGGATTTAAAATCAATACTGTCTCAATTTTTTCACCTTGAAGACCAAGGTTTTTAACCAATCGCTGAGACAATAACCCGGAGGAACCGTAATGGTATTCAGCAGTCTGCTCTTTCTGTTTTATTTTCTGCCGGTTGTTTTATTTCTATATATTATTGTACCAAAGAGGCTGCAGAACGCATTGCTGCTTGTTGTTAGTCTGTTTTTCTATGCGTGGGGCGAACCGGTTTATATTCTAATCATGATAACGGTTATCGTGATTGATTATATTTTCGGACTATGGATTCAGCGCATGAAGGATGCAAGGCGGCCAAAGGCCGCCCGTTTTGCT
>DHOG01000041.1:0-16188 GCA_002410715.1 Ruminococcaceae bacterium UBA5396 | reverse complement strand
GGCCAAAGGCCGCCCGTTTTGCATTGGTGTTTTGCATAATTATTAACCTAGGTATACTCGGCTTTTTTAAATATGCCGATTTCATCATTGACAATATAAACCTGATTCCGGCAGTTTCAATTCCCCTGCTTGGCATTTCCCTGCCGATTGGTGTTTCATTTTATATATTCCAATCCTTGTCCTATACAATTGATGTATACAGAGGCGATGTAACAGCGCAGAAAAGTATTGTTAATTTTGGCACGTATGTTGCTCTTTTCCCACAGCTGATTGCAGGTCCCATTATTCAGTATAAAACCATTGACAGTCAGCTTGAAAACAGAACACAGGGATATGACAAATTCGGCGACGGCGTCCGACGCTTTATTACAGGTCTGGGGAAAAAGGTTCTGATTGCCAATACGGTCGGCGTCATCTGGACAAAAGTATCTTCTTTCGATACGGCAACGGTTCCCGTACTCACGGCGTGGATCGGCATAATCGCCTTTACACTCCAGATATACTTTGATTTTTCAGGATATTCGGATATGGCAATCGGACTTGGTAAAATGTTCGGTTTTGAATTTCTGGAGAACTTTAATTATCCGTACATGTCCAAAAGTATAACCGAGTTCTGGCGCCGCTGGCATATTTCTTTAGGTACATGGTTCAGGGATTATGTTTATATCCCGCTCGGCGGCAATCGTCGCGGACTTACGCTTCAGCTTCGCAATATTCTTGTTGTCTGGCTTTTAACAGGTGTTTGGCATGGCGCCAGCTGGAATTTCGTGGTGTGGGGATTGTATTTTGGACTACTGCTTATGATTGAAAAGCTGTTTTTGCTAAAGATATTACAGCGCATACCCAGAATATTTACACACATATATACCATGCTGTTTGTTATCATCAGCTGGGCTCTATTTGCATTTGACAATCTGTCGCAGGGCATTGCTTTCATAGGCGCAATGTTCGGCCAACACGGAGCACCGCTCTATGACGGCACCTCTATCTATCTTCTGCTTACCAACGGACTTCTGCTGTTAATCGGTGTCGTAGGCAGTACCGATATTCCAAAGCGATTGGTTAATCGGGCAGAAAGAGCGCTTGCCAATCGTCCGGCTTTTGTGACCACTGGAGCATGCGCCGTATTGCTTGGACTATCGGTATTATGTGTTGCCTATCTTGTTGATGCGTCCTATAATCCGTTTCTGTATTTCCGTTTTTAAGAGGAGTGGTGTGCAATGAATAAAAAGATTATTTCAATCGGGTTTGCATTGCTCCTGTTCTCGGTCTCAATCATAAACCTGATCATTCCCCAGCGTTCTTTTTCAGAGAATGAAAACCGATATCTGCAAATGCTTCCTGCACTCAATTTTGAAGACATTATCTCCGGAAAATATTCAGAAAACTTTGCATCCTATTCCTCGGATCAGTTTTTTTCAAGGGATGAATGGATTAGTCTCAAAACGGTTGCCGAGCTTGCGCTGATGAAGAAGGACAACGGGCGTATATATTTTGGCAGCAACAATACCTTATTTGATGCAACAGAGAAAATAGATAATAAACAACTGGATAAAAACACAAATGTTATATCCGAGTATGTCCATACCTTGAAGTCTACATTGCCAGATCTTAACGCTACTGTTTTATTGATCCCCACTTCAACCGAGATCCTGTCTGATCTTCTGCCGGCATATGCCCCTGTCCCTGATCAGCATGCAGCCATCCGAAAGGTATCGAAACAATTAAATGGCAAAGTGACGGTTTATGATCCTACCGATTTGTTGAAAGCCAATAAAAACAATTATCTATATTTTCGGACAGACCACCACTGGACATCGGCGGCAGCCTATTTTGTCTATAGGGAATGGGCGAAACAAACCGGTTTAACACCTTTTTCACAGGATGATACAACAGTGGAACAGGTTTCATCATCCTTTTACGGAACCTTGTATTCCAAAGCGAATCTGTTTACCATCAAACCTGATCTAGTAATGGCATATCGTCCGCTTAAAGCCACACCCGTTTGGGCAAACTACGGACAAGACCATATCACCCAAACCCTTTATTTCGGTGAGTTTCTGGATAAAAAAGATAAATATTCATACTTTTTAGGCGGAAATAAGCCGGCTGTTGAAATCAAAACAGGTACAAAAAACGGCAAAACATTTATGATGATAAAAGACTCCTATGCCCATTGCTTTGTACCGTTTCTGACCTCCCATTTTGAAAAAATCTTGGTTGTGGATCCACGCTATTTTAATGTTGATTATCCGACATACGCAATTGAGAACCATGTAACAGATATACTCTTTCTTTATAATGTCCCCAATTTTTCCACCGATAAGAGCCTGTCAAGGCTTGTTGGATAGTAAAAGAGGCTGCGTTTTGCAGCCTCTTTTACTATCCAATCGATTCATTTTAATCTATTTTCAATAAGCCCTTTTCCAGCATGGTCTGTGCTGCAAGCATTACTCCCAGCTTACCGGAATGATAATTCAGACCACCCTGCATATATGCCGCATAGGGTTCCCGAAGCGGAGCATCCGCAGAAAGCTCAATCGATGCGCCCATCGTAAAAGCACCCGCTGCCATAATTACCGGATTTTCATATCCCGGCATTTCCCAGGGTTCCGGTACTACAAATGAATCTACAGGCGCACCGCGTTGCATCCCCTGACAAAACGCAATCAAAGCTTGGGGTGTTCCCAGTTTCACAGCCTGAATAATATCGGTCCGCTTTTCATCCGCCTTTGGCGTCACTTCATACCCAAACAAAGAAAACAGGGAAGCACAATAAACGGCGGTTTTCAGTGCCTCACCCACAACATGCGGCGCATTAAATAAACCCATATAAAGGGTTCGATTGTGTCCGAGGGATGCCCCTACCTCCCGCCCAAGTCCCGGCGTTGTCATGCGATAAGCGCATTGTTCAACCAGATCAGCACGTCCGCAGATATAACCGCCATTATCCGCAATCCCTCCGCCGGGATTTTTAATCAACGAGCCTGCCATTAGGTCTGCACCTGCAGCCGTAGGTTCATCCCGCTCAACAAATTCACCATAACAGTTGTCAACAAACACAATAGAATCAGGTGATTGCCGGCGTACTACATCAACAATCTTCTTTATATCAGCCACCGACAGCGACGGACGTGTGTTATAGCCCCGTGAACGCTGAATGTGAACCACCTTTGGCTTCACTGTTTTAAGCTCGAATGATATCCTCGGCAGGTCGGGGTACCCATGTGCATCAAGCTCCACCTGTAGAAAACGGATACCGAAATCGCGCAGAGAACCCATATCCGTATGCCGGCCATGGCTGTCATCCTGTCCAATAACCTCTTCCAAAGTATCATAGGGTGCGCCGGTGACTGTCATTAAAGTATCACCCGGCCGCAGTATTCCAAACAGAGCGACCGTAATGGCGTGGGTACCCGAAACAATGCTGTGACGTACCAGCGCATCCTCCGCACCCATAGCTTTAGCAAAAACAGCATCCAGTGTATCTCTCCCCCGGTCCCCGTATCCGTATCCGGTTGTGGACACAAAATGACTCTCACTGACACGATTTTCAATAAAGGATGCCAGCACTTTCTGTTGATTATACTCTGTTATCTCATCAATATTTTTAAATACTGCTTCGGCTTCTTGCTGCGCTTGATCCGCCACAGCAAGAAGCCTGTTATCAATTGAAAAGAACGGTGAATTCATTGCTTTTATGTTCCTATCCTTCCGGTTGTTTTATAAAGATTGCCCCAACTACCGCATTCGATGAAACCGAGACGCAAATACAGCTGGTGGGCATTCCAATTTTTGGGTGACAAAAGCACTTTTTTGCCCTCCTGAATCAGATGATGTGTAAGTGTAAGGACATTTGCGGAAGCATATCCCCTGCCCCGCCCGCTCTCAATTGTGGCAACTGCGCCGATGATTGCCGCGCTTCTGCACTCGGAAATTGTCATGGCACATGAAACAGAAAATCCATCATGCCTGAAACCAATCACCCTACAGCATCCATGTCTAATCCTGTGTGACACGTCAACATACCAGGATTCAAAGGGCGGCAAGCCATCATCAAAACACTTTTGGAGCAAGGGGTAAACCTCCCGCGGTGTTAGCTGGGCGGGTTTCAAATCAGGAGCTTTAAGGTCCGGACCGGAGGTCATAACAGATTCATGTTGGATTGTCCATCCGGTGAAGACGTTTATTTTTCGAGCGGTTTTAAGAGAAGTGCGTATGCCCGTAATCTCTGTTTGCATATCCAAAAAAACAGCCAGCTCCTCAAAATCGGCATCATCTGCCGCCTCAAGCACAGCATAGCCGTCCATCAGCGAGATAAAAGCACGCCGCTCGCTATCGCACCAAAGCCGGATAAAAGGCTGGTCTGTACCGTATGCTGCAACCAATCCCATGATACGAACCGCAGCTTCGGATTCAGGGTGCAAAAAGGCAAGATCCTCTGCTTTTGCAATCCGAATCAATCCTCTTCCTCCCCGGAGGCGAATTCGCCTATCAGCCCCTGCAATAGAATCAGAGTCGCTTCCAAATCCTTGTGGGATAATACACACGAGGGCGAGTGGATATATCTGCATGGAAGCGATACCGCCGCCACCTTTACGCCAGTCCGCGTTAATTGGATCGACCCGGCATCGTTTCCTCCCGCAACCATGCTTTTTGCCTGTATCGGGATTCCGATACGCTCCGCAGTCTGAAATATCCGGTCATATAAATTTTTATCATACAAGGTGCGGTTATCCATAAAGGAAACAACCGAACCTTCTCCCACACGACAAACCTGCTTGTCTGAAGGCACGCCCGCAGTATCCGCCGCGGTTGTGGAATCCACCACAATCGCAATATCCGGCTTGACCCCGTATGCGGCGGTTTTTGCTCCTCTAAGCCCGACCTCCTCCTGAACCGTAAAAGCCAATGTAATATCATACTCCGGAACTTCTGATACAAGCTCCAATAAAAGCGCACATCCCGCCCTGTCATCCAGCGCACGTGCTTTAAATAAATCTCCTTCCAGATTTACAAAATCGCTGTCGAATACAGCAACATCTCCGGGGCGGGCAATTGCCAACGCCTTTTCTCTGCTGTCTGCCGCAACATCAATCAGCAGCTTATCAAGTGAAACCGCTTTCGTCTTTTCCTCTTCCTTACATTGATGCACCGCTTTACCGCCCAACACACCGGTATGGCCGTTCACCTTCACGCGCTTTCCGTAAATCACAGAAGAATCAATTCCCCCGACCGCTGAAAATCGGAGGTAGCCTTCCTCTGTCACACCTGTAATAATGAAACCAACCTCATCCATATGGGCGGCAAACAAAAGGGTGCAGTCTGTGCGTTTTCTACCCTCCACCCGTGCAATCACATTACCGAGGGCATCTACCGAAATAGTCATTTCAGCCGGTGATGAAGCCAATTCCTGAAGGATATATTTTCGAACCGCATCTTCCCGCCCCGATACACCCTCAAGCGAGCAGAGCTGCTTCAGCCTGGTTATCACAGTTCACCAACTCCCCTCTTTGCAAACAATGCCATAAGCTGTCCCACCCGCTGAACATCACGTATATCAATCATTTCCACCGGTGTATGCATGTAGCGAAGTGGGACCGAAAGAAGGGCTGTGCGGGTGCCGCTACGCGCATCCGAGATGCTCTCGGCATCGGTACCGGTAGAACCGCCCATAACTTCATTCTGGTATTCAATATCATGTTCTTCAGCAATGCTGATTAATTTACGTGTCATTGCGTCATCCAGAGTCGGTGACCATCCGACCATTGGCCCACCGCCCAGCTTTCCGCATTTGGCACAGTCTGCATCCGGTGTATGTGCAAAGCTGACATCAACCGCCACTGCATAATCCGGATTCACACGATATGCCGATACGGCCGAACCCCTGCAACCAAGCTCTTCCTGAACAGCAAAAACCACCGCTATATCAAATTCCGGCTCTGCCCCTTCCTTTTTCAACAGGTCAAGACAATATAGAATAGAAGCAACCCCCGCGCGATCATCCAGCGACTTGCCGCAAACCACAGTTTCATTTATTTGTTTGAAATTTGGTTTAAACGATATGCGGTCACCCTGCTGAATATGAAGGCGTGCTGTTTCTGCATCCATTCCTATGTCAATTCCTAAATCCGGGATTTCGGGCAGGGTATCCTTGTCCTCCTTCTTTTTCAAGTGTGGAGGTGTGGAACAAAACACGCCGAGATAGGGCTTGTCCCCATGAAGAATGACTTCAGCCGCAGGCAGCGAACGTCTGTCAACACCACCGCAGGCAGCGGCGTGAACAAACCCCGAATCATCAATGCTTGTGACAATTAAACCGATCTCATCAATATGGGCTTCCAGCATCAAAACCGGTGCATTTTTGCGAACGCTTTTTTTTCTGCCGATTACATTCCCCAAAGCATCAATTTCTACCTCATCACAATATTCCCGCAGCATATCTGCAGCTAGGTGTGAGGCTTCTGTTAAACCGCCTACTCCAGCGGCATTACTCAACTTCTCAAGACATGAAACCATTAAGTCAAACTTCCTTTCTAACCAGTAGGCAAGCATTTAATTGCAGTTTGGTATATTACAGCGCCATTACAAGCCTCTTAAAATGATCGCCGCGTTCTTCAAAGTTTGCATACAAATCAAAGCTTGCGCTTGCAGGCGACATGAACACAATATCCCCGCCCTGCGCAATTTTCCGAGCGGTGAGGACAGCCTCTTCCATTGACGACACGCGGTGAACAGGCAGTTTGGAATTCTTGCGGATCACCGCTTCTATGGCATTCGCAGTAGCCCCCAGCAGTATGGCTTCCTTTACCGTTTTCGCGGCGGCAGGCCCCAGCGGATCATAAGGGATATGCTTATCGTAGCCGCCCGCAATCAATATTACTTTACGATGAAAAGCCTCAAGCCCAGCAATGGTTCTTGACGGGCTTGATCCGATTGAGTCATTATACCACTTAACGCCGTTAAGCTCACGAACAAGCTCACAGCGATGAGGTACGCCTCCAAAGCTTCGGGCATAATCTGCGATTATCTCGGGAGGAACTTTCCCCCATACTGCCGAAATCGCTGCCAGATAGTTTTCAATATTATGAACACCGGGCAAACGAATTTCATCCGCTGCTATCACGGGCGTATCGACACCTTTTTGGGTGAGGGTTAAGATACCGTCGTTTGAAAGCCATGCTCCGCACTCCGGCTTGCTTTTTCGTGAAAACATCAATCGCTTTCCCTGAGTAGTGGTTGAAAAGGATGCGGTATATTCATTGTCGGCATTTAATACCGAAATGTCCGAGGAATCTTGCCAGGCAATCAGGTTTTTTTTGGCATCAATATATTCCTGCATATCGGTATGCCAGTCAAGATGGTTTGGAGCAATGTTGGTAATAACCGCTGTCTGCGGACTTTGTTTCATACCTGTAAGCTGAAAACTGGAAAGCTCGACAACCACTCTATCTTCCGATTCAATATCCTCAACAACCGGTAGCAATGGCCTACCAATATTCCCCCCCAAGTGAACACGAAATCCTGCAGCCTCCAATAGTCCGGCGATAATGGTAGTCGTCGTTGTCTTGCCGTCCGAACCGGTAACTGCCGTAATATGGGCAGGACAAAGCGAGAAGAACATCTCCATTTCAGAAGTAACGGTTATCCCCCTGCGGCGGGCTTTCTCAAATTGAGGTAAATACGGCTTCATCCCCGGAGTCCGTAAAATCATATCCCAACCCGTCTCAGTAAGCGAGTCTAGATAACCGTCACCAAGACACAATGATGCACCCGCGGCTTCCAACTCATCTGCGATATTACCCAATTGTTCGCGGGTTCGTTTATCGCAGCCTGTTACCACGGCTCCGTGTAATAAAAGCTGGTATATTATGGGTATGTTGTTCTTGCCCACACCGCATACCGCAATACGCTTTCCCTTTAATCCCCTGAAAAACTCCGACGCTTTGTTGCTTCTGCCCAATTTGCTCATCATCCTTACCAAGTGATACAAAGGAAATCTATCCCAATGCATTGATTATATAGTATACTTATTGCAAGGTCAATTATCAATTTCGGCCTGCTACTTTTTAAAAATAAATATGTAAGTTTTTTTAATAGGTGAATATCGACCAAATAAGCTTAATCAATTCCAACATTTTTTGCATGTTATTTGTTTACTATTACCAATATAAGTCTTTTCAATTAGAAAATTAGGAGAAATTTCAATAAACACTTGTAAAACAAAAGTGTTAAAAGTATAATGTATTAAGTAAGAATATAATTAGGTGTGGATTGCATTTATGATCTTTCAGGTACTGATGGCGGTGATTGTAGCAAAAATAAGAAAACTTGAAGTTTTGAAAGCACTTATTAAACCTGTTTTTTATCCTTTTTATATTGTTGAGCTTGTTTATATCTTTTTTCAAATTAACGTATTTTTAGGAAATTATCAATTTGTTTCCTATGCATCTATATTAAAAACTGCCACCCTATATTCCCTTCTTATACCTATATTTGTGTACAAGCTCTACCTCCCCGCTTTGGCAGGCTCAGGCTTTATATTTGTAGGTTCCATACTCAATGAGATGGTTGAACATGCAAACGGCGGGAAAATGCCTGTTTATCCTACGCTCTCTCGTTTGACCGGATACTTCAAGGAGGGAATGCTGGACAACTCTTCCTTACATATTATAGGTACACCTGATTCGCATTATAAATTTTTAAGCGACTATATCGATGTAGGTTACAGTATTTTAAGTATTGGAGATTTATTTGTACATTCTTTTGTGTTCATCGTTTTTTATTATGGAATTAAGGCCGTTACACGGATGTTAAATGGAGGAAATCTCATTGAATCAGATTCTTGAACAAATCGCATTATTTTTATTTGCATATTTATATCAAAGTTTTATCTATGTATTTGGGATACATCTTTTTAGCAAACATCAGATTAAGTGGAAACCGTTTTTCATTTGTGCCGCAGCTTCAATGGCGATAACATATTTTGTTCGCATATTCTTAACTTTTGGAAACCATACACTATTCAGCCTTATTTTCTTAATTATTCTATCAATTATTTTACTAAAAATTCCTGCTCAAAAAGCAGTAAAAAGTGCATTATTTATTGCTATCATTACTTTCATTTTTGAGGGTGCTATTTTCTTTGTATTTTCCGCTTTTATAGGAATTGATCCTTTTAAAAAGTTCTTAGAAACAAATTTGGGGAAAATATCAATAGGTCTTCTTTGTAATGTTATGTTAACAATTTTTTTATTATTGATGTATTTTTATAAAAAAAGAAATAAGAAACTCTCTTAAGTTCAGGTGAATAAATGGAAACGTTCGTCAATAAACTAGCATCAATTATTACATCACCTTTACAATATGATGAAGAGAAACGTGCTGTTGTCCAATATGGATTGTTTGCTATTATCCAAATTGTTATAGTTGCTATTATTATTTCATCATTTGGTGCTTTAACTGGATGTTTTTTAGAATGCTGGATTGTTTATCTAACAGTCGCGATTTTAAGGAAATCAACAGGAGGAGCACATGCACGCACTAGCAATGGGTGTCTGTTAGTAAGCGTCATTGTTATCGCCATTTTGGGACTTCTCTCACGCTACCTTTATTTAATGCCCTATGGTTTTGAAATTTGTTTATTCTTATGTCCTTTTACTTTTTTTACAGGCTGTCTTATTATTTATAAATTTGCTCCTGTTGATTCAAAAAACAAGCCATTAAAATCTGAAAAAAAGATTAAAAATCTAAGAAAGCAAAGTTTTATCACCTTACTTTTCTATGCAATAATTACATGTCTGATTGTTTTATATTCACTACATAACAGACACTACATCGGTTTTGCTGTAGGTATTACACTTTCGGTACTATGGCAGTCAATTACATTATTGATAGCCGTCGCAAATAAAAATTGGTAACACTTTTTTTATTTCTTATAAATTAATGAAAGGAGAACAAACATGAAAAAGTATTTTAAACCCCTGATGGCTGTTGCCGCAATGGTTTGCTCCTTTGTTGCAACAACAATGGCATCCTCCGCGTGCATGATTTTCTACTATCAGCCCGAAGAGCCCAAATCACTGCAGGATCGCTAAGTCTTGGATTCTATTGGAATATGGGCGGACATCCAAATAGGATAAGTCCGCCCATATTCTATATAATCACCATTCTGTACACGCTAATCGCACTATGATCTGAAAGATGGTTAATTGGTCATGAATAAATCATTTGATAAATACAAAAAAGAACAGATTGGCTCAATGTTTTTTATATTGAGGATTTTAACGCTTTTCTTTTGTGCTTCACCGATTTTTCAAGGTATTTTTAAAGGATTAACTTCTGATGAGGCTTTAGGTTTAAACTTTTTTGCAGTCGCCGTTGCCTTAGTTGTCCTCTCTATCGTTATGCTTATATGGTTTTCGATTGACAAAAAAAAGAAAAACAATAAATTACTTAGTATCCTCGAAATGGCGATTTTTTTTAGTCTATGTGCATTTTCCGTAATCATGAGCGGAATGCATCAAAGCAGCTATAAATTTTTATTTATATTCTTGATTGTCGCCTATACAATTGAATATAATATGAAAATCGGACTAGTCATTGCTGGTTGTTCCTCAGTATTTGTACTGGCGATTGATTTATTACATAAATCAAATCAGTCTGTCAATATATACTTTGAAAACGACCTCGCTCTGTCCTCCATGTTTATTGTTGTTGCCTGGACGCTTGGGTATTATGTCCAGTTAGAGAGAAATCATATTGATACACTTCTCACCTTTGTAAACAGAGACGGGCTTACAAATTTATATAACCATCGGTATTTTCATGAATACCTCAAAGACTATTTTAAAAAACAGGATATCGATAAAAAACCTGTATCTTTGATTATGATGGATTTGGATGGATTTAAAGCCTACAATGATATATTCGGTCATCAGCAGGGAGATCAAGTTCTGCGGACTGTCGCACGTCTGATAAAACAGAATATTAAAAAAGGACAGATTGCCTGCAGATATGGCGGCGAAGAGTTCGGTCTGATCTTAACCGATGTTACAAAAGAACAAGCTGCTGAATTCGCATCACATTTAAAAGAAATTGTTGATTCATATGTATTTGAAGGTCAGGATCATCTGCCAAGACATAACCTAACGATCTCTGCCGGTGTCTCGCAGTCCATGGGGAAAGATGACACCCCGGTGGCACTGATAGACCGTACAGATGCAGCTCTCTATCGGGCAAAATTTTTACGCAGCAATCGTGTTGAAATGTTCGCCTCCATTTTCGACGAATTTTCTCATAACCATGGCGAAGATGGGCAACTTCTCAACGCTTTGCAGCCTATCAAAACTCTTATTACGGTTATTAATTCACGTGACAGGTATACTTACAGCCATGTTGAACGCGTTGTCCTTTTTTGTGAAAAGGTAGCAGACTATATGAAAATGGATTATGAAACCAAGAAAAAGCTGATATGTGCTGCTTACCTGCATGATTTGGGGAAAATCAATGTGCCGAAAGAATTACTGATTACCGACGAAAAACTCACTGTCGAGCAGTGGGAAGAGCTCAAGAAGCATCCCAAGGACAGTGCCGAAATCATTGCGCATATACCTGAACTTAAGAATCTTGTCCCCATTGTCCTAAGTCACCATGAGCGCTATGACGGCAATGGCTACCCGAACGGGATGAAAGGCGAAGAGATACCTTACCTGGCACGCTTGCTTACCCTTGCCGACAGCTTCGATGCCATGACGCACCGTCGCCCTTATAAGCCTACTAAAACGGTTGAGCAGGCATACCAAGAAATCCGTACCCACAGCGGCACGCAATTCGATCCCCAGCTCACAGAGACATTTATAGCTGCAATGGAATCAGATAATATGACAAAATAATAACTCAATTACCCTCGGCTTTTAGCCGAGGGTAATTGAGTTATTAAAACACAAAAGAACAGTTGAAAGATCATAATTTAGAGCAAGCTCTTCAGAAACTCAGTTATTTTGAAGGCTTGGCGGTTGACGATATTTAAAATTATGATATAATAATAAATAGTTATCTCCGAATATTTGAAATAGTGGGGGAACCGTCTTTTTGGGGTTAATCTTACTTTAAGAAGGGCAACTTGGATGCCCTAACCCGTCAGCTAACCTCATAGGAGTGCTCCAAGCGCAAATACAACATAGTTGTATTTACGCTTTTTTTGTGCTTTTAACAGGTTTAGCGTAGACCACCACAAATAAATAGGAGGAGATTTCAGTAGATATTATTTTAAAAGTCAGCGTTGTTTTAGCTGTAGGGTTTCTCGGAGGTAGGTTGGCAAACTTAATCAAATTACCCAACGTATCGGGTTACTTAATTGTTGGATTGCTTCTTGGTCCATCATTTTTTAATTTCGTTGGTTCAGGAACCGCAAAATCACTGGAGATTATCAGTGAACTCGCACTTGCTTTTATCGCTTTTAGTATTGGAAGCGAATTTGTATTAAAGGACATGAAGAGATATGGGAAATCAATATTTATTATTACATTTGCAGAAGTAATGGGCGCCATAATCGTTGTTTTTTCCGTTATGTATTTTATTTTTCATAAGGATTTTGCGTTTAGTATTGTTATTGCATCAATGTCAGCTGCAACCGCACCGGCCGCAACCCTTCTTGTCATTAGGCAATACAGGGCGAACGGACAGTTAACAAGAACGATTTTGCCGGTTGTCGCCCTAGATGACGCATTTGGAATTATGGCATTTGGCATTGCTATCTCCCTTGCAAAAATGTCAATAAGCGGGGTGAAGCCATCATTCTCCAGCCTGCTATTTGATCCACTGGTTGAAATAGCAGGATCCCTAGCCGTTGGACTTGCGATTGGCCTCATTTTGACAATGGTCTTAAAAAAATTAAAAAGTCATGATGATTTGCAAGTTGTCTCGCTTGTTGCCATCGGTTTGGGCGTGGGCGCTTCAAATCTATTAGGCCTATCACCATTATTAACCAATATGATGATTGGGGCAACCTTGGTTAACCTTCTACATAAGCCGGATAGAGCATTTAAATCTATTAATAATTTTGTCTCTTCATTCTATGTACTGTTTTTTACCCTAGCCGGCGCAACACTTAACCTTAGTATTTTAAAAACAATTGGCTTAATTGGAGTAGCATATGTGTTTTCTCGCGCTTTGGGAAAGTACTTAGGAAGCTTAGTCGGTTCCCTGTCTGTGAAAGCAGAAAAGTCGGTAACAAAGTATTTGGGTCTTGCCCTTCTTCCGCAAGGGGGAGTCTCGATTGGACTATCTGTTTTAGTGAGACAACAGCTACCGGAATACGCCACTGCTATAACAACCATTATAATGTTCAGTATTGTAATATTTGAAACTACAGGTCCAATTTTCTCAAAACTCGCCATTCAAAAAGCCGGAGAAATAAATGGATTAGATGCTTACCGCAATGAACAGACATTGGCAGAGGAAACCGATATAGATGACGTCTATTGTACCTATATTCATGAAGGGAGCGAAAGTTAATGAAAGTTTTAATCATAGTACTAAACAAAACCGAATACCTTGAAGATGTATTATCAATTTTAGTAAAACACAATGTAAAGGGAGCAACCACTTTAGATAGTCAAGGTATGGCAAGCACTATTGTGAATAATGATATTACCGACATACCTCTATTCGGATCGTTGAAAAACCTATTAATAGACCGTCACCCATATAATAAGACAATATTTACCGTCATAAAAAATCAAGAAAAATTATATAAAGTAGTTGAAGCCATACAGTATTTGTTAAAAGATGAAAAGAAACCGGATGGAGGTTTTATGTTTACTATTCCTGTCGATGAGATTTTCTGTTAAACAAAGCAATACAACTCTTTTCTGAAAATAGATAAATACCAACTCATTTATTAGCCCTTATTATTCCGGACAACCGTTCGGACATCAAAAGCATAAGGATTGCGAAGAACATCAGGTAGAACGGATACGCACCAATGTTTATATAGTCAGCAATTATACCAAAGAGCGGAGGCATAAAGGTACTACCGGTATATGCACTTGCCATTTGGATTCCAATAATTGCCTGAGAATTCTCTTTACCAAAGTTTGAGGGTGTAGAGTGAATGATTGAGGGATACACCGGGGCACAACCAAGGCCGATTATAATAAGCCCTAGCAATGCCAAAATATTTGCTCCCAAAGGAAGCCCTACCAAAACGACGCCAACCATTATTATTACAATTCCATAACGAATAAGCAGTTTATCCCCCACCTTTTCAGCGATAAACCCGCTGAGAAAGCGCCCAAAAGTAATGCCAATAAAAAACAGTGATGCAAATCTTGCTGCCGTTTCGGCATCAATTCCATGGTGTTTAACAAGATAACTGCTTGCCCACAGTCCTGTTGTACTTTCAAGAGCACAATAGCCAAAAAAGGCTATAAGGATAAGTTTAACGCCCTTAATTTTCAAGGCTTGCCGCAGACCCAGAACTTCCGCAGGTTTTTTATCATTGTTATTAACAATCGGTTCTCTTTTCCAAAGGGGATGGCTTAAAAAAAGTATTGCAGTTAGCACCATCTGAATACCGGCTATTGAACCATATCCGGCATTCCAACCCAATCCATTCATCAGACAATGACTCATGATATATGGGCTTATTGCCGCCCCAACACCCCAAAAACAATGCAGCCAACTCATATGCCGAGAAGTGTAGTGCAATGCGACATAATTGTTTAAGGCCGCGTCAACTGCACCTGCTCCGAGTCCGTACGGAACTGCCCATAGGCAAAGAGAAATAATCGAACCGGAAATTGAAAATCCGAACAGCGCAGTGGCCGTCATCATCACGCTGGATGCGGTAACAAGCCATGCGCCGAACTTTCGTGTCAGTCGATCTGACATAAGACTGGAAACAATGGTGCCGCTGGCGATAATCATTGATACAATGCCTACGTAAGACAACGGTGCCTCAAACTGCTTGTACATAACAGGCCATGCAGAACCCAAAAGCGAATCAGGCAGACCGAGACTGATAAACGCAATGTATATGACGATAAGTAAAAGTGAATACATTGGCCCTCCAAAAAATAATCTGTATGAAAAATATAATACCAGTTCCTATTATATTTATAATCTCCGTAAAATTCTATCATACATACATATAAAAAGGTGACATATTTCGTATCTAAATTTGTCACCTTTTGAATTTTAATCTGAAAAACGATAATTTATCAGAGTGATAAATATAGAATTTAAAATAGTGCCAAAAAAGATGCACGAAATCTTAATGTATATATACTACCCATTGCTCTCATTTTCTTTTATATCGTTGCCAAAGATAACGAAAAAGATGCCATCCCGACACAGAAAACATGAAAGTTTAGAGGCGATAAATCTATGCTTTTTCTGCAGAGTTATTTGTAAAATTACCAGTTGTTTTTAAACTTATATAACTTGCCCAGAACGCCGCTAAACCTATCAATATTGAACCAAAAATAATAATAAATGTGTTAATTAAGTATCTAGCATTCCCAACAAAATAAGTGTGCGAAATGGTTGAGGTTAAATAAACTACCGTTCTAAACGCAAATACACAAATGGAGGAAATTAACGCTATTTTGTTACTTATGAATGGTTTAAATGTGTTTATGGAAATTAAAATCATAAGCAAAGCAATAATAATAAGAGCGATATGGCTTGCTATTTGAGGAAAGTCTCGATAAGAGATAAACTTATAATAAATCCTAATATTATAATAATACATTAGGATTACAAAGATTTGGATAAGTCCACTTAGTGCTAACACAACACTGACTATTTTATGAATTAAAATCTGCCTGCGAAAAAATAGTTTTACTAAAGTAAAAATCGAAAGTACAATATAGATTAAATATGTAATCTTGGGAATATAATAATTGATTGTAAATGCGAATTCGCTAATATTAAGATGTTTCGGATAACCCATAGTGAGATTAATAATACCTACGATTAGTAAATAAACGCATGCTAATATTGAAGACTTTTTGAATATTTTCATACACCCCACGCCCTCCTTTATTAGGATAATTATAACATAAAAAAGAAAATAAAGTGAATAATACAAAACAAAAATCCTGCCGACAAAATTCGACAGGATTTTTGTTTTGGTTGCGGAGAGAGGATTTGAACCTCTGACCTTTGGGTTATGAGCCCAAC
>DHOG01000030.1:1897-3622 GCA_002410715.1 Ruminococcaceae bacterium UBA5396 | reverse complement strand
GCGCGAGAGTTCAAATCTCTCCTTCTCCGCCAGAATAAGTGAAACCCGTTCAATGAGCGGGTTTTTCTTATGCCCGCTATCCGTTTGTCAGTATGCGGAAGTGGGCGTAAGATGTGAAACAAAGCCTTCTACTACCCCGTCTACTCCCCCGATGTTTTGGGCAGTTGAATCTTATTGACTGCAGTGAGGGCGTCCTTTGTTTTAGGGTGGATATACCTTTGTGTTGTGGAAAATTTGGTATGACGCATAACCTTTTGTATAATTGAAGGCGCAACATCGGTACCGATTGCAAGCGTAGTACCTGTTGTATGCCTGCAATCGTAAGGCTTGTGGTCATCGCATCCGCATCTGGCAAGGGCAGCATGAAATTCTGCGTAGAAATCGTCTTCGCTAAGTTTCACAAGCTTGTTGGTGCTGGATATAGTGCAAACAACCTCCAACACAGGGATAATAAAATCTGCAATTACGATAGGCGTTTCTTTTCGTTTTTTTGTTTTTAGCCCTCACCCTATAATATTTTGCTGGCTCCAATCAATCATTGTTTTTTCACATTTACGCAATTCACCCGGCATCATTCCGCTATATGTCATAAGAAGAATATAACCCACAAATTTGTCGCCTTGTTCAAATGCTGTCCAGAGCTGTTTAAGCTCGTTTTCGCTGAACGGATGGGCCTCGGCCTCTTCTAATGTGGGGAGTTCAATGAAGCGCGAAAGGTTGCTGCGTACGTTTTCCTGTGCGCAAGCGCGTTTATACAGGTGAGACAACAGGGATTTCATATCACGTGCCGGGTAAAAAGTTGTTGCCTGTTCATCCACAACTGTTTGTAGATCCTCGATGGTAAGTTGGTTTATCGGTGTGCCTTCGATTGATTTCAGTTTATTATATGCAATCTTATAAGCCGTTTGCTTGGATGCAGACAGCTTGGGAAGGGTGCTAGTTTTCCACGGCTCGTACAATTCTTTTAACGTAGGAACCTTTTTTATAGATTCGCCGCGTAACGAATTTAAGTACTCAATGGCATCGGTTTTGGTTTTGAACCCACGCTTACGTTCCTTGATACGTTTTTTATTTGTCCAGTGTTTGGTGACCTCAACAGTCCACGACTTTCCTTCCTTATAGACTGATCCCATCCCGTTTGCGCGGGAACGCCTGGACTTCTCGCGCTCTTGCTTGCGTCCACAATGGTTGCAATATACAGACCCTTCCGGTATCTCTTTTTTGCATTTGATACAGTTCATGTTTTTTGTTTATCCAGTTTCATATTTCACATAGAGCATATGTACACCGCCATCAACCATGCGGCGGATACCTTTACTCATAATGGGTCCACATGCTTCGTATAACGGCGATTTTGGCGTCCTTGTCGACGGAGTATACCAATCTATGCTGCTGGTTAATTCGGCGGCTGTAATAGCCTTTTAAATCGCCTGACAGTTTTTCAAACAATGGCGGACTTTGAAAAGGATTTTCCTTGAGCACCGTGACGAGCAGCCCGGCTTGTTTAAGCAACCCGGCTTGTTTTAATTTTTCGTAATCCTTGAGTGCCCGCTTAGATAATATTACGCGATACATAACTCTACTCCCAATCGAGATCGTCAGCGTTTACCATTTCTTCTATCGGTTCATTCTCGCTTTCTTTGATCGCCTCAACAAGTCCGGGCACTGAATGAAGATAGAGTGTTTCCTGCATAGACCGCCAATCCTCCTCAGATATTAATACGG
>DHOG01000030.1:0-1766 GCA_002410715.1 Ruminococcaceae bacterium UBA5396 | reverse complement strand
CTCCTCAGATATTAATACGGCGTTACCGTCCTTACCCAGTATGTGAATCGGGTAATGCGACTCGTTGGTTTCCTTAACAAGTTTATACAGATTCTGGCGTGCCTTTGTTATATTGATTGCTTCCATTTTTATCACCTCACATATAGTATACCGTACGGAATAACGTACGTCAACAGATGTTTTGTGCGAAGTTTGTTTTTTATAAATTGGGGGATGGGAATTCCAAATAAATTATCCAGCAACTGTTGTTATGGTTGCGATTGAAATCTGTCTATTCGTGAAAACATATTTTATACAGATCGTCGTCAATCATATTCATAAACTCGTCTTCACCAATAATTTGTATTTTATGGCCATCCTTTTGCATGTCCTCAGCTTTACGCATCTTTGAACTGGTTTTCTTGCCGTTCAGCTTTTGCATATCTTGTATGCCGACTACCAGGTAATCAGTTTCTTTATTTATACCCTTTTGAGCCTCGCCGCCACCTTTTGAAACAACCTCAAACGCTTTTGATCTGGTCATGCTAAGCAACGTTCCCGTAAAGACAAAATTCACACCGGCAAAGTCGTTATCAATATATTCTGCATCATGATTGATGAGCGTGTCAGTCTTGGGGTTTGGTTTTCCCCGGCAGGCTTTATACCGATTGTCATCATACCAATAACCAGGAAGGAGGGAGAATTTCTCTTTGATTTCATTAATGTCGGTTATTCCCTGTTTATTGAAGATATCGCATATTATCATTGCACTTGCGGCAGCGTCGGAATCGGCCCTGTGGTGATCTAATGGAATATCAAGAGCCTGGCACACAACATTGAGGCGATGTGAGCCCATTGCCGGATAAGCTGCCTTTGCGATTCTGTAACTGCAAAGTATTTCGATATTGGGAGTCGGGATAGAATAATATTCGAACATATGGCGCATCACACTGACGTCAAAAGATGCGTTGTGTGCAACAACGATCCTGTCCTCAATGTAGGGTTTCAGGGTGGGCCACAGTTGATCGAAGGTTGGCGCATCTGCAACATGATTTTCTGATATCCCGTGAAGCATAGTGTTGAAGTGATCAAAATAATATGGCTCCGGCTTGATTAACCAGTGCTTTGTCTCAGTGACCGCAAAATCTTCAACTATTGCCAGGCCTATGCTGCAGGCGCTGGTGCGTTTTGAGTTGGCAGTTTCAAAATCAATTGCTACGAAATTCATTTCTCCACCATCCTTTGTCTGTTAGAAAGGAAGAGCGTTGTCAAGAGGAGGCAATACCGCGTCATCCAATGGCCTAAAGTCTTCGAGCTCTTCCACAAATAGATCATCGTCAGATACAGTCTCTGCGTCTTGCTCCTCATAATTCCATGCCTTAAGATAGCCTGCGTGATAAAATGTCGTTATATTTCCACAATATGGGCAATAACGAGCATTTCCGGGCAAGGGCCGGGCAGTTCCCTCGGGACATGGACTTGGAATATACTCCCATTCATTAAATGCGATTTCCTCTTCATGGCCGTAACAGTAGTTAGCAGATGGAGAATTACATACATGACATAATTTACTATCTGCAAGCACATTATCCTCGCCACATATTGGGCACTTTATTACACGTCCGCTTTTATCTATTGGTATACTTGAATGATTCATGGACATCCTCCTTTGAAATATATATAATTTATTGCCTCCGCAAACAGGGCAAAAATGAGCTCCTTGAATAGAAAAGCTATAGTGACAATTTGCACAAGTTTTCAGAAATTGGCGTGCCCCCCAATCCTTG
>DHOG01000087.1:5990-7622 GCA_002410715.1 Ruminococcaceae bacterium UBA5396 | reverse complement strand
TACTGTTTATGCAAAGTAAAGTGTTATGCGAAGAACACAGGATGAAAGCTTGAGATAGAAAGAATCCATCCTGTATAACTTCACATAAAAAAGTTACCTTACAGGGGCAGAAAGCGTTTTTAACCAATTCAAAATATCTTGATCTTTCCGCCAGAATGGTATTTCCACAGAAAACGAACTGGACGCTTGCGCAAGTGCGTTGCGTTTCATTTCCACATTTGCACGTGCGTAGATATCTGTTGTGGAAATATCGACATGACCAAGGAAGTCGCGGATATATACAATCGGAATATCTGCCTGCAAAAGATGCATGGCCTTTGTGTGCCTGAGCATATGAGGCGTAACCGAGTCTGGGATTGTCGGTAAAAGATCCTTCGCTTGTTTTGCGTATTTGTCAAGAATATATGCGATTCCGGCGCGTGTAAGCTTTTTCTTAAATCTGTTTTGAAAGAGTGGCGCTTTCATGTTTTCAGAAAAACAGGCGGAATATTCCTCCGTGTAACTTTTAAGCAATTTAACGGTACCCGACATCAACGGAACTTCACGGCTCTTTCGCCCCTTGCCTGTAATAATGAGCTTTTCGGGAAAAGAAAGATGTAAATCCATCGCTCTTAGATCGGCAACTTCCTGAACCCTTGAGCCGGTATCATAAAGTACGCTCAATAATGTAGCATCCCTTCTGCCTTCTTCAGCAGATAAATCCGGCATGGATAAAATCATTTTCATTTCGTCAATGGTCAGATAGGAAATAACAGGTCTGGTTTTTTTCTTGTATGGCAGGGCGAGAACTTTCTGGCAGGCAAAGATATTTTGAGGGGACTCTGACTGCAGATATTTCATAAAAGAGTGAATTGCCGCCAATCTCTGATTCCGGGTGGATATTCCGCACCGCCTGTCTGTTTCCAGCCAGAGCAGAAAATCTTTTATCATCTCAGGAGCAATATCTTCCACCTGTAATTTTTCAATAGGCAAACGCTTTTCATCTCTGCAAAATATGAGGAGCAGCCGAAAAGTATCGCAATACGATGAAATGGTGTTATGGCTCAAATTTCTTTCATCTGGGAGATAATGCGATAAAAACCGGGTAAGGAGTTTTGAGAAATCACTGCTTTGCAATGCATTCACCTCCCAGTCCCGGGATAATATTGTCATACTCAACGTTTAATACAGATTGGATATATGGATACAGATCCGCAGTCAACCGCAAATAATGCTGTGTGCCGTTCATGTCACTGTGTCCGAGGTAAGCGGACAGCACGGGGAGCATCACCAATAAATCCATACGGCTGAAAGTCCATTTTTTCAGGCAGTGAACGGCAAATGTATGACGCAAGTCATGGACTCTCGGACCGTTTCCTCTCCCGCCATAGTAAATTCCTGCGTCCCGGATCAAATTTCTGAAGATGTTGTGGATAGCTCTGTATGAATAAGCCTGTCCGTCCCTGCAAGGGAAAAGGGAATTGCCCGAATCAGAAAAAGCATGTACACTTTCGCAATATGCCCGACAGTGTTTCACAAGGGATTTGGCCATGACAACTTTTCTGTCCTTGTAAAATTTCGCGTTCCGTATATGCAGGATACCTGCATCCAAGTCAATATCGCAGAGTTTAAGATTCAATACCTCAGACACCT
>DHOG01000087.1:3300-5774 GCA_002410715.1 Ruminococcaceae bacterium UBA5396 | reverse complement strand
CATTCTGAACAGAAGAGGAACCACCAGATGGCGCATGGGAGTCTTTAGATTAAACTTCATTTTGTCAGCCGTATTAAAAATATCTGCCAATTCCGTGGCGCTGAAAATATGAGGAGTGTATTTTGAGGATATTGTATTCTCTCCTTTAAGCGGAGTAATGTATGCAGGGTAGCCATGGCTGACCATAAAAGTCCCGAGCTGTTTTACAAAATCAATACGCATGCCTTGCGTTACGGCTTTTTCGCCGTGTCGTGTCTGACACCATGCCTCTGCCAGTTCTTTTGTTAAAATATTCTCCTCAAAAAAGAACCTGGCAGAGAAAAGATCAAATTGCTTCATCCGAGCCGCTTGGGTTTTGTACGCGTATCCCAAGCCTCTTTTTTCAGACAGAAACTGGGATAAAACCAAGGACAGCTTTCCTGTAAATACCGGATTAAAGCTGCTCATCAGCGAACACCTCCTCCGGATCAAGCGCACACATCTCAAGCTTTTTAAAGTCAATATGAAGATATTCGCCGACTGTGCGGGAGTTAGAATGGCCCAAGATCTGTGCTATTATTTGCGGCCCTACATTTTCCGCCAGCAACCTGCTGGCCAGAGTATGGCGAAAGGCGTGCAAGCCCCATACGCCGGGCTGAACACCGTGTTTCACAGTTTTCATATAGCGGCGGCAAATGTCAGTCAGACAACTCAAAGGTTCAAAAGGCGCGGAATGTCTGATAAAAACAAATTCGGAGTCAGAATGCGGGCGTCCGTTTTTCAAATAATCAATCAAACTGGATCCGATTTCTTCAGATATAGGAAGTTCAATGAAATGGGATGTTTTTTCCTGTTGAATGCAGAAAATGCCTTTTTCCCAGTCAATATTCTCAAATTTGAGATTACGAACATCTCCGCTGCGCAGTCCTAACTGTGAAAGAATCTGCATAATGGCATAATCCCGTTTACCGTGTGCTTTCGTACGGTCAACCGCGGCGAAAAACGCTTCTGTTTCATCCGAAGTGAATGTTATGGGAACATATTTCTGACCGCCGAGTCGCAGCGATGGCAGTGCCAGCACAAGATTGATTTGTGTAAATTCTTGAATATAAAGGAATCTGAGAAAACACCGGAGATGGGACAGCTTTGCCTTTCTGCTGTTTCTGGGAATATTGATGAACGTCTTAAGAAAGTCGCTGACATGATTGGCATTGAGATATTGTAAATCGCTTATTCCGTTATCATAAAGATAATCCAAAAATTCAATAACTGTGTTTCTGTGTTGCACCAGCGGCTCATCACCTTTATGATTCGGTTGGATATCTTCAATATAGTTTTCTATCATTTTTACACATTCAAGATTTTGGGGGACTCGTTCCTGCCGCCGCTTTTTCCTCTTTGAAAATTCCCCGGTTTTCTGGAAAGAAGAAAGAAGCTCAACTGCACGGGAAGCGTTTTGGACGGTTGTGCATAAACGACCCACCGGCTTGAACGGAAAATTATATGTCTCTTTTAAATAATCAGCGCCCAGCTCGTCTGTAAATCCATCATCCCCTTTTGTTAAAGCATATTTCCGGATGTTGTTAAAATAGGTACGGTAACTCTTTTGTGCGTGTGTGGAGTATAAAGCCTTCTCTAACTTTTTTTCGACCTGTTCAATTAACAGATCAAGTTTTGTTTTGCTCTTCAATTGTCATTTCCTCCCGAGATAATATTTGCTCACTATGTTCAGAGCAATATTATTATAACAGCAGGACTTATGTGAAGCCTTTTAAGTTCCGTGCCTTGATTTTACGGCTTTTTTTGCTTCATCTTCGCATAACACTTTGCTTTGCATAAACAGTGAACTATGCAAATTCCAAAGGCTTGCGGATTATAAATGTGGCGGACTGATTATTATGCCAGTCTTCGTACCATTTCAAGGGTTTTTGAAATCCACTCCAGCGCACCGTTAAAGCGGTAGTCTTTGAATTTTGCAGCGTTCAAAACTTCTATAATTTCATCCTTTGTAATATCAAGGTTGATAAGTCCGGCAAGGTCCCCGCGCTCCTTAGCAATCTCTTTAACATAATCATAATAGGTGCCGGAGTAGCCGAAACTGGTAGCATAGTTTGCCGGATCGGCGACTGCCCGTGCCACCATTTCTTCCGTATCTTCATAAAACAGGCTGCGCCCATTATCATAAAGCGGATAAAAAGATTCGCTTTGTCCGCTTATTTTAATTGCAATGTTAGATAAATGACGGTCATCCTGCCGCGTAATAAAGTCAAGCATTATCATCCGGGCGATATCGTCTTTATATTGCGGACGAACAGAAATTAGATTTTGGTATTCGTTATCTGAACGAGCACCGTCAAACAATCGCCGAAAATGAACAATATATTCCTTCGAAAAATCATATAAAAAAGCAGAAAATACGGTATCTTTATCAATACGATAGGCGGGGCAGCAGGAAACCCCTAGTTTTTGTGCCAGCAAATATACCGCAACTTCTG